>JAEESG010000041.1 GCA_016286245.1 Clostridiales bacterium | reverse complement strand
CAAGCGAAAATATTTTGGCAAATGCGCCGCGTACGAACAGAAACGGGTGCGCAAGCTTATTTTTGTGCGATTTGAGCGGAAAAACGTCCCAGACGTAAGCGCGGTACACGTCGGCGAACTCCGTTTTCTCGTAATTTTTTTCGTCAAAAGAAAATTTTGCCGAAAGCACGCCGATCTTTTCCGCTTTTTCAGTGAAAATACCGGTGGAAAGCAGATGATTCAATATGTTCGTACACGCGCCGTAATATGGAAAATCGTCGGCGAAAACAAAAAGAATTTTCATAAAATTTCTCCAAAACAACGGGTTTTATGATATTTTTAAGAAGCGGGCCGTGCTTTTGATTTAATAAAATCAATCGCGTCGAAAATCGTTTTTCTGTAAAAAATCAGGTTTATGACGGCGCTTGCCGCAAAGCAGATAACGCCGAATTTGCACGCAAGAAGAATCCACTCGCCGTAATTTGCCGTCTCTTTCGGAATTCCGAGCGTCAAAAGATAAAAACTTGCCGCGGTCAGAAAATCGACAAGCAGATGCTTGAAAAAGCCGAGACTGCTTTTTGCAAGTATGTTTTTATTTATGTAAATTGCAAAATACAGCGTTCGGAACAGTATTGCAAGAATTGTGCCGACAGCCACGCCCACAAGTCCGAAATTTATGACGAGTGCGACGGAAACGGCGATGTTTATAATCGATTCGATAAACGCGCTCATCTGCGTCTGCTTATAATGTCCCGCCGCAACCACCATGATGCTGTATGGAAGCCTTATGCAGTAGAACGCCTGCGCAAGCGTAATTAAAAATGCAAACAGCGGCTGAACGTACTGCACGTCGGTAACGCCGCGCGTGTAAATCGAGACGAAGGGAACGATAAGAAGAGCCGTCATGCCGAAAGCAAAAACCGTAAATGTGTGCATAATCCACTCGAACGTGCCGAAAACCTCGCGCGTTTTTTCAGGGCCCTCTTTTGCAAGCAGATTGCCGAAAAGCGCCTGTGTTCCGCTTGTAAGGGAGTCGACAAGATTTTTGACTCCGTTTGCGACAAGGTTGTAAACCGCATATATCGAAACGTTTTTGAGAGTTGAAAATACGGTCAGGACGACGACGTCGGTGTTGTTTAGAATAACCGCCGCCACGTGCTGTGCAAGACCGTTCCACTTTTGTTTTATGGGCTCTTCCGTCAAAACGATTTTTTTGTCAATCGGGTAAAGATGCTTTGCAATGCGGGTTAAGATTATCGGATGGAACAGGAAAATAAGCGAGGAAACGAGCTTTACTGTGTGAACGGGGTAATTGAAATGAATGAGAACGATGGAAATTCCCGTGTTCAGAATTATTGCCGCAACCTGCATAAAAAGGCTGATAAAGCCGAGCTGGTCTGCATTCAGTAAAATTCTGTAGGTCATTCCGATAAAATACTGCGCAAAAGAACTTATCGAAATTACCAAAATCAGCGACGCCGTGTAAAAGAAATCAAACGACGTGTTTGTGAACGTCGGATATAAAAAGAACAGCGCAGCCGTGTAGGAAAACAGCAAAACGGAAAGTTTTTTGAAAAATCTTTCCGAAGAAACGACGATTTTGCTTATTTCACCGTAATTTTTGTCTGCAAGCGGTTTGTAAAGGGCAGAGCCCACAACCGTTCCGACGCCGCATTCGGCGAGCGTTATAAATCCGAGAAACTGCGCGATGGAAGAAACGAGTCCGTTTACCTCGGAGCCGTAGTGGGTGAGAAAAAGTCTCGGAAGCAAAAAACCGCTGACTATGGTTACTATCTGGTTTGAAAATGACGCCAAAGACGTAAGAAGCGCCTTCTTTTTTCTGGTCATTATCCTTCTCCTGAAATCAAAATGTATAAAAAAGCAAGGGAAAAATTATAGTTTTTGATAATCCTTTATTTCCGGGTCAAGAATCACGCCGTCTTTTGCGATTAAAGCGTCGCAAAGCACTTTTCCCGCGTTGTCAGTTATCAGCTCTTCAACGAAAGGATAAATGATTTTCGAGTTGTCTTGCGAAAAGGTCTTGTAAAACAGCGACGGCGTGTGGTCTACGGCGTAATGCATAATGCCGTCGACGAAATATACGGGTTTTTCTATCGTCGTCGGGACGCTTGTTTCGATACCGCCGTTTCTGTCGCAGCTGACGTCGATAATAAGCGCGTTTTTCTTCATCCTTTTGAGGTCTTTTGCAAAAATAACGTGGTCTTTTCTGAAAACGTCCCATTTTATGCAGTTCACTACGGCGTCGAATTTTCCGAGTTCGGTTTTGAAAAGCTCCTCGTCCTGCCAGTCGTACAGCGAAACGTTTGCGCCGAGAGCCTTTAATACCCTGCACGCGCCGCGTGAGGTGTTTCCGTTTCCTATTACCGCGACGTCAAGGCCGCGCGGGAGCTTGCCGTAGCACTGAAATCCGTGCATGACGGCGGCTTCTCCCGCAAGCTCGTTGTTGAACCAAAATACGTGGCGGTTATTTTCAAACATTTTCTCCCAGGCGTACGCCGTAAGGCAACGCGATATGATTTTCTGCGTAATGTCGGGGTTCTGCGTGGCATGAATCCAGCCGAAAATAATCTGTCCCTTGTTTAAGCTTTCGAGATATTCGGCGTCCCCGATTTTCGGGTCGCAGACGATGTCTTTTGAGAGGACTTCTTCGTGGGAGCAAACATTGCAGCCGCTTGCGCGGTATTCGTCGTCGGAAATGTCAAGCACCTCTCCGAAGCCTTTTTCTATGTAAATGAGTTCGGGATGAGATAGTGCGGCGATATTTTCGGGAATAATCGCCCGCCTTTTTTCGTTTTCTTTGTGGCTTATGGGAAATCCTGCGGTTTTCATACAATTCCTCTCTTTCCGAAAGACGCAAGGTCTATAAGACTGCCGAAATACAAATCGGTTGACGGCAGATAATTCGGGTCAAATCCGCTGTTCGGGTAAAGCGTAAGCTCCCCGAAATACATTTTTCCGCAGCTCTCGTACAGGTCAACCCTCACAAACGGGAAACCGTTTGACAGCTTCTGCGCGGCGCTTATCATTTCGTCGTACGTTTTTGGCTTCGGCATGGAAAAATCCGCGCTTGCGGCAAGTCCGCGCTTGTTTATTCTTTTTAATTTCCAGTTCTTGTCAAAAAAGTAATATTTCGTGTCGCTGCTCGTTCTTTCATAGCACGCCATAACGCAGTCGACGCGGCCGCCAAAGCAGTAAAATTTATAATCGGTAAATTCGTCGGAATTTTCGTCGTCGGTAAGATACTGCTCCGCGATAATTCTTCTTTTTAGCTTTTTGTACGGCTTTTCCCTGCCGTTGAGGTAAAAGTTGTGGCGAAGCGCCTTGTCAAGCTTTGTTTTCGCGCCCGCAAAATCGAAATCCGCTTTGTTTTTGCAAACTACCGTGCTGCCGCTGTCGTGGGTGCATTTCAGCACGAATTTGTCGGGCAGCGCCGAAAAATCGATTTCGCTGAATTTTTCATATACGCCGAGCGTCGGAATAATGTGTTCCTCTCCGATAATTTTTGAGACGTATTCTTTGACGGAAACCTTGTCGACGATTACGGGATAAAACGGATTGTTGTCGTAAATTTTGAGAAACTGGAGTTTTTCGTTGAACGTCTGCGGGTTTTTCCAGTTCATTTTTTTATTGAGGGTTAAGCGGTAAAGGGAATTTATGTACAGCTTTGCGGGGACGAGAGCGGTCTTTTCCCCGATTTTTACCCATAATTTCCACGGTTCTCTTAAGAAACTTTTGATTTTTTGAATAATCATTGAAGCACCTTCGTCTTTTCACGCGACGCGTCCGTTTTGCTTTCGCTTATGACCGAATTGTAAATACAAAACAGCGTTTCTTTCAGTTTTTCCTTGTCATGCCGTAAAAGCGCCGTGCTTCTCGCCTTGTCCGAAAAGAATGACGCAAGCCCGTCAGAGTCGAATATCTGCGAGAGATATTCCGCGAGCATGTTCGGCTCGTTGAAGCAGTAAAGAAAGCCCTCTTCGCCGTGCCTTAGCATGTCCATGTCTCCGCCGACGAAGCTTGCAGCGCACGGAACGCCCTCAAGCATCGCTTCGGCAAGCGAATTCGGCGCGTTTTCTATCGACGATGGAATAACGACCGCATTCATTTCAAGTAAGAACGACGACAGCTTTTCGGCGTCGAGAAAGCCCGTAAACGTGATGCTTTCGCGAAGTTTGTATTTTTCGATAATCGAATTTATGTATTTTATGTATCCCGAGGGGAAAAGCCTGTCTTTTGCCGACTTCGGCGTGAAAATGTCGTTTCCCGCAACGTAAAGACGCGCGTCGGGGTATTTTGCTTTAAGCTTGTATAACGCTTCGAGAACGAAATGAAGTCCCTTTATCGGATAGTTCCCCTGATGAACGAAAATACTGTGCCGCTTTATATTGTTTACCGACCAGATTTTTTCGTAAAACGGGGCGCGTATCATTCGCGGACAGTAAAAATATTCAAGATTCGGGTTTATGTCGAGCGCCGAGACCTTGTCCCACGTCGAGCGACCCTCGGCAAACTTCGCAAGCGACAAAAGCTCTCTTTCGCGCGCCGCCATTCGCCTGAACTCCTTTCTGCCCGCAAAAATGCCCGTTCCGCGAAGGATATCCCTTATTGTCGTAAATTTTCTGATGACGGACGTGTCGATACCGCCGTAATAGTGGCGCTCGTATTGCGTGAGAATGCCCTGCAGGGACACAACGACCGGTATATCGGCGCAGTTTTTCAAGAGAAGATAGTTGTGCGCCATCTCCGAGCCGTACGCGTGAATAACGTCCGGGCGGAAATCAGATAAAACCTCGTCCCAGCGGTTGTTTTTGAGGCAGTCGCAAGGCAGAAGATAATACGTGATTCCGTCTGACTCCTTTTTTTGCAAAGCCTTGCTCTGTCCGCCGGGAGCGGCAACAGCAAGCGCTACGTCTTTATAATTTTTAAGTTCTTTGCTCATCGCTTCTATCCAGGAAATCGCATGCTGCGCGGGTATGCCGAAAAGACGGCATATTTCCGGATTGAAGCAGTTTACTGACCATAAAACCCTCATCAGCAAAACCCTTTCGTAAAAAAAGAAAAACCCTTTTATCATAATTATACACCATTGTGCGTATTTGTCAATTATATTATAAATATAATAACATATTTTATAGGCACGGCTGCACATCTTAAGCGCGGCTTTTTATAAAAACAGATTTTTTCCCCGCTTTCTTGAAAGAAAGCTCGGCAAAGAACTTCCCTTATTTAAAATTTTTAATGTGAGGTTTTCTGCACAAATGAGGCTATACATTTTTTAATGTTTCAGCTCTCTTTGGGTTCCTTTCTCTCCCCTGAGAGAAAGGAACAAAGAAATCGTTTTTCTTGTACTTTTTTGCGAAAAAGTACGTTCTCTTTGCGGCGAAAAACGCCCCGTCGGGCAAAGCCCGACGGGGCGCGTCTTTTTCTGAGTTTTATCCGTTCCAGCAGTTGCAAAGCGGGGCGAGGCTGTCGCGGGGAGTTACGATTATTTTGTAGGTAAAGCCGTCCGAAATAAAGTTTTCAAACACCGACTCTGCGCGGTTTTCGCCGTTAAGAAGCGCAGTATCGAGAATTTTTATCGCGTCAAATCTGCCGTCCCGCGTGTAGCGCGCCGCGATTATTCTCACGTGTCCCGCGCTGCGCGCGGTAATCGTGTAACCGAGGTTGTTTCCGCTTATAATGCCGGAAAGCCCCGAGCATTCGGGCGCAGTATCGGGTATGTCTTCCCAGACGGGCTCAATGAATAAGTCGTATCCCGTGGAGAAAACGAGCCGTTCACCCGGCAGGAAGGTGTCGAGAAATACGCCGGTTTCGAGCGAGTCGTCGGTTTCCGTTTCTTCGTTGCCGCCTTCGACGTACACGACGGGGCCGTATACGTTCCAGCCGGTAAGCATCTTTCCGTCGGGGATCTGTATTTCCTCAGGATCAACTTCCGACGGCAGATATATTTCAACGGAGGTCATGCCCGAGTCAGCCCAGTCGCCGCACTCAAAGATGAAATTTCCGTTTTGCATGCCGTAAACGTAATATTCGTTGTAATAATCTCCGCAGCCATACCAGATGCCCCATTCGCAGTCGTCAAGTTCGGGGTCGTCGGGATCATCGACGGGGTCGCCGCTGTATTCCGGCACGAGATAGTAGTTGCCGCTTATGTGGGAAACGCTTCCTATGGGATCAAAGACGTATTCATCATAGCCCCAGTTGTCGTCGTATTGGTAGCGTCCGCCGCTCGAGGACGCCTCGTAAAGAGTCCAGAAGTCGAATTTTCGTCCGTATTTGTCCTTTTCAAGCCCGAGATCCTTGGGAGACGGAACGATGTAATAGTCCATTTCCATTTCGGAAGAGTAATAAACGGGCAATTCGTGCTGCACGTTGTTCTTGTCGTCGTAGAACAGACGGTATTCGCTTCGGGCGTCGTTTTCGGGGTCCACGCCGCGCAAAACGGGTACGAGCAGCATGTCGTATCCCAGAAAAGAGGTGTTTTTGTCAAAATTTTCGTCCCATTCAGGGAAGTTTTTCCAGTAACGTCCGTAAAAATCCTTGTAATCCTCGCCGATTCCGAAGCCGTCTCCCGCCTCAAGCCTGCCAACGCGTATGGCGTCGTCGGAAGTTACGTCGTGGTTGTCCGGGGGAACTATCCAGAAATCCCAGTAGAGATTGTCGTAAGGCTTGCCCTGCGGAAGCTCCATTCCCACATTCTCGCCTTTTTCGGGAGAGTAAAAGTATAAAAACTGCCAGCGCCTGTTGGGAGCGTAGGTTCCCTGGCTCGGAGTAGTGTGAGACCAGAGCGTCTCCTTCCATCCGGCTGCGTCGTCATAGCCTATATAAATGTTGAAGGTTTTGACGCCCTCGCTTTCCGGTACGAGATAGAGATCCATGCCGACTTCCGGTTTGTCGCCGGGATAGCACCAGCCGAGCACCTGGTTTGTGCGCGGCTCATCGTTCACAAAGCGCACGGAATATATCGTCCAGCAGAGCTTGTCGGTGTAATCGGGCATATCGGGGACCGTAAACAGTCCGACCTCGTCGCCGTATTCGTCGATTCCCGGCACCGTTTGGAGACTTGCGGGACCGCCGCTTGAACTGATTTTATAGTATATCGTGTAAATTCCGTCCGCCTGAGCGAAAAACGGGATTGCGCAAAAAGCAAGGAACGCGCAGATAAAGAGGATAAAACGGATACGCTTCATAATATGCCCTCCTGATTTCAATGACTGTATATATTATACTCTTTTACATAATTTTGTCAATTATATATAACGTTTTAATGATTCTGCGTCAAAAAATGATACAAATAACGGAATTTTTTGTCAGAAAAAGAATCCGTTGACTTTTTTTGCAACTTGTGATAGAATATTTTTGAAAAACAGGGATAAACATGCGTGATTTTTGAGGTAAAAACGATGAAAAAGATATTATATGATAAAATTCCCGGATTAATCGTTTCTCAGAGGAAGAAAAAAGGGCTTTCCCAGAAGGAACTTGCCGAAATCACGGGGATAAACCGCTCGGTTATAGGACGCGCGGAAAACGGAAATTACATACCCTCTCTCGAACAGCTGGAATCCCTCGCAAATGCCCTTGAATTCGATATCTGCGGCATTTTCGGCGAAGACGGGGAAAAAACAGACGCGCACACGGCAAAAATATCAAAAAAATACAATATCGCCGTCGCCGGAATCGGCTACGTCGGACTTTCCGTCGCAACCCTGCTTGCGCAGAAGAACCGCGTAACGCTGGTTGACATAATTCCTGAAAAGGTTGATAAGGTAAACGAGAAAAAGGTGCCGATAAAAGACGAGTATATCGAAAAATACTTCAAGGAGAAGAAACTCGATATTTCGGCTACGCTCGACGGAAAAAAGGCGTATAAAAACGCCGATTTCGTGGTTGTCGCCTCGCCGACGAACTACGACACGAAAAAGAACTTCTTTGACTGCAGCGCCGTGGAAAGCGTAATCGAGCTTGTGCTGGAAGTAAATCCGAAAGCGGTAATCGTAATAAAAAGTACCGTTCCGGTCGGATTTACGAAAAAAGCGAAAGAAAAATACGGCACGAAAAACATCGTATTCAGCCCGGAATTTCTCCGGGAGAGCAAGGCGCTGTACGACAACCTTTATCCGAGCAGGATAATTATGGGGGTGCAGCCGGAAGACGAAAAATCTTTCAAAGCGGCGCGCGTTTTTGCGGATTTGCTTAAAGACGGCGCGATAAAAAAGGATTTTGAAACGCTGTTTATGGGACCGTCGGAGGCGGAGGCGGTAAAGCTGTTTGCAAACACCTATCTTGCGCTGAGAGTCAGCTATTTCAACGAGCTCGACACCTACGCCGAGACGAAGGGGCTTGACACGCGCGAAATAATTGATGGAGTGTGCCTCGACCCGAGAATCGGCACGCACTACAACAATCCGTCGTTCGGCTACGGCGGCTACTGCCTGCCGAAGGATACGAAACAGCTTCTTGCGAATTTCAGTGACGTTCCGCAGAACATGATTTCCGCGATAGTCGAATCCAACCGCACGCGCAAGGAATATATCGCCGACCGCGCGCTCGAAAAAGCGGGAGTGTACGGTGAAAACGGCGAATACAGCGCCGACGCGGAGGCAAAAGAAAGGGAAGTTACGATAGGGGTGTTCAGGCTTGCTATGAAGAGCAACTCCGACAACTTCCGCCAGAGCTCGATTCAGGGCGTCATGAAGCGAATAAAGGCAAAAGGCGCAAATCTCATAATTTACGAACCGACGCTGCCGTCGGGAAGCACGTTTTTCGGAAGCAAGGTCGTAAACGACGTGAAAAAATTCAAAAAGGCGTCGGACGTCATAATCGCAAACAGATACGAAACGTGTCTTGACGACGTAAGGGAAAAGGTATATACGAGAGACCTGTTTATGAGGGATTAGGAGGAAAAATGACAAACGTTTGTCTTAACGGAAAAACGGTTTTGGTTACGGGAGACGCGGGATTTATCGGAAGCGGCCTCGTTTCAAAGCTTATGGATAAAGCGGAGAATATAAAGATAATCGGCGTCGATAATATGAACGACTATTACGACGTGAAAATAAAGGAATGGCGCCTTGCCGAAAACTTAAAAAAGGCAAAGGAGAAAAAATGCGCGTATATTTTCACAAAAGGAGATATTTCCGATAAGGAAACGGTAAAAAGCCTTTTTGAAAATCACCGCCCCGACGTCGTCGTAAACCTTGCGGCGCAGGCGGGCGTGAGATATTCGCTCACCAACCCCGACGCGTATATTAAGTCCAATATAATCGGATTTTACAATATTCTCGAAGCGTGCAAAAACTCGTACAAAAACGGCGAAAAAGGCGTGGAACACCTCGTTTTCGCGTCCTCCTCGTCGGTTTACGGCTCAAACGAAAAAATCCCGTACAGCACCGACGATATGACGGACAGCCCGGTATCGCTTTACGCCGCGACGAAAAAGAGCAACGAGCTCATGGCGCACGCCTATGCGAAGCTCTATAACATACCTGCGACGGGACTGCGCTTCTTTACGGTGTACGGTCCGGCGGGAAGACCGGATATGGCGTATTTTTCGTTTACGCAAAAACTTATACGCGGCGAAAACATCGAAATATTCAATTACGGAAACTGCCGCCGCGATTTTACCTACATTGACGACATTGTAGAGGGAATAATACGGGTAATGACGGGCGCTCCCGAAAAAAAGACGGGAAAGGACGGACTTCCTGTTCCCCCGTTCGCCGTGTACAACATCGGAAACAGCAGCCCGGAAAATCTGCTCGATTTCGTGGATATACTTCAGAGTGAACTC
This sequence comes from Clostridiales bacterium, assembly GCA_016286245.1. GTDB lineage: Bacteria > Bacillota > Clostridia > Oscillospirales > CAG-382 > UMGS882. The sequence goes on along the minus strand of JAEESG010000041.1, from coordinate 2,976 downwards.
GTAAGGGCAAAGGTGCTGGACGAAAATTACGATTTCGAGTCCCATAAAAAACTCGTGCCCATGCAGGCGGGAGACGTGCCCGTAACGTATGCCGACACGTCGGCGCTCGAACGCGATTTCGGCTTTAAGCCGTCCACGCCGCTTAAGGAGGGCCTGCGGAAGTTTGCCGAATGGTACAAGGCGGTTTACTGCTGAAAAGGGCAAAAAAGCTTTGCGGAAAATGTTTGAAAAATCGGTTGACATAAGGAAATTTAAGTGATATAATACTTTGGAAATAATAAATAATATTATTTGGGGGAATCGGAAATGGAGCAGAAAGCTTATATCATCGGAGAAGAAACAGTTAAAAAATATCTTACGGTAGACGACATCATCAAATGCGTTGAAGACACGTGGAGATGGTACGGCGAGGGCAAGGTTATCATGCCCAACAAAATCACGACGACAATGGATCCTCTCGGAGTACAGGGCTGGTTTAACTCGATGCCCGCTTACATAGGTCCCATGGACGTTGCGGGAATCAAGGTCGTAGGCGGATATGCGGGCAACAAGGCGCTCGGACTTCCCTACATAAAGGCGAACGTTCTCGTTACCAATTCCCGTACCGGCGAACTCCGCGCGCTCGTAAGCGGAGACTATATAAACGACTACCGCACCGGCGCACAGCCTGCGGTTATGGCAAAGTATCTTGCCGCAAAGACCGACATAGTTACGATTATCGGCACGGGACTTATGGGATATACCACTCTTTACTGCATGACCAAGACGGTAAACATGAAAGAAGTAAGACTCTGCGACATTTCGGAAGAAGCGATGGATAACTTTATCGCGCGCTTCCCCGACGCTCCGTTCAAGTTCGTTAAATGCAAGAGCAACGAAGAGGGCTGCCGCGGCGCGGATATCGTTATAACCGTAACGAACGCAAACGCAGACCTCGTGGAGGAGCCGTGGCTCAAGAAAGGCTCGCTCGTGATGACCATGGGCTCGTTCAGAGAGACGACGTTCGACGTGGTAAAGAAGGCGGACAAGATAGCCGTTGACCAGATAGGCCAGTCGCTCCACAGAGGAAATCTTAAAGAGCTTGCGGAATGCGGCGAAATCACGGCGGACTCCATAGACATTCTCTTCCCGGAAGTGCTTGCGGGCAAGGCGCAGGGCAGAACGAATCCCGATGACAGAATTTATTCGCAGATAGTCGGAACGGGTATGCTCGACGTTGCGTGTGCAGGTATTCTTCTTGAAAAGATAAAGGCCGCAAATGCAGACGTGTTCCGGTTCGATATGATGAAATAAAAATAAAACAAAAACGCCCCGCGGAAAACCGCGGGGATTTTTTTGCGTATTTTTATACCGATTTCCACAGCATAACGTTGTTTTCAAATAAGTATTCAAGCCTTTTTTCGCCGACGAGGTACGAAAGATAGCATTTTACCGTCGAGCCGACGAGCATTCGCTGGGTGAGATTCATTTCAAGGCCGTATTCCGTGAAAACGGCTGACAAAAGCGCTTCAAAGGATACGGGAGATGCGCAGAGCGCGCATATTCTGTCCGCAATTTCAAGCGTTTTGTCGATGTTGAACTGCGCAAGGGACGAAATATCGCCTGTGTGCGGCGCATGGGACGGCACGAAGCACGCGGCAGTCATGTTTTTGACCTTTTCGAGCGTTTCGAGATATGCTTTTACGTCGTAAAGGAAGCTTATTTTGTATTTTTCTATCGTCTTTTCGCTTGCAAGGCAGTCGGCAAGGTAAATTACGCCGTCGGCCGTCTTAAAACCAACCATATCAAAGGAATGCCCGGGAAGATTTATTATTTCAAAGCCGTCGGGCAGAACTTCGGGCGTAAGAGGAAGCGCGCCGCTCTCCTTTGCGAGAAGAAACTTGCTGTGCAGGTCGGAAAACGCGTACGCGCCGAAAAGATACGTCGGCTCGAGTATCGGAAAACGCGTGAACGCGCGCTCAATACCCGGCGCGTATATTTTGCAGCCCGTGAGGTCCTGCAGATACCTGTTTCCGCCGATGTGGTCGGCGTGGGAATGGGTGTTGTAAACCGCTTTCAGCGAGAGATTCTGCTCGTCGAGGATTTTCTTTACCTTTTTCGCGGCGTCCCTGTCGCTTCCCGAGTCAATCAGCACCGCGTCGGTCTCTGACGTCTTTACAATCCCGATTTTCGACGGGCAGTCGACGTAAAAACAGTTTTTTGAAACCTGTATCAGCTCGTACATGAGATTTTCCTCCGATTTTCCGGTATTTTTTGTATTATATCATCCGGCGGCAAAAAAAGCAATATATTATTGACACGGTGCGAAAAAACAAGTATAATTGAATTGTAATATAAGCGTAAAATCAGCAGGTTTGATTATAAAAATTCAGGGAGGGAAATTTATGAAAAAATGCCTGTATTTTGTTCTTGTTTCACTTCTCGTTGCGGCGTCTTTGATGACGATAACCGCTTTTGCGGAAGACGTTGACGCGTTCGTCGGCGAGTGGAAAACCGTTTCCGCCACCTATCAGGGATATAAAATACCCGAAAGCGAATACGGCAAATACGGCCTTACGTTAAACGAGGACGGAAGCGCCGTGGCGCTCACCGAAGGACAGAGATTTTCGACGATCTGGACGGTCAAGGGAAACACGGTAAGCGTTTATTTAAGCCAGACGGATACCATGAAGGGCACCCTTTCGGGCAACAGACTTACTTTTAAGAATATAGGCGGAGTAAGCAGCGAATTCGTGTTTGAAAAGGTTGAACCCGAGGAAGAAGAACCGCCCGTAGAGGAAGAGTCCGAGGAAGAAGAGCAAGAGCCCGAAATCGCAAGTCCCGAGGACAACAAGAACGGCAAATGGTTCGACAAAAAAGCATCCCTCAAAAACACGCCCGAAGCACAGCTTATGGTGCGCGTGGGCGACATAGACGCTCTTAACGACAAAGAAAACGTTGTGAACGGCTACAATCCCTTCACGGCAAAGAATCAGC
>JAEESG010000040.1 GCA_016286245.1 Clostridiales bacterium | reverse complement strand
TTTTGACAAAACAACCGGAACAATCATGTCGATTGTCAACAATAAGGACAAGGACGAGATGAACTGGTGCAACATACCTAAATTTCCTCCTGTGGCAAATAAGGAAAACGCGGACAAAAAAGGCATGCCGAGTATGCCCAATCCGGGCGGCTGGGGAAAACCCGAATTTATAAAGTACGACCTCGTAAAAAGACAGTTCGAGCCGGGGTTGGAGCTCAGATCCTTTAAACATAACGCCAAAAGCGCGACGTGCGTATTTGAAAAATACGATATGCGCGTGGTATCCGAGCACTTTTTTGCCGAAAACGGCAATCTCGTTGAGAGATTTACGTTCAAAAATATAACGGAATACCCCATAATCACCGAATATATGTCGCTTCGCATCGCAATCCCGTTTTTCGACGCTTATACAAACGCCGACGAGTGTATGATTCATCGCTGCAACGCGCATATATGGTGCGGACATAACGTAACGTTTGTAAATGCGCTCAAAATGGGAGTCAGCGACATAAATCTCGGAATGTATCTCACAAAGGGAGCATTTGACGGCTATTCGTGCGAAAGAGGCGCCGGCAGAGGAAGATTTATGTTCAACGTTGAGCCGATTTGTCTTGAATCGGGCGAAGAATACGTCATTGAATGGCAGCTCTTCTGGCATAAAGGAAATAAGGATTTTGAAGAAAAAATAAAGGCGTTTGACAATTATCTGCAGATTGACGCCGTAAATCAGACGGTTTACAGCGACGAAAAAATAAAATTCAAGGTTTCGACCGCTTTGAAATGCAAGGATATAAGTGTTACATGCGATAAAGAAAAGGTGCCGTTCAGAAGAACCGCAAACGGTTTTTCGGTATCGGTATCACCCAAAAAGCTCGGACATAACAGATTTGATATTACCGTTGACGGCGTAAAGACGTACACCGAATTTCACGTTTCTCTTCCGCTCTGGAAGCTTGCCGAAACGAGAATCAATTACATAATCGACAGACAGCAGTACATAAAGAAGGGTTCGCCCCTCGACGGCGCGTATATTCCGTACGACACAAAGCTCGAATACTTCGTGTTCGACCACTTGAACCCCGACCATAACGCGCACAGAGAAAGAATCGGAATGGCGCTTCTCATTATGCAGTATCTGCGCCACGAAAGGAACGAGAAGTTCGAAAAATCGCTTGACCGCTTTATCAAATTTTTCCTTCGCGAATTCTTCGACGTAAAGACGGGCAGAGTTTACAACGGACTAAAACAGGGCGACGACGGAGTCGAAAGACTGTATAACTATCCTTGGGCAGCCGTGTTCCTCGCAGAGCTTTACAGATATACAAAAAAGAAGGAATACTTAAAGCACTGCAAAAAAATCATGCTTTACTATTATGACAAGGGCGGATATAAATTCTATCCGAACGCCGTGTCGCCTTACCTCATAGTAAGCGCATTCGTCGAAGCGGGACTCAATAAGGACGCAAAAGAACTGACAAAAGCTTTCGTAAAGCACGCAGACACGATGATTGAAATTGGAACGTCTTATCCGAAGCACGAGGTTGTATACGAGCAGACCATCGTTTGTCCCGCCGTAACCGTAATCCTCGACGCATACAGACTCACGAAAGACGAAAAATACCTGCGTGAAGCCGAAAAGCACCTTGCGATACTCGAAAGATTCAACGGAAATCAGCCGAGCTATCACCTCAAAGAAGTTGCAATAAGATACTGGGACGACTACTGGTTCGGAAAGAGCAAGATCATGGGGGACACCTTCCCGCATTACTGGAGCTCGCTCTCCGCAAACGCCCTTTACAGATACGGTAAAATTTCGGGCAAAAAAGAGTATCTTACGAGAGCCGAAGAGGCGATAAGAAATATGCTCTGTCTGTTCTTCTCGGACGGCGGCGCGTCGTGTGCTTATATTTACGGCGATATGCATATGGGCAAGCCCGGCAATTTCTACGATGACTGGGCAAACGACCAGGATTTCGCTCTCTACTACGCGGTAAAAAAGGAAGCGGGCGAACTTTGATAATACTCCTGCGGGGCAGGAGAGAAAATACCGCAATATGGTAATATTGCATAAAACGGCAATTTGCAAAAATTGCCGTTATTTTTTTGCTTATCAAGATATTGTGCCGTAAAATTAAAAAACACAATACATATTGAAAATGAATAAATCGGTTTACAAGGTTTACATAATCAAATTTACATAATTTTTGTAATAATTTACGAAAATTGTAAATAAAGCGTTTTTCCCTTGCAAAAATGAGAAGTTTATATTATTATATAAATAGTCTGTATATACGGGCAAATATATTTCAAGGTAACAATAATAATGACGTCAAAGAATCCGACAAACGAATTTTTTACATATTTAATAAATTCGAAAAAAGCCGCCGCGAATACTGTTTCCGCGTACCGGCTTGATCTTTGCGCCTATACGGAGTATGCGCAGAAGTGCGGACTTGATATTGTCAAAGCGACTGATATGGATATCGAGAAGTATAAGAAATACCTTGTTTCCAAAGGCTTTTCGACGTCGTCTGTCAGCAGGGCAATGTCTTCTTTGAGGGGTTTTTATAAATATCTTTCTTTTTCGGGAATTATATCCGACAATCCCGCTAAAAGCGTTAAAAACGATAAAAACGAAAAAAAGACGATTGACGTGCTCACCACCGAAGAGGTCGACAGACTTCTGTCAGAGCCTGACGTAAAGGATATAAAGGGCTTGCGCGACAAAGCTATGCTTGAACTTATGTATGCGACGGGAATAAAGGTGTCGGAGCTTATTTCGCTCAACGTTTCCGACGTAAATTTCCAGCTCGGATGCATTTCGTGCCATGGCGCCGAGTCGTCAAAGCATGACAGAAAAATATACATATATCCGACGGCGGTTAAAACGCTGCGCGATTATCTTAAATATTCGCGGTCGTATCTTGTCGACGACGGATTTGAGCCGCTGTTCGTAAATATCGGCGGCACGAGAATCACAAGACAGGGATTCTGGAAAATTCTTAAATCTTACGCCGCGCGCGCCGGTATAAACAAGCCCATAACGCCGCATATTTTAAGAAACTCCTTTGCAACGCACCTGCTTGAAAACGGAGCCGATATAAACGATATAAAGGAAATTCTGGGACACAGCGATATATCTTCTACGCTCGTGTATGCAAATTATCTGAAATCAAAGGGCAATAAATCATATCTTAAATTTCACCCGAGAGCATAGGTTACATAATATTAACATCTGATTAATAAATATAATATATAATATATGCATCCGCAAAGGATGCATATTTGATTATGGAGAAAATGTATGGCAGTATTTGATTTTTTACATTTCAAGCCTAAAGAAAAAGGCGTTACGAAAGAAGAGGCGAGAAAGGCGTCGAGAACCGACTTTGTCGGCTTTTTTGCCACTTATTTGTCTAAATTCTGGAATATATCCAACCTGAATTTGCTTATCGCTTTGTATATCGTTCTGCTTGCGCTCGGAATATGGTCTCTTCAGCCTTATCCCGTCGTTTTCTATATCTTTTTGGGCGTGTTTGCACTGCTTTTTGGTCCGCTGTGCGCAGGCGTGTTTTACGTTGTAAGAGGATACGTGCGCGGAGACCCCGTGTTTATCCTTTCGGACTTCTGGTATGCTGTTAAAAATAACTGGAAACAGACGGTTGTAATCGGTATTGTTGACCTGCTTATAACGGGACTTCTTATATTCGACGTGTTCTTCTGGAGCGGCGTTGATATTGATTACTTAACCTCGTACGTTCCCGAAAACGTTATTGAAACGGTTCAGGAATCGCAGGGCTTGCCGGACGGTAACGAAACGGCCGCCGCACCTGATGTAAACGTGCCCGGAAATCAGCCCGCCGCGCAGAGCAACAGCTTTATAAACAGTATGTTTTTCTATGCGTCGATAATTTTGTTTATCGTGTATCTGTTTATGAGAAACTATATTTATATTATCGCCGTAACCTTTAAATTATCGGTGTATAAGATTTTCAAAAATGCGTTTCTGTTTTCGATTTTGGGTATTAAACGCAATATACTCGGCTTTGTGGGCAAATTCATACTTCTTTTCGTCAACGTAATAGTTTTCGTGAATATGCCTATGGTGGGAATACTGCTCGCACTTATAATTACGCTTGCTTCCTGCGCGTTTATCAGCGCGTATGTTTCGTACCCGGTAATAAAGCAATATATGATTACCCCTTATTATAAGGACGAGGAAGTTTACGAATCGTACGATAAGATATTTGAAGACAGAGGATAAAAAAAACCGGCAGGTTTTTGCCGGTAAGGTTTTATTCTTTTTCATTTTCTTCGTCTTTGATTTCAGGCTCTTTCTTTTTGCGCTTGACGCCGCCTGCAAGCGGGTTGCTGTAAATCGCGTCGATGATTTTTTCATCGCTTACGTGGGTGTAAATCTGAGTTGTGGAGAGCTCCTCGTGTCCGAGAATATCCTTTAACACTCTTACGTCCGTGTGCCCGTACAAGTACATTAAGGTCGCCGCGGTGTGCCGCAGTTTGTGCACCGACATATTGAGACTCTCGAGGCCCGCTTCCTTTAAGTGCTTGTATATAAGCCACTGAACCGTTTTTACGCTTATTCTGTTTCTGTTTCTCGAAATAAAGAGCGCGTCCTTGTGCTGGGGCTTTACGTTTTTCGGACGGATTTTCAGATACGCTTCAAGCGCATTTCTGCAGGCGTCGTTTAAGAATATCCTGCGCTGCTTGCTTCCTTTTCCGGTAACGTTGAGAGCGCTCATATCCTCGTTTATATCGCTCAAATTGATGCCCGCAAGTTCGGAAACACGAAGTCCGCAGTTTAAAAACAGCGTGATTATCGCAAAATCCCTCTCGGCGTTTTTTCCGTCAACCGATTCGAGAAGCTGTTTTGATTCGTCAAGGCTCAAAAATTTCGGAAGAGTCTTTGCTTTTTTAGGGGACTCGATTTTTTCGGTGGGGTTTACGTCAATTACCATTACGGTTTTGGATAGATATTTGTAAAAAGAACGCAGACACGAAAGCGTTCTCGAGCGCGACGTGCTGTTGTTGTTGAGAGTCAGCGCGCAGAATGACAGAAATTCGTAAATATCCTCGCTTTTTACCGCCTTGAAAAGTTCGTCTGATGCATCGGAAAAGGGGATTTTGTCAAATTCCGCGTCGGAATATTTACCTTTGTTTTTCGTAAGAAGCAAATATCTTGCAAAGGTTCTCAAATCATGGTAATAATTAAAAACGGTAAGATTTGAACGCGCCTGAATTACGAGCTTGTAGTTTAAAAAGCGTCTTACGGCATCCGGCGCGTCGCTGTAATCGAAATCTGCCAAAATACGCACTCCTTTCCTTGACTTTTCTATATTTTATCATATAATTATATATAATTCAAACTTTTTTTGTAAATTGGAGGAAAAAATGAAAGTTTTCGGCAATAAATCCGATATGATAAAAAAGATGTGGCTCAATCAGTTTGCTTTTTCACTGTTCGGACTGTTTGTGGCGTCGCCCTTTACGGGTAATCTGTGTATAGTTGCAGGCGTTTTTTCGTATTTGTTTTATCTGTTTGTCGTGGGGTATTCGATTCTCGACGACGCGCAGAAGGATAAAATAAAAATCGACGCGGGCAGGGGAGAAGGACTTTGCGCTTTCACGGGGCTTAAATACGCGTTTACAGCCTTTCTGCCATCGTTTATCGTAACTCTTGCGTATTCCGTAAGCACTTTTTTCGTCGACGTGTCGGGAGTAGTGTTGACAATCGTTTTCGTAATCGTAAAATACGCTTTTTGCGGTGAAATACTCGGCATTGACATAGGACTTACGAAATATATGTACTCCGAAGAAACGCTCTCAAGGGTAAGCGACGCGCCGAGGTCCGTTCTTTTCATGAGCGAACACGCATTTTTCCAGCTTATTTTCATAGTTCTGTCCGTAATACTGTTTGCACTGACGTATTACCTCGGTTTCCGGGGAATTATAAAGTTCAAGACTTCGGAAAATAAAAAATAATCATTATTTATACCGCTTTCCAATATATTTTTAATATAAAAATACGTTGGAGGCCGGTATGCGCGCAAATATTTCAAACACCGTAAAATTTATTGTTTTTTCGCTTGTTCTTGCACTTTTTGTATTGATATTCGCCTTTTTCGGCCCGTCTTTCGACAAAAGCAAAAACGTGCTTTCCGATAAAATCGAAAAAGAAAAGATTAATATCATAATAGACGCGGGACACGGTGGGGAAGACGGCGGCGCGACGGCAAACGGCGTTATCGAAAAGGATATAAATCTTGAAATTTCAAAGTATTTGTATCAGTATTTTCTGCTTTCGCCGTATAGCGTACACATGACGCGAAAAGACGACGTTCTGCTGTATGAAGCGGGGCAGGAAAAGAAAAAGAAACAATACGATATAACAAACAGAATAAAGTATGCCGAAAATTTTGATAACGCGCTTTTTATAAGCATTCATCAGAACAAATTCGAAATACCGAAATATTACGGACTTCAGGTGTATTTTTCGCCGAACAGTAATTTAAGCGAAAATCTTGCCGAAAAAATTCAATCGAACAACAAACTTTTTATAGATGAAAGCAACAAAAGAAATATAAAAAAGGCCGATAAGAATATAAGAATCCTCAATACGCTGAAAATGCCCGCGGTGCTTGTCGAATGCGGGTTTATATCCAATTATGAGGAAGCAAACAAACTAAAGGACAGCGTTTATCAGGAGAAAATCGCGTTCAATATTTTTATATCGGTCCTGCAATTCATAAACGAAAACGGAGAATGTTTGTCATGAAAACAAAGACGGGTTATATTTGCACCGAATGCGGAAACGTAACTGCCAAATGGTTCGGAAAATGCCCCTCCTGCGGAAGCTGGAATACGCTTGAGGAATACGAAAGTATTGTCGAACCGGGCGCAAAAAGTACGGGAAAAAAGGTTGTAACACGCGAAAAACAACTTTCATATTCCATTGACAGCATAAATATTTCGGAAGAACCGCGCGCCAAAACGTCAATCGAAGAATTTGACAGAGTTCTCGGCGGCGGTATAGTCAAAGGCTCGGTAACTCTGTTGTCGGGCGAGCCCGGTATAGGCAAATCAACGCTTCTTTTGCAGATTTGCGACGTTTTGGGAAAATCGCAGAAGGTGCTTTACGTTTCGGGAGAGGAATCGCCCTCTCAGATAAAACTGCGTGCAAAAAGGCTCGGCGTTTCGGGCTCCGATATACTTATATACGCAGAAACGGATATTGACGAAATAATCGCCGAAATAAACGCGGCAAGTCCCGAAATAGTCATAATAGACTCAATTCAGGCAATGAACGACAGCGCGTCGTCCTCCGTTTCGGGAAGCATAACGCAGGTTAAAAATAACGCGTCAAAGCTTATAAGAACGGCTAAAAACGACGGCGTGTCTGTGATAATCGTCGGACACGTAAATAAGGACGGAGCAATCGCAGGCCCGAAAGTCCTCGAACATATGGTGGACACCGTCTTATATTTTGACGGGGACAAGCAGTATACGTACAGAATGTTAAGAGCAGTTAAAAACAGATTCGGCTCGACAAACGAAATAGGAATTTTCGAAATGTCGTCCGACGGACTTACGGAGGTTTCAAATCCGTCGGAATACCTGCTTTCGCAAAGAACGCTCAACGTTTCCGGAACATGCACGCTGTGCGCTATGGAAGGGACAAGACCTATACTTGCCGAGATTCAGGCGCTTGTAACAAAAAGTTTTCTGAACGTTCCCAGAAGAACGTCAAACGGCTTCGATTACAACAGACTATCCATGCTTTCGGCGGTGCTCGAAAAAAGACTCGGACTAAAGCTCGGACTCAACGACGTTTATATGAACGTTGTGGGCGGACTGCGCGTAGCAGACCCGTCAACCGACCTTCCGGCATGCCTTTCGCTTATATCAAGCTATAAGGATATTGCAATAAACGAAAAACTCGTTGCGATGGGGGAGATAGGCCTTGCCGGCGAATGCAGGGCAATCGCGCTTATAGAGCAGAGAGTGCGTGAAAGCATAAGGCTCGGATTTGAAAAAATAGTAATACCGTACAGAAATTACGAAAAGAGTAAGCAGCAGCTCTCAAAACTCGGCAAAGACGTTGAAATCGTGCCGGTTAAGAGCCTGTTTGACGCGCTCAAACTGTTTGATTAAATGGAAGATAAAAAGATAGTATTCGCAGATTCGAAAATAAGTGAAAAATGCGCGCAAAGCCTTGAAAAAAGCGGTTTTGAGCTTGTGAAAATACCTGAAAACACTGAATTTGACGCGCCCGTATCATCGCATCCCGATATTTTTATGATTAAAATCGGAAACGATATAGTATGTTATAAAGAAATCAAACATTTGTTCGACAAAAAGAAAGGCCAATATCAAATATCGGAACCAACGGGCTTTGAAAAGGAAAAGTACGTTTATCCGGACGACTGCAAACTCAATTTTGCATTGTGCGGAAATAAGCTTATAGGCAAATATGATAACGCAGACGAAAAGATAAAGGAACTTGCGCAAAAATATAATCTGAAAGCAATAAACGTAAATCAGGGCTATGCAAAATGCAATATATGCGTTGTGGACGATAATTCCATAATTACGGAGGATAAGGGAATATATAAAGAATGTTCGCGCGAAGGAATGGACGTTTTGCTGCTTGAAAATCACGAAGTAATTTTGCACGGATATAAAAACGGATTTATAGGCGGAGCGTCGGGATTATGTGATAATACGTTATATTTTTGCGGAAACGTTGATTTGCACAGCGAACACGATAAAATATATAATTTTTGCAAAGCCCGGGGAATAAGCGTAGTTTCGCTGTCTGACGAGACGCTTTATGACTGCGGCAGTCTTATATTTATATAGGGAACAATATATCTAATTATATAAAATAAGAATTTTATATAATTCGGGGAGTATTATACGGATAAAAAAGGAGAAAAACGGCTTATGGCAAGCAGTATTATAAAGAAAGTCGAAAATTACGACGTATACGAAAATGAAAATATAAAATGGTCTGCTCTGTTCAAATTCTTTCAACAGGCCGCCGAAAAAGATCTGGACTCCTTCGGCATTTCATATAATCTCATGCGTGAAAATAATTTTGTTTTTGTTCTTACAAACATTACCGTTCAATTTTTCGATAACATTAAATTCAACGATGAGCTTGATATTCGCACGTATCCCAGATGCGTCAAAGGCGTTTTTTTCATAAGAGATTTCGACGTTTACGTAAATTCCCGCCGTGTTGCTTACGCATCGTCCTACTGGACCCTTATAAATTTTGAAACAAGACATATTCTTCGTCCGTCAACGCTCGATTCGCTCGGTAAAATCACGGAATCCGACGTCGATATGTTCCCCGTATCCGCAATGCGCTACAAGGACTTTCCTAACGAAAAAAGAACAGATGTTCGAAAAGCATATTACTCCGCTCTTGACCACAATTTACATATGAATAACACGTTTTATCCGGATTTTTTCGCCGATTATTTTTATGATGAAATCAAGGACTGCACAAATAAAGCGCTTACCATAACGTATTTAAGCGAAATCAAAATCAATAATACATTTGAAATTCACACAGGCTCCGACGGCGGAAAATGCTTTCTTTCCGGCAAAATTCCCGATGAAAACAGAGTTTGCTTTACCGTGCTGCTTGAAAAATTATAAAAACTTTATAATTTATCAATCTCCCGAAAAATCGGGAGATTTTTGTATTTTATCGCATAAAAACAGTATTTTGGATTGACAGTAATATAAATAGATGATATAATATTATATTAAAATAGGAAAATTTGTTTTCAGGAGTAAAAAATGGAATCTTTGAATGAAATCCGCGCGATTCTTGACAGAATCGACGGCGATATGGGAAAACTTTTTGAAGAACGTATGGATGCCGTAAAAAAGGTAGCGATGTATAAAAAGGAACACGGTATTCCGATTGAGGACAAAGGCCGTGAAAACGCCATGATCGCAAGAAATACCGAAAAAAGACCGTTTGATATACAGCCTTACTATACGCAGTTCTTAAAGAGCCTTATAGAAGAATCAAAATCGTATCAGAGACTTCTTTGCAGCGATATGACGGTATCTTATTCCGGCGTTGAGGGCGCTTTTGCGTATATTGCCGCAAAACGCATTTTCCCGACGGCACTCACCGTTTCCTGCCCCGACTTTGAGACGGCTTACAACATGGTGCTTACCGGGAAAAGCAACTGCGCGGTTCTGCCGATAGAAAACAGTTTTGCCGGCGACGTTGAACAGGTTATGGACCTTGCTTATTTCGGAGAACTTTCCATTTCCGGAATATTCGACCTGCCGCTCAGCCACTGTCTGCTTGCAAAGCCCGGAACGAAAATTGAAGATATAACCGCAGTTCAGAGTCATCCGCAGGCTCTTTCTCAGTGTATGCCTTATCTGAAAAAGCACGGCTGGAATCTTATTCAGGCATCGAACACCGCCATTGCCGCAAAAGAGGTTGCCGAAAGCGGAAGAAACGATATTGCTGTTGTCGCTTCAAAGGAAACGGCTGCTCTTTACGGACTTATCGTTCTTGAAACCGAAATAAACGAACAGAAAACAAATACAACGAGATTTGCGGTATTCACAAGAGAACCCGTTTCGGTTGACCCGTCGGACAACCGGTTCGTTCTTATGTTCAAGGTTAAAAACGAGCCGGGCTCACTCGGAAACGCAATTCATATCATCAGCAAGTATCATTACAACTTAAAAAGCCTAAAAAGCCATCCCTCCGGAGAAGACAACTGGGCGTATTACTTTTATTCAGAGGGCGAAGGAAATCTGGGCAGCGAAAACGGCAGAGAAATGATAGAAGAACTTAAAACCGTGTGCAACAACGTTCGCATTGTGGGAAGCTTCGGAGAATAATAAAAAAGGAGCGGAATATGCCTGATTTATTGATGGAACTCGGAAAAGACAGTTACAGTATAATAATTGAAAAAGGCGCTTTGGAAAGAATTACGGAACATCTTTTTCTTTCAAGAAAGGTTCTTGTAGTAACCGACAAGGGCGTACCGTCGGAATATTCAAAAAAAATTGTTTCAAAATGCGCGCATCCTTTTCTTGTAAAGCTTGATTCCGGCGAACAGAACAAGTGCCCGAAAAAGTATCTTTATCTTTTGAAAAAGATGACGGAAAACGGATTTGACAGGCATGACTGCGTTGTTGCCGTGGGCGGCGGAGTTATAGGCGACCTTGCCGGCTTTGCGGCGGCAACATATATGAGAGGGATTGATTTTTACAACGTCCCCACTACCCTGCTCTCTCAGGTCGATTCTTCCGTCGGCGGAAAAACGGCAATCGATTTCGGCGGCTATAAAAACATCGTAGGCTCGTTTTATCAGCCTAAAAAAGTAATTATTGATCCCGAAGTGCTGAAAACCCTTGATAAAAGACAGTTTGCGTGCGGTATGGCGGAAATAATCAAAATGTTTGCGTCTTACGATAAAGATTCGTTTGATAAGCTTTATTCAAATAAAAAAATGCCGATTGAAGAGCTGATAGAGCGTGCTCTCAAAGTCAAAATCGACGTCGTTTCAAAAGATGAAAAAGAGTCGGGCTTGAGAAAAGTTCTGAATTTCGGACATACGGTGGGACATGCCCTAGAATGCATAAGCGCAGAAACCCCTTCTATGCTCCTTCACGGCGAATGCGTTGCGGTGGGAATGCTCTGTATGTCAGGTAAAGACGCAAAAAAGCAGATAAAAAAACTGCTTGAAAGATATAATCTTCCGACAACGTTTGAATGTTCAAAGAAAGATTTGAAAAACGCACTTGCACACGATAAAAAATCAAAAACCGGCGAAATTTCGGTTGTAAAAGTGGAAAATATCGGTAAATTTGAGTTCAAAAACAAAACGCATGACGAAATAATAAATGACTGTAAAGGAGTGTTGAAACTGTTATGAAAAATACGTTCGGCAATTCTTTAAATATTACCCTGTTCGGCGAAAGCCACGGAAAATCTATCGGAGCGGTAATTGACGGACTTGCCCCCGGCATTAAAATTGACGAAAACTATATTGCCGAAAAGCTCGCAAAAAGGCGCCCGAAAGACAAAACGGCAACCTCGCGCAGAGAGCCCGACGTCTACGAAATTCAAAGCGGAGTTTCAAACGGATATACCACGGGCACTCCCCTTTGCATAATAATTCCGAATACAGATACGCAAAGCAAAAATTATGACGACCTTTACGGCAAAGCGCGCCCCGGACACGCGGATTACACGGCATTTCTTAAATATCACGGATTTGAAGACGCGCGCGGCGGCGGTCATTTCAGCGGAAGAATTACCGCGGCTCTTGTTGCGGCGGGAGCGATTATTTCATACGCTTTGAAAAATAAGGGCATTTATATAGGAACGCACGTAAAAAATTGCGCCGGAATTTCCGATTTCTGTTTTTCCGATAATGCAGAACGCGATATTAAAGCGCTTCTTGGCAAGGACTTCCCCGTTCTTTCGGACGAAGCGTACGAAAAAATGAAAAATGCTGTAATTGACGCCAAAAGCGATAACGACAGCGTAGGCGGAATACTTGAAACAGCAGTAATCGGCATGCCGCGCGGCGTCGGTGAGCCGTGGTTTGACACGGTTGAGGGCATGCTTTCCAAGGCGGTTTTCTCTGTTCCCGCGGTCAAAGGCGTTGAATTCGGACTCGGATTCGGTTTTGCAGACAAAAAAGGAAGCGAAGCGAACGACGAATTTTGTGTAAACGAAAGCGGAAATATCATTACCAAAACG
>JAEESG010000135.1 GCA_016286245.1 Clostridiales bacterium | reverse complement strand
AAATCTTTAATTTTTTTCTTGCGCGAAATAAGGTATTTTGAATAGATTTTACGTCAGAATCCATTATTATTGAAATTTCGGGAATACCTATACCTGAAAGCCTGTAATTCATGACCTTGTTTTCCTTTTCGGAAAGGCAGGATGAGAAAGCTTTTTCAATTTGTTTTGCAAATTCGTTTGCAATATATAAATTTTCAGGTGTATCTTCCGAAATATAGACGTTTTCGTTTTCAGCATCGTCAAAAGGAATAATAAGGACGTGGCCTTTGGTCTTTGACGAAAAATCTCTTACAAAAGAAATCATGGCATTTTTAATGCATACGCGTGCAAAAGTAGTGAAAGAACAGCGCTTCTCATCATAAGAAAGTACTGCGCGGAATAACGCTATTCTTCCCGTCTGGCATAAGTCGTCGTACTCGCTTTCGGGCAAGCCGAAAGACCTGGCAAGAGAAGAAATATAAGGTGTAAAAATACCGATAAGTTCGATAAAGGCATATTTGTCGTTTTTTTTGGCTTTCGAAGCCGCGGATTCAATAATATCCTTGTCTTTTGATTTCATAATATACCCAAATATTTACAGTTACACCAAATACATCACAATTATATCATAAAAAAAGCGTTTGTCAATAGTTTTAACGCTAAAAATTGAACAAAATTATAAAAAGCGGAAAAATATTTTGTGAATTTTTGTTTAAAATACCAAAATTTTTATTTTTCAAACTCGAAAACTCCGACGGCGCTTCCGATAGGGAGATTTTTTGATATCCTGTCGGCATAAAACTTTTGAAGAAGCGTGGGAGACTGAATTTTGCCTATTTCCGATAACGGAACGTCCCCGAAAACTCTTTTTGTATTCTCGTAATTGTACGTTAAGTCCGAGTCGATTATTACAAACCTTTCGGCAAACTTCTTTATTCTGCTTTTTTCGGGGAGAATTCTGAGATGCTCCTCAAACAAAAGCCAGCTGTCCATCGTGAAAATATTTGTCCCGAAAAGTTCTGCGGCTCTTGCAAAAGCACGGTTGAGATTGCTTTCCGATATGTCGGCGCCTTTCGGAATGTGAATCTGAATAATAGATTGCCCTTTGCATACGGTAGAAGTTTTTAATTTTAAGTCCGGATAGTCAAAACGGCATAACTTGAACTGTATGCCGTATATCTGGAATAATTCGAGCGCAGGCAAAAGACAGCTCCATACGTAAACGGTATTTTCCGCAAGGTACGGAATTGCGTCTTCGTAAAAATCCTCGGGAATTCCGTGTTTTTCATAGTAAACGCGCGCCTTTTCGTATAAATAACGTATTATTTCACAGAAGCCGCTGCAATCGTCGACAGACGATTGCGAAAACGCCTGTTTCAGCGGCGAGAAAAACTCGTCCTGCGGATAGAACCCGTCCGGCATAAAGCCTATCTCGTTGAATATGCCTTTTATTCCGACAGGCGTTTGCTTTTTTTCGGCAAGGCCGAAAAACGCGGCTTCGGCGCCTGTTGATTTAAGTATTTCGTAAACGCGCGGGTCTATTTGTATCACCTCGTAAAGATTTTAATTGATTCCGAAATATATCATGAGCACCTGTATGTCGGCGGGACTCACGCCCGAAATGCGCGATGCCTGCCCGATGCTCGTCGGTCTGAATTTCGAGAGCTTCTGCTTGGTTTCGGCCCTGATTCCCGTGATCGCGTAATAATCCACGTCCTCGGGGATTTTTTTGTTTTCGAGGCGCGAAAATCTTTCGGCGTCCCGTAACTGCCTGTTGATGTAGCCCTCGTATTTTATTTCGATTTCAACCGCTTCTTTTTCCTTTTCGGAAAGACCTTCGGGACGTCCGGAGTCCACGTCTTTGAGTATTCCGTAATCAAGTTCCGGACGCTTTATAAGGTCGGCAAGCGCAATTCCCGTTGTAACCGGAGTTGAAGAACGTGCGGAAAGTATTATATTCAGTTTTTCGGACGGAGGAAGATGAGTATTTTTGATTCTCTCGACCTCCGCATCGATTTTTTCATATTTTTTCAGAAATGCGGCGTATCTTTCTTCGGAAATAAGACCGAGCCTGTAGCCAAAAGGGGTAAGCCGCCTGTCCGCATTGTCCTGACGTAAAAGAAGACGGTATTCGCTTCTCGACGTCATTATTCTGTACGGCTCGTTCGTTCCCTTCGTAACAAGGTCGTCGATAAGCGTTCCGATATACGACGAGTTTCTCGGGAGGGTGAACGGCTCCTGTCCCTTGACGTATAAAGAAGCGTTGATGCCCGCGATTAATCCCTGAGCCGCGGCTTCTTCGTATCCCGACGTGCCGTTGAACTGACCTGCTCCGAAAAGTCCCGGAAAATCTTTGAATTCAAGACTGGATTTTAGCGAAAGAGGGTCGGCGCAGTCGTATTCTATAGCGTATCCTATGCGCATAATGCGCGCATGCTCAAGTCCCTTTATCGTGTGAAGCATTTCTATTTGAACTTCCTCGGGAAGAGAGGAGCTGAAGCCTTGCAGATACATTTCTTTCGTGTCGCGCCCCAACGGCTCGATAAAGGGCTGGTGGCG
>JAEESG010000134.1 GCA_016286245.1 Clostridiales bacterium | reverse complement strand
AATTAAGGCATTATCTTCTTAGACTATGGTATTCAGGAAAATCAGAATCTTATTCCGATTCTGATTATAAGTATGAAAAGGCTGTTGACATGTTTTTGACAAACAAATACAATAAATGTTGCAGTTTTTCTAAGCATGTCAAATTAAAATTTAAAGAAACAACTTATAAAGAATCTCAATGGGAATCAGAATATTTCATCACATCTCTTTGCAGTGCTGTACGCAAAAACCCGGATTTCTTTGATAAGGATTTTTTGGAGTTGCTGAATAGATATATTAAATTGTTACGGAGAGCGGGTCATAAATAATAAAGAAGCGTTAATTATAGCAAATGACGAAATAAAGTATAACGGCTGGCATCAAGAGGAAGAAAATAAATAATTTATTGCTTTATTGCAAAAAACAGACAGAACTTTGTTCTGCCTGTTTTTCATTATTCCACCGTAAACCTCGTTTCAAGCATATTATCGGATTCATTGTACCAGAAGCCGCGCCGAGCAATTCAATGCGAAAAACCGTCTTATCGTTGCCGACGGCGAAGAACAGGGATAATCGTCATGTCGCAAGCGTCATTTACAAATGAGTAAATCGGAAACGAATACGATCCGTCATCATTGATGCTGCCAAGCAGTTTTTCAATAAAAAATTCAATCCAATCCATAGTCGGGGGTTCTGCTCCTTCCGCTTGAGGCGTAATCCATATCCCGCTTGCTGCTTCACGTGTATCGGTATAGATAGCCAATCCTACGGCGCAATCATAAAAATCAAACGAAGCTTCAAAAGCAACAGGCGTTTTCCCGGCAATTATTTTTATATCGATTTCATTCGGAATTACGGTTCTTGTAATCATCATCCGCCCTTTAATTTTACCGTTTTCTTGCTCAAATTCCGCAATTTTACCATTTTGAATCAGTTTTTTTTCAACAACATCAAACATAGCCTTATTGACAAGCATATTTTCAAGACCTTTCATAAATTAATTTTAAAGAAAAGCATTCGTTTTTAGCCAAACCGGACAATAAGCGTTTCTACGCCATTCTTTTTTGCGGTTTCTATCATATTTCCGGTTCCCTTTTCCGTTGCAAATTCCTCGGCAAACATATCCGCGCCTTTTGCGTGACCGGATACAATTTCAAAATCTTCTTTTCCGCCTTTTTGCTCTAAAATGGCATTCAGCGTTTCAAAAAGCAATTCCTTATCGTAAAAAGCTCTGCAGCCACAAACAATAACCCTTGTTTTCATAAAAACAGCACCACCATACAAGTCAATCGTAACATATATACATTGACAAAAATGGGATGGGTGTGCTGTTTTAACGATATTATGTTTTATTATTCTCTATACTTTTCTTCAATCTGTTTAAGAGCTTTGATTACGTCCTCGCGGGCGCTTTTGGGTTCAAGTATTTCAACGCAGTCTCCGTTTTGCAGGATCCATGAGGTTAATCCCCAGCCGTCGTTTACGGTAACCCGTACAGTCAACTTACCGTCCGCCTGCCCTTCCGGATAAAATCCGTTTCCAAACGTATCATACAAAAGGTCGATTCTGTTCTCGTCAATTTTTAAGCGCACAGTGGTTTTATCGCCGCTGTAGTTGTTAAGATTACGGTCAACGAATTCCTGAAGACGCATTTCCGCATTTTTACCGAGAATCTGCTCCAACTCAATGGCTTTCTCGTCGAGAATTCTGATATTTCGTATACGTTCAAGTCTGTAATAGGAAAGTTTATCGTATGTACCGTAGCATCCTATCAAATAATACCGATCGTTTCTCCAGATCAGCGCATAGGGACTGACGGGATATTCATGACCGTCAAAACGCAGGTGTTTTTTCAAGTCCGAGGCAGTATAAACGTATTGAAATCCGATCTTTTTCTTCTTTTTGATGGCAGACAGCAAAATATCAACAGCGTTTTTTGTCGTCGGATCTCCGTTTTTAACCGCAGACGAAACAGGCGTAACGGCACGAAGCGTATTTCTGCCGTTTTTGCTTGCCAAAGAACTGATTTTTTCGGTCAGCTGCTTGCTGTTCGACTTTGTGAGAAAGTTTGCATTCACAGCCGCGTCCATCAGAATTTTCAGTTCCCAGTCTTCAAACTCTCTTGAAGCCATATAATAGCCGCGCTTATTATCATGGTGCAGCAGTATATCATAGCCGAAATCCTGCAAAACGGATATATCTCTCAATACGGATTTCCGTTCCGCTTCCAGCCCGTAGAGTGAAAGCTGCTTTAATATTTCGTTTGCGGTATACGGATGATCTTCATCAGTTTCACGGAGTATTTCCAGTATTCTGAGAAGTTTTATTTTTGTCTTTTCCATTGTCAGTTTTTGTTTATTCCACCGTAAACTTCGTTTCAAGCACGTTGTCGGATTCATTGTACCAGAAGCCGCGCGCTTTGACGGTAACGCTGTATTCTCCCGCTTCAAGCGGAGGAATCGGAGATGGCGCTCTCATTCTCATTCTCTCCGGCATTTTGTCGAGGCTCTGCATCAACGTATATTCCATTTTCTCCGGTCTGTTTGTGAGATAGTACGGCGCCCACACTACAAATC
>JAEESG010000039.1 GCA_016286245.1 Clostridiales bacterium | reverse complement strand
GACTGTACGGTAATAGGATAAAAAATGACCAAAAAGCAAAAAAGACTTCTTTACAGGATAATAATATCGCTGCTGCTTTTTGTTATATGTATTTTTATACCCGAAAAGTACGCTCTGATAAGGGCGCTTGCCTTTCTCGCACCGTATATTGCGGTGGGATACGACGTAATAAAAAAGGCGGTAAATAATATTTTCTCCGGACAGATTTTTGACGAGAATTTTCTCATGCTTGCGGCAACTGTCGGCGCGTATGCGCTCGGCGAATACTCGGAAGCCGTAATGGTGCTGATTTTGTATCAGATAGGCGAATTGTTCCAGAGCTGCGCCGTTTCAAAGACGAGAAAATCGATAACCGCGCTTATGGATATAAGGCCGGACAGTGCAAATAAGGTTTACGAGGACGGAAGTATAAACGTAATTTCTCCCGAGGAACTTGCACCGGGCGATATCATTCTCATAAAGAGCGGCGAAAAAATACCCGTTGACTGCGTTGTTACAAAGGGAGAATCGTATATAGATACAACGGCTCTTACCGGAGAGGCGCAGCCGGTTGCCGTAAAGGAAGACAGCATTCTCACAAGCGGCTGCGTAAATATAAGCGGCACGCTTTACGCAAGGGTGAATAAGCCTTTTTCGGAGTCTACCGTGTCAAAGATACTCGAACTTACCGAAAAAAGCGCCGAAAAGAAGTCGAAATCGGAGAATTTCATAACAAAATTTGCAAAATATTATACCCCCGCCGTGTGCGCACTTGCAGTGTTTATCGTGCTTGTTCCGACGGCACTTTACGGAGATTTTGCGTCGCACGTCAAGAGCGGACTTATATTTCTCGTAGTGTCGTGTCCGTGCGCACTCGTGATTTCCGTTCCGTTGTCGTTTTTCTGCGGAATGGGAGGCGCGTCAAAAAACGGAATACTTATCAAGGGTGCGGTTTATATCGAGGCGTTGTCAAAACTTAAAACAGTAATTTTCGATAAGACGGGAACGCTCACAAAGGGAAAATTTGAGATTTCGGAGGTAAAGAGCGCAAACGGATTCGATAATGAACAGCTTTTGTACCTTGCCGCCGCGGCGGAAAAGTACTCAGACCACCCGATAGCGCTCGCAATAAAGGAAAAAGCCGATATATCGGATTCAATTACCGAAAAAGCGGAGCAGATAGTGGGAAAAGGCGTAAGAGCGCTTGTGGATAATAAAAAAGTGTGCGTCGGAAATAAAGCGTTTATGAAAGATGAAAACGTAGACTTTGAAGACGATTTTTCAGACGGCACGCACGTGTACGTAAGCGCGGACGGAGTTTACGCGGGCGTGATAATCGTAAAAGACATGATAAAAGACGGCGCAAAAGAAGCACTTCAAACGCTTCGCAATTACGGCGCGGAGGCGGTAATGCTCACCGGCGATAAAAAGTCGGTAGGAGAGAAGACCGCAAAGGCTCTCGGAATAGAAAAAGCATACTGTGAACTGCTTCCGTCGGATAAAGTGGAAATTGCGGAAAAGATTATTGCCGAAAATAAAGGCAAAAACAAAGTAACCGCGTTTGCCGGGGACGGAATAAACGACGCGCCCGTGCTGTCCGTGTCCGACGTGGGGATTGCGATGGGAGTTGTCGGCAGCGACGCCGCAATAGAGGCGGCAAACGTCGTGCTTATGGACGATAATCTGTCAAAAATTCCGCTTGCAATGAAAATTTCGTCAAAAACCATGAGAATAGTAAAACAGAACGTCGTTTTTACGCTGACGGTAAAGATTGCGGTTATGATTTTAAGTGTCATGGGATACGCAAATATGTGGCTTGCGATTTTTGCGGACGTGGGAGCCGCGGTAATCGCAATTCTGAATGCGGTAAGAGCGTTTGGAATAAAAAAGACAGACTGATATTTAATGAATTAAGGCTCTTGTGCGATATAGCACAAGGGCTTTTGTGCGTTTTTGTCAAAATAAGTTGTATTGACATTGAGTTGTAAATGAAGTATAATAATAAAAAACAAAAGTCAAAGGTAATTTTTATGAACGTATATGATTTTGACAATACGATTTATAAAGGCGAATCGCTTATAAATTTCTATTTCTTCTGTTTAAGACGCGATCCCCGTTTTATAAAATTTTTCTTTGCGATTACGTATAACGTGATAAAATATAAGCTTTGTCTTATAAGCAATGAAAAACTTATGGGGCTTTGCGAAAAATATATTTTCGATTCTCTTGAAATGTGCCCCGTCTACGAGGAATGGATAGACGATTTCTGGAAAAAGAACATAAAGAGAATAAAAGCTTTTTATCTTGCGCAGAAAAAGGAAGACGACGTGATTTTAAGCGCCGCCTTCGGCGTCCTTTTAAGACCTGTCTGCCGTATAATCGGGATAAAGGAAGAAAATCTCCTTTGTTCCGAAATAGACATAAAAGAGCAGAAAATAATAAGACTTTGCTTTCGCGAAACGAAGCCGATTATATTCGACGAGAAGTTCGGGAACGTCAAAATCGACAATTTCTATACCGATTCCTTTAACGATAAACCGTTCATAAAAAGGGCGGAAAACAGCTTTATCGTAAAGGGAAACAAAATAAAGAAAATCAAAAAAAGCACTTCATAACGTTTTGAAGGGAAATAATACATAGATGTTAGAGAATATCCATTCGCCGAATGATATAAAAAATATGAATATCAAGCAACTCGGAAATCTTGCGGACGAGGTGCGTGAAAAAATAATTTCCACCGTATCGGAAAACGGCGGACATCTGGGTTCAAATCTCGGTATGGTTGAAACGACGCTTGTGCTCCATAAACTTTTCGATCTGCCGAAAGATAAAATTCTTTTTGACGTAAGCCACCAGTGCTATACACATAAACTGCTGACGGACAGATTCTGCGCGTTCGACACGCTGCGAAAAACCGATGGAATTTCGGGATATACAAACAGATTCGAAAGTAAATTCGATACCGTAACGGCAGGGCACAGCGGAGCGGCGCTTTCGGCGGCGATAGGAATCGCGACGGCGGAAAAACTCAAAAACAGCGACGCGTATACCGTCGCCGTAATCGGAGACGGCTCCTTTTCGAACGGAATGGTTTACGAGGCGCTCAATAACTGCAGCCCCGAGCTCAAACTTATGATAATTTTAAACGATAACGAAATGTCCATTTCGTCAAGCGTCGGAAGCCTTGCAAGACACCTTTCCAAAATCAGAACGAGCGGAAGGTATTATCGCTTCAAAAGAAATTTTCAGAAGGTTTTCTCAAAAATACCGCTTATAGGCAATAAGACGATTGCTCTTTTCCGCCACATAAAAAACGGCTTTAAGAGAATGTTTTATAAACAACCGTTCTTTGAACCTCTCGGAATAAAATATTTCGGACCGGTTGACGGAAACGACCTCGAGCGGCTTTCCGTCGTACTGAAAGAAGCGAAAAGAAGCAACGCCTGCGTGCTCGTGCATATAAAGACGAAAAAGGGCAAGGGATATAAAAACGCGGAGGAAAACCCCGAAAAATATCATAGCATAGGCCCGTTTGACGTCGTTACCGGCGAAAAGAAAACCGAATGTAAAAAAGAAGGTTTTTCAGAGGCATTCGGTAAAATAATGTGTGAAATCGCACAGAAAGACGAAAAAATCTGCGCTATTACCGCCGCAATGAAAGACGGCACGGGACTTTCCGAATTTGCCGAAAAATACGAGAACAGGTTTTTTGACGTTGGAATTGCCGAAGAACACGAGGTAACCTTCGCGTCGGGACTTTCGCTTTCGGGAATGACTCCCGTGTGCGCCGTTTATTCCACGTTTGCACAAAGAACGTACGACCAGCTTATTCACGATGTGTCGCTTCAGAAACTGCATATAGTGCTTGCGCTCGACCGCGCCGGATTTGTGCCTGATGAGGGCGAAACGCACCAGGGAATTTTCGACGTCGCAATGCTCTCAAATATTCCGAACGTGAATATCATGTCGCCCGAAAACTTCCGGGAACTTAAAGATTGTCTTGAAAAGGCGGTTTACGGGGAAAAACTCGAGGTTGTGAGATATCCGAAAGGCGCGCCCGAGGTGTACGAAAGAACGGAATTTGAAAAAAACGGGGACTTTGACGTGTTCGATTCGGGCTCCGGCAAAACAGTCGTGTTCGTAACGTACGGCAGAATTACGGCAAACGTTTATCACGCCGCAAAGGAACTTGCAAATGATGGCATGCACGCGCGCATAATAAAGCTTGTCAAGATTTACCCCGTCGATTTCGATAAAATAAAGACGTATCTTGAGGGCGCGGACTTTGTGTGCTTCGTGGAGGAGGGCATAAAGTCGGGCGGAATATCCGAGAAAATATTGTCGTGTATGCAGATGTGCGGAATTGACGTAAAAACGGGAATAATCGCCGTCGACGAAACGTTCCCGAAACATATGTCCGTTCCCGAATTTTATGAAAAATACGGATTTACACCGGAAAAAATACGAGATTTTGTCAAAAAGTCAATATAATCAATAAAAAGAAAAAACCTCGCGAAAGCGAGGTTTTTTCTTTTTTTCTTTACTTTCTTTCAGGGGAGAGAAAGTAAAACAAAGAGAGCTGAAAAATTAAAAAGTAAAACAAATTGTCTTTCCCGCGCTTTCTGCGAGAAAGCGCGCACTCTTTTGGTACTTTTCTTGTGAAAGAAAAGTACATAAAAGATTTTTTAAAAGCCGCACCTTGCACAAAAAACTGCGCGGTGCAAAATGCACCGCGCAGGAATCAACGACAGTTCTTTATTATGCTTTGTTTGCCGAGCCGAAAAGTTCGATCTTTTCTCTTACGGTTGCTTTTATTGCTTCTACGCCGGGAGCAAGCACTTTTCTCGGGTCAAAGCCTTTTCCTACAAGGTCTTTGCCTTCTTCGAAATACTTTCTTACGGCTGCGGTGAACGAAAGCTGACATTCGGTGTTTACGTTTATTTTTGAAACGCCGAGGTCGATTGCCTTTTTGATCATGTCAGCGGGAATACCCGTGCCGCCGTGGAGAACGAGAGGCATTTTTCCGGTCTTTTCCTGAATTTTAGCAAGTGTTTCAAAGGAAAGTCCCTTCCAGTTTTCGGGATATTTGCCGTGAATGTTTCCTATACCTGCGGCAAGCATCGTAATTCCGAGATCCGCAATCATCTTGCATTCGTCGGGATCGGCAACTTCGCCCATTCCGATAACGCCGTCTTCTTCGCCGCCGATGGCGCCGACTTCGGCTTCAAGAGAAAGCCCTTTTTCAGCGCAGACTTTAACGAGTTCCTTCGTCTTTGCGATGTTTTCTTCGATGGGATATTTCGAGCCGTCGAACATAATCGATGAAAATCCCGCGTCAATGCACTTGTAGCATGCTTCGTACGAGCCGTGGTCGAGATGAACGGCAACCGGAACGGTAATGGCAAGCTCTTCGATCATGCCTTTTACCATGCCTACAACCGTCTTGTAGCCGCACATATATTTTCCCGCACCCTCGGATACGCCGAGAATAACGGGCGAATTCATTTCCTGCGCCGTGAGGAGAATAGCTTTTGTCCATTCAAGGTTGTTGATGTTGAACTGACCTACCGCATAATGTCCTTCCTTGGCTTTTGTGAGCATTTCCTTTGCTGATACTAACATTTTAACATCCTCCGTTTAATTGATTTTCTTAATATATTATATAACCGTTTGATGTAAAATTCAAGCAATTATAAATATTTTTTCATTATTTATTTTCCATAAGGTAAGTCGCTTCAACGTCTGCGAGGTGGAGCTTTACGGCAAGCGGATATTTTTCAAATGCGCCGTTTATGGCGTAGCTTCCGCCGCGCGCTGCGTCGTCAAAACCGCCCATGTGCCACCTTATTGCGATTGCCTCCTCAATTTTAAGCCTCATAAAGCGCTCTATAAGAAAAACGGATTTTTCGCCGTGCCCGAACGGGAATTTGTCCTCAATCGTGTAATACGGAACCTTTTCCCATGCGCCCGTCGTCTCGTTTTTCACGTTTCTCATCGTCGCCTTGTAAAATTCGGCTTTGCATAAGTCGTGAAGAAGCGCGACTATCGCATACGTCTCGTCGGGCTTTTTGTCGTTGTACCTGTCGATAAGAACGTTGTAAACGTTAAGGCTGTGGTCGCAAAGTCCGCCCTCGTACGCACTGTGAAATTTGGAGCTTGCCGGAGCCGTGAAGAAGTCCGTCGTCATCATCCAGTCAAGCAGCTCTTTTGAGCCCTGACGGGTGATTGCGGCGTTGTACGCTTTTATAAATCTGTCTTTCGGAGACTCTATTTCAATGCTTCTCAATTCTTCTTTGTTCATGATAAAACCTCTTTACATGTTTTCTGTAAATATTATACCAAAAACAGGTAAAAAATTCAATATTAAAAATAAAAAAGCGGACGATTTTTCGTCCGCTTTGAATATGTAATTTATTTCGTACCGAAAATTCTGTCGCCGGCGTCGCCGAGACCCGGTACAATGTAGCCGTTGTCGTTGAGCCTTTCGTCAACGCATCCGCAGTAGAACTGAACGTCGGGATGATTTGCGGAAACCTTTCTTATACCTTCGGGGGCTGCGATGATAGACATGAATTTGATGTTTTTGCATCCGCGCATCTTGATAAAATCGATAGCCGCGGAAGCGGAGCCGCCCGTTGCGAGCATCGGGTCAAGGATAATAACGAGTCTGTTTGAAATATCTTCGGGAAGTTTGCAATAGTATTCGTGAGGCTCAAGGGTTTTTTCATCTCTGTAAAGACCGATGTGTCCGACCTTTGCGGAGGGAACGAGGGAGAGAACTCCGCTGACCATGCCGAGTCCCGCTCTTAAAATGGGAACAAGCGCAAGTTTTTTGCCGGCAAGTCTCTTTACAGTCGTGGTGGTAATAGGCGTTTTAATCTGATATTCTTCCATAGGTAAATCGCGAAGCGTTTCGTAGCCCATAAGCATCGCAATTTCCTCGATAAGTTCTCGGAACTGCTTGCTTCCTGTGTTTTCGTCTCTCAAAAGGGAAATTTTGTGGGTGATAAGAGGATGATCGTAAACTGTTACCTGCGGATGATCCATAACTTTGCTACTTCCTTTTCTGTAATTTTTTCTTAGTATTATTTTAATAAATTTCGACTGTTTTTGCAATAGCAAAAATCAATGTTTAATATTTATATCAAAAAAATTAATTTTTAGTTTAATACTTGTGAGATTTTACGAATTATAAGAAAATCATTTAATATAATTAAGTTGACACGGTAAGATAAATTAAGTATAATAGTCAAGGAAAAAACTTGAGGAAAAGAAAATGAGAATTGACGCTTATTTGTATCAGAACGGATATTCAAAAAGCAGGACAAAGGCAAAAGAACTTATAGAGGCGGGTAAAGTCAGCGTTGACGGCAAGGCCTGCATAAAGCCTTCCTTCGAAATCGACGAAAAAACGGCAAAAGTTGCAGTACGGAAGTCGGAATCCGACGGGTACGTCGGCAGAGGCGGAATAAAGCTTGCGTATGCGCTCGAAAAGTTCGGAATTGACGTAAATGGAAAAACCTGCGTCGATATAGGCGCGTCCACGGGCGGTTTTACAGAGTGCCTTATAAATAACGGCGCGAAAAAGGTTTTCGCCGTCGATTCGGGAAGCGGCCAGCTCGACGAAAAGCTGAGAAACGACGGGAGAGTCGTCTGCATGGAAAACTTCAACGCACGAAATCTTGAACTTTCCGATATAGAAAATACGGGCACGGACGTTGTGGTGGACGTCTCGTTTATCTCCCAGAATCTCATTTATCCCGCGATAAAAAGAATCGCAAAAAAGGACGCCGATATTGTAACCCTCATAAAACCGCAGTTTGAAGCGGGAAAGGAAAATATAGGCAAACACGGCGTCGTAAAAGACGAAAAAGTCATAAAAAGAGTAATTGAGGATATTAAAAAATGCGCGTATGACGCCGGATTTGAAACAAAAGGCATAGAGACGTCTCCCATAAAGGGAGGAAGCGGAAACACCGAATATCTGATATATTTCAAAAATCTTTGATAACGTATTACGGAGGAAAACACAATGAACATTTTCGAAATTTTTAAATCGGTTATTCTCGGAATCGTCGAGGGTATCACCGAATGGCTCCCGATAAGTTCAACGGGACATATGATAATCGTAAACGAGCTTATGAACAACGACGGCTTTGTAAGCTCCGATTTATATCTTTACGTAATACAGCTCGGCGCGATTCTTGCGGTTGTAACGCTGTATTTCAAAAAACTCAACCCCTTTTCGCTGAAAAAGACGAAGGAGGAGAGAAAAAATACGTGGGAAATGTGGTTTAAAATAGCAATCGCATGTATTCCCGCCGCCGTTGCGGGACTTCTGCTTGACGACTATATGGAAAAACTCGAAAACTGGCAGGTTGTGTCGGCAATGCTCATACTGTACGGTATCGCGTTTATAGTGGTGGAAAAATTAAAGAAAAAGCCGACGATAACGTCTATAGATAAACTTACGTATAAAACGGCGCTTCTTATCGGAGCGTTTCAGATGCTGGCGCTGGTTCCCGGAACGTCGCGCTCGGGCGCAACTATCCTCGGCGCGATAATTCTCGGCTGCTCGAGGGAAATCGTCGCTGAATTCTCGTTTTTCCTTGCAATACCGGTTATGTTCGGCGTAAGCGCCGTAAAAATCCTGAAGAACGATATTCCGCTCACACCTGAAATGATGGTTGTACTCATTGTCGGAATGGTCGTCGCATACGTCGTTTCGCTGTTTGCCGTAAAATTCCTCGTAAACTATATCAAAAAGCACGATTTCACGGCGTTCGGAATATACAGAATAATTTTGGGAGCCGTGCTGATACTGTTCTTTACGCTCCGCACGTTCGTTTTCGCTTGATTGAAACAATAAAAAGAAAAAGCAGCTTTCGCTGCTTTTTTTATTTTTCAAATGCGGCGAGCGCCGCTCCGATTACCGTGCCGAACTCGGCATTTTCGGGAATTACGAAATTCATGTCAAACATGGTTGAGAGTATTTCGAATACGTATTTTGCCTGCGGTATTTTCGAAAGATTTCCGGTAAGTACAACGTCTTTCGTGTTCTTGCTTCTCGCCGCAAATACGGCAAGCATGCCGACCGATTCGAAAACCATGTTCAGAATGCCGAGAGCGATGTCGCTTTTTGAAGCGATGTCGCTTAATTTTCCGAAATTTGAGGCGGTCATGTGAGAGGGAAGTCCGCCAATGTCCTTTTTTGTAATGTCGCTTATGTGTAGGTCGATTTTATCAATATCTCCGCCGTCCGCAAGCTCAACGAGCGTCTCAAAATCGGAAACGCCGAGCATCTTTTTCGAAAGACCGACGATCGTGCCTCCGCCTACGCCGGTACCGCCCATGTATTCATAGACCGGAGTTTTCCCGGTTTTGTCCGCGGAAATAATTGCCGTGCCGGTACCCAGACTTACGATAATGGCTTTGTCATATCCAGAGATAAAAAGACCGCCGCGGCCTATGCACTTGAATTCGGAAAGATGGGACGTCGGAATGTCGTATATGGATTTTCCGATAAACGAGGAGCCCACGCCCGTAATCATAACTTTTTTTACGTCCGATATCTCAATGCCGTTTGCCGAGGTGAATTTTCCGAAAGCGCCGTAAACCGAGGCGAGCTGGTCGCTTGCCTCGACGAATACGGGAGAGATGAGTTTTTCCTTTTCCTTTTCGTCAAATCCGACGATTTTCGTCGTGCTTCCGCCGACGTCAATGCCTATGATTTTGCCCATAATTTCCTCCGGAAATCAAATTTTGTTTAAAATTTTGTAAAGCCTGCATATTGCGGGGGACAATATAATGTTGAGCAAAAGCTCGGCGATGAAATTGAGTCCCGCGCAGATGATAATCAGAAAATATACGACGGATATTCCGGGTGCGAAATTTGCAGAAATCGTTTCGCCGAGAAACAGAAGCGAGCCGAGTATGAAAAGTCCGGTGTTCACAATCGGACATGCCGCACACGCGGCAATCGCGGCAACGTAAGAATTTTTGTTTTTCAGCGCCTTAAATACAAGACCTGCCGCAAGACCCGCGAGAGTCGCTTTTAATATGCAAATTAAGGACGTGTAAACGGGATGCGCCGCAAAGAGAACGCTTGTGAAAAGGTCGGTTCCGGAAATTCCCGCCCATAGAGTAATCGCACCGAACACAAAGCCTAAAAACGCACCGCTTGCGGGACCTAAAATAATTGCGCCCGCGGCAATCGGCACGAGCACGAGGCTGATGCTCGTCGGACCTATGTGTATAAAGGAACCGAGCATCTGGAATATTATTACGATGGCGGTCAGAATTGCAAGTTCCGCCATTTTTACAAGTTTTTTGTCAGTTTTCAATTTTTACATCTCCTGGTTTGTTTGCCGGCATTCCGTAAATATCAGTTATCGCGCGCATAAATGCGTCGTCCGACATACTTTCTGTTACGGTAATGCGGTACATTTTTTTAAGTGATTCGGGTGAATTGAGTTTTAACGTATTTTTACCGTTTGAACGGGTTGTAAAAGTGGAAATTACACCGCATTCGGCGAGAATTTTCTCTGTTATGTCCGACGAGATGCCGTGCGGATAGGAAAAAGAGGTAATGTGCTTTGAAAAATGCGAGAAATATTCGTCGTCGTACGTTTTGAAATCCTTTTTGAAAAGCGTTTTGAAATCGTTTATCTGCTCCGTCGTGTGAGGGACGGCGTATGCTCTCGCGCCTTCTCCCGATATGTCGTACGACTGGTGCATGTCGTAGGTGTGCGACTGAATTTCAATGAGCCCCGACGAAACCATTTCCTTTGCTTCCTCGTAGGAAAAGTGGGGGATGATCGGAATTCCCGTGTCCTTGTAGCTGCTTTTGCCGAACGAACAGCCTATCGCGAAAATCGTCGCTTTCATTTCGTTTTCGCAGAGGAACGGAAAGGCAAGCGTGTAATTGCTTTTGTATCCGTCGTCAAACGTGATGCAAATCGGGTTTTCGGGAAGCGGCGCGATACCGTAGACGTAATCGGCAAGCTCGGATACCGTAACGGTGTTGTAGCCCGCTTCTTTGAGCAAATTCATCTGACGTTTGAAATGCTTTAATGAAATTGTCGAATCGCCCTTGCCGACCTTGTCTATGTGGTGGTAAAGCAGAACGGGAACGTCCTGCGTCTCACAAAAGACGTATTCGCTTTCGCTTTCTTTCCGGAACGATTTTGAAAAATCCGTAAGATAAAACGTTAAAAACGCCGCGATTAGCAAAAACAGCAGAGCGGGAACGTAAAGTA
Source organism: Clostridiales bacterium (assembly GCA_016286245.1). GTDB lineage: Bacteria > Bacillota > Clostridia > Oscillospirales > CAG-382 > UMGS882. Next base: position 1,907 of record JAEESG010000039.1, on the reverse strand, counting down.
AAAAATAATGTCGTAATTTCCTCATTGCAATTCCCGTTGAATTTATTATATTGATATTATACAATTTTATTGTATAATTGTCAATATTTTTGCTGTCCGAAAGCACAAAAACGGTACTTTTTGACAGAGCGCAAATGTTTAAAATATTAAAATTATCTATTTACAATATTTATATAGTGTGGTATAATATATAAAACTGAAATTGTGCGTATTTGTTAAAAATTCGGAGGTAAAAATGCCGAAAAACGCGAATTCAAGGGATAATTATTTAAAAAAAGATAAAGACAGAAAATTTTCCGATTATAAAAGACCGAAAAGAGAGGGCTTTTATGCGGAAAATCGAAATAAAAAGGCATCCGTCGCGCCGTATTTTGACGAAAATTTAAGTAACGGCTCCGTTCCGGGCAGAAACGCGGTAAGAGAGCTTTTAAAATCCGGCAGACAGATTGAAAAAATATTCGTTCAGGCAGGACAGCGCGAGGGCTCGATAACGGTACTCGCCGCTGAGGCAAAATCAAGAGGAATACCGCTTATCGAGGTCGAAAAAGCAAAACTCGACGCTCTTTGCGGCTATGAACAGCATCAGGGAATCGTGGCGATAGCCTCCGAAAAAGAGTACGTCGAAATTGAGGACGTCCTCGAAATTGCAAAAAGCAGGGGAGAAACCCCGCTTGTCGTGATCGCCGACGGAATCTCTGATCCTCATAACCTTGGAGCGATTATACGGTGCGCCGAAGGCGCGGGAGCACACGGAATCATCATTCCAAAAAGACGCGCGGCGTGTATCACGCCCGCGGTGGTAAAATCTTCGGCAGGCGCCGTCGAACATCTTGCGGCGGTAAAGTGCACGAATATAACCGAAACGATAAAAAAACTCAAAAATCAGGGACTCTGGATTTTTGCGGCGGAAGCCGACGGGACACGCTATGACGAGGCGGATTTCACCGTTCCGTGCGCAATAGTGCTGGGAAGCGAAGAAAACGGTGTTTCGGAGCTTGTCAGAAAGAACTGCGATTACGTAGTGTCGATTCCCATGCGCGGAAAGGTCAATTCGCTCAACGTTTCGACGGCGGCGGCGGTCTTGCTGTATGAAGCGGTAAAACAAAGAAACAAACGGTAAAGGAAGGAACAAAAATGGCTGAAAACGAAAAAATGAATGATGAATTAAAAGAGGAATCCTTGGCCGATACTGCTTCGGAAAACGAAGAAACCGTTTCTTCAAGCGGCGAAGAGGCCGTTGACATCGAGCGTAACGCAAAAGAGTACTTCAACAACAACTACTCAAAGTCCATAGAAGAGCAGATAAAGAATATACATAAAAATGCGCTCAACAGCTACGCAAAGGAAGACGGCGAGAAAAAAGAGGAGAGAAGCTCAAAGGTTCTTGTGCAGGGAAGCCTTGAAGACGGAAACGAAGTAATAATAAACGAGGACGAAATCAAGGGCGTTTCCACAAAGACGAGAGACTACGATATGAGCCAGCTTCTCGTGCTTCTCAAAAAGAAGAACAATACCGGTGAAATCACGTCCGAAGAAGATAATTACGAAAAGGTTTTCGAGGGCAAAAAGAAAAAGAATAAAAACAACGACACAACAGACGAGCTTGAAACGACGAGTACTCACGAGATACCGCGCGTTACAATAAACGAGTATAATCATAATTTCGAGTATACCGAAAAGATTCAGGGCTCGCAGATATTTAAGGATTTGCGTAAGTCCGCGGTTGTGGCGTCGGTTATGGCAATACTGACGTTTGCTGCGGCGGTGTTCTGCTACTGGATAGAAATCGGACACGGCGCGGGACTGCCTTTTTCAAATATGATGCAGGCAGGCAGATACGGAAGAATTTACATACTCGCGTCGCTGCAGTGCCTTGCGCTGTGCGCTTTCTTCAATATCGACGGCCT
>JAEESG010000038.1 GCA_016286245.1 Clostridiales bacterium | reverse complement strand
AAAACCTCACCTAAAACGCAAACATAAAATTGGAAGTTCTTTGCCCCTCTTTCTTTCAAGAAAGAGGGAAAACCCTTTCTTGTACTTTTTTCAAAAAAGTACATAAAATAAAAACACCCACGCACGATTTTCGTGCGTGGGTGTTCCGTTAAAAATCATATTTCTATTTCGTATACGCATATTGCTCCGTGGAGGGTATTTATTATTATTTCGGGAACGCCGTCGGCGTTGAGGTCGAAGAGTGCGGGGGCGGACATTGCGCCGTTGTTGTGGAGATGATGCTCTTTTGCGGGCGGAAGAACGGTTTTTGAAATCAGTCTGCCCTCATAATTGAGAATGTAAAGACTTCCGACGTTTTCGTTCGTCAGCCCCTCCTGCGTCGGGTCGTAAAACGACGTGAAAACGACTTCTTTTCTTCCGTCGCCGTCAAAATCGAAGCACACCGCGGGGCTTGCGTACTCAAACATCGGACTTGTGCGCTTTGTAAGGCTGTACGGCCACGCAAAAGGCTCGGTCTTATTCAGCGAAAAGCAGTGCAGTTTTCCGTCGTAGGTGTTGAGAAGTATTTCGTTTACCATATCGCCGTCAAGGTCGCATACCACGGGCGTCGATTCGACGTAAGACGCGAGAAAATTCGGATTCTGCACCAGAGGCTCTCCCACGTCAAACGGCGGAACGGTCCAGTCGGCGTCAAACGCGGGATTTATAAATCTTGTGCGGTCGGAATTAAGCAGCGCAAGCGTGGTGTAGCACGTTTCGGTGTATACCGCGCCGCTTATGCGTTCCGCCATAATTGCGGATACCAGAATTTCTTTTTTGCCGTCGCCGTCCACGTCGTAGGCTCTTGCTACCGAGCTTCCGAACTCGGCGCGCATCAGCTCTTCTCTTTTTTCATTTCCGGAAATAGGATTTCCCCAGCCCATGTTTGCGCCCTCGATTTCGGTAAAGCCGTCTTCGTAATACGCTATTTGCGCCCAGTGCCGGGAGCCGAAAACAGATGAATTTGTGCCGAACAAACTTCCGTCGTGGCGGTAAACCGAAACGTACGGATTGTCCGTCGGAACGATTATTTCCTCATATCCGTCGCCGTCGAGGTCGCTTACGCATATTCCGTTCATATATATGCCGTCTCCCCAGCCGGAAAGCCCCTGAAGGCTTCTTGAAAGCTGCGGCCAGCCGGCCCTTATTTTTCCGTCGTACGAGTAGACGTATACGCTTTCGCCTGCGGCGGCGGATACGCCGTAACCGACGATTATTTCATATTTTCCGTCTTTATCAAGGTCGCTCACCTTAACGCTTCTCGCAGGAGCGTCAATCGGAGTCTGCGGCCAGCCTTCCTTGAAATGTCCGGTGCAGTCGAGCACCGAAATAAGACCGTTTCCGTGTACCGTAATAATTTCCTTGTATCCGTCCGAGTCGATGTCCTCAACGCATGCGGAAGCCCACGTGTATCCGACGCTTGCGCCAAATTCCGCAAATTCGTCGTCTATGTCGTGCCCGGAATTGACGCGGAATTTAAGATTTCCCGTCAGCGCGTCGAGCACGGTAATCGAATAGTTCGAGAAAATTATTTCATACGCCCCGTCTGCGTCGATATCCGCGACTGCGGGCGAGCAGTAATAGCTTTCCTCCGTCCATAAACCGAGCGTTCCCGCGTTCGAATACTTAAGAACGGGGTTTATTGCACGCGCAAACACGGAAAAAGACGATATGATAAGCAAAGAGATAAATATTTTAGTTATTTTCATAATTTACCTCCTGAAATGTCGATATTACCGGCGATACACCGTTTGTGGAGAATAATTCCCCCTCGCTCGTGGAAGAAATTACGACGAATTTAATATTTTTGTGATTTTCAAGCCCGTGCACCGTAATTTCGTCTATAAGCCCGTTTCCGCTCGTCCAGTCGACGTCCCCCTTTACAAATCCAAAAGAGGAGCTTTCGATTGCAAGCTCGCAAGGGTACGTCTGTATGTCGGACGTGTATACCACGCGTACGCCGTAGTTTGAAATCTTGTCGGAAAGTTTTATTGAAATGCCGTCGCTGCCGTAGTATGCGCGCCCCGCGGGAAGCGTTATGCGGCAGTCGGAAAAATAGTCTTCAAGGCTTACTTCATAGGGCGAATATTCCTCGACTTTTATCGTCGGGGAAACCGAATAAACGTCGTATAAATCGCCCTCGCTCGACGTGTAGGCAACTTTCAGCGAGGCGTTTTCCTTTTTTGCGTTGTGAATCGTAAACAGAGTTACATACTCGTTCCACTTAAAAGGACTTTTTACAAGGCTTCTCGTAAAGCCGTTTTGTGAATTTATGGCAAGCGATACGGGGAAAGAACTGCCGTCAGACGCGTAAAATACCCTTAAACCGTAGTCTCCGACGTCCTTTTCCATTTGAAGAAGAATATTGCCGTTTTCGTAATACGCCTTTCCGACGACGCCGTTTTTTTCGTATGAAGCGAAAAACGAATCGAGCGTATTCTGCGTACCGCCGTTTAAATATTCGTACTGCTGCTTTGTGATAACCCTGTCGGCATAAAGCTTGTACGAGAGGGTTTTGGACGAATTTCGCAGATGAGCGTTCAAGGCTTTTCGGCATATTATTACCATGTCGCTTCGCAGAAGGTCTGTGCGCGACGCGATTTCCTCGTTTACGATCCCGGCGTCAAGGGCGGTGCTCACGGCGTAATCGTATGAAAAATCGCCTTTTTTGTCGGAATATCCGAGAACACGCAGCATCATCGTGCAGAACTGCTGAACGGAAGCGTTTTCGCCGGAGCCGAAAAGCGTGTCGGAAACGCCGTTTACAAGGTAGTTTTCGTATAACCAGCCGATGCAGTCGCCCGCCCAGTCCGGAACGTCCGTAAACGGATGGGCGTTTTTCTGATATATTGCCTTTTGCTCTTTACCGAGCATTCTCGTAACCGTAATTGCGATTTCCGCGCGTGTGGCGCATCTGTCAAGCTCCATTGCGTCTGCACTGAAGCTCGAAGCGTTTCCGCGAAGAAGTCCCAGATCGTAAAGCTCTTTTGCCGCGGAAAGCGAAGCCTCATCATAGGCAAAGCACACCGAAAACGTGCATAAAAGAGCAAATACGGCGGCAAAAACCGACAGTTTTTTCATACAAAATCCTTTCGTTTGAAAAATTATGTAAATCACCATAACTCAATATAATTGTAACCCAAAAATATTAAAAAGTCAACCGAGGAGATTTCCCTTTGCGGTTGACAATTTACCTTTTGTGATATAAAATAATATTGGAAAAATATATTAAAATGAAACGGAGAACAAATATGTTTTATTACCTTTCCGGAACGCTCTCGCTGCTCGAACCCGACAAGGCGGTGATAGACTGCGGCGGGGTCGGATATATTATGACGATAGCGCAGAAGACGTACGACAAACTCGCGTCGGACGCATATATGGCGGACGGCACGCTTTCCGAAATACCCGTAAAACTGTATACGTATTATAATACGAGCGAGTATTCATCTGAGCTTTACGGATTTTACAGCGAAAAGGAAAGGACGATATTCAAACTTCTCATAGGCGTGTCGGGCATAGGACCGAAAGCCGCAATATCGGTGCTTTCCGCACTTGAAGCGGACGATTTTGTAAAAGCGGTTCTCGCAAAGGACGCGGCGGCGATTTCGTTTGCGCAGGGAATAGGCCCGAAAGCGTCTCAGAAAATCATACTCGAACTCAAGGACAAGCTTTCGGCGTATGAAAACGTTTATGACGAAGCGGTTTCGGACGGCGTAAACGTTCCGTCCTCGGAAATAACCAAGGAAGCGATAAACGCGCTTACGGTTTTGGGATATACAAAGGCCGAGGCGATGAGGGCCGTAAGGAACGCCGGCGGAGCAACGCTTGAGGAAGTAATAAGAAACGCGCTTGCGCTTATGATGTAAAAAACGGAGAAAGAAAAAATAATGATTAAAAGCAACAGAAACAGAGAAGAAGAGAACGAATTCGATTTTGAAAACAGAATAGTTACTTCATCGGAAACGGCCGAAGACTGCGAGCAGGAGCTTTCTCTGCGCCCGAAAACCCTTGCCGACTACGTCGGACAGGAGAAGGTAAAGGAAAAGCTTATAATATCCATGGAAGCGGCGAAAATGAGAGGGGAATCGCTTGACCACATACTCCTTCACGGCCCGCCCGGACTCGGAAAAACCACGCTTGCGACGATAATCGCCGCCGAAATGGGCGTAAATATAAGGGTAACGTCGGGTCCCGCCATTGAAAAGCAGGGCGTTCTCGCCGCGCTCCTTACAAACTTAAAGCCCATGGATATACTGTTTATCGACGAAATACACCGCCTTCCGAGACCGGTTGAAGAAATACTCTATCCCGCGATGGAAGACTACAATCTCGATATAATAATGGGAAAAGGCCCGTCTGCAAGGAATATAAGACTTCCGCTTCCGCCTTTTACGCTTATCGGCGCAACAACTAGGGCGGGACAGCTTTCGTCGCCGCTGCGGGGCAGATTCGGAAGCGTTTACAGACTCGAAATGTACGATAACGAAGAGCTTGCGGACATAATTTGCCGCAGCGCCGATATTCTCGGTGTGAATACAAAGCCTGACGGAGCACTTGAAATTGCGAGACGCTCGAGGGGAACACCGAGAATCGCAAACAGACTGTTAAAGAGGGTAAGAGATTACGCTCAGGTAAAGGGCGACGGAATCATAACCGAAAAAACGGCGGTAGAAGCGCTTGATATGCTGGAGGTTGACGAGCTCGGACTTGACACGACCGACAGAAAGATGCTTTCAGCGATAATCAACTTTTTCGGAGGCGGTCCGGTAGGTCTCGATACGCTTGCGGCGGCAATAGGCGAGGAGTCGATTACGCTTGAGGAAGTGTATGAGCCGTATCTGATGCAGCTCGGCTATATAAACAGAACGCCGCGCGGCAGATGCGCAACGCGCGGAGCGTACGAGCATCTCGGAATTGAATATCCCGAAAATAAGGACAGGGAAAACCGCCCGTCGCAGAACGAGAGTCTGTTTGAAAACGGAAACAACAAATAAAACGGAAAAAGGTTGATATTTTGGCAGAAAAGAAATATAAAAAACCCGAAAAAAAATACGGATTTGCAAAGCAAACCGCAAAGCCGTTCAGAAAACGTAAAATTCTCTCCGACAGCGCGACGGGAGAGAAGCTTTCCGACGCCCGCCGCCCGAAAAAGAAAAAAGATGAAAAAAAGGTTTCTGCCCCGTCGGAGCTTGCAAAGGCGATACAATGGTTTCCGGGGCACATGACAAAAGCCATACGCGATATAAACGAAAGCCTTTCTTACGTGGATATCGCAATAGAACTGTGCGACGCGAGAATCCCCACGTCGAGCAGAAACCCGAATATATCGAAAATTCTCGGTGCAAAGCCGTATATTACGGTTATGAATAAATCGGCGCTCGCCGACCCCGAAAAAACGGCGCTTTGGAAAAAATACTACGACAACGAGGAAAAGACGGTCATTTTCACCGACTGCCAAACGGGCGCGGGGATAAACGAAATCGTGCCCGCAATAAAAAGAGAGCTTAAGGAAAAGCTTGACGCCTATGAAAAAAAAGGAATGAAAAGACTGCCGAGAGCGATGATACTCGGCGTTACGAACTCGGGAAAATCCACGCTTATAAACAGGCTTTGCGGCTCGAAAAAGGCAAAGGCGGAAGACAGGGCGGGAGTAACGAGAACACAGCAGTGGGTAACGGTTGAGGGAAGCGTCGAACTTCTCGACACGCCCGGAATTCTGTGGCCGAAATTCAATGACGAAAACGTGGGGCTTAACCTTGCGTTTACGGGAGCGATAAATGACGAAATACTCGATATCGAGGAGATTGCGGTGATTTTGTGCAGAATTCTTGCAGAAAAATACCCGAAACTTCTCAAAAACAGATATAAACTCGAAGAAAACGATTTGGAAGACAAAATGCCGTTCGAAATCTTTGAAAAAATCGGCAGAAACAGAGGCTTTCTGATGTCGAAAGGCGAAGTGGATACGCTCAGATGCGCCCGCATGCTGCTCGACGAGTTCAGAAGCGGAAAAATCGGAAGAATTACGCTTGAAATACCCGAATAAAGCAAAAAACGGAAACGGAGAACTGATAAAATGTCCGAAAAAAAGAGTATAACCGTGCTGGGCTCGACAGGCTCCATAGGCACGCAGACAATACAGACGGCACGCCACCTGGGACTTAAAATCGACGCTCTGAGTGCAAACTCGAATATTTCGCTTCTCGAAGAACAGCTGCGCCTTTCGGGCGCGAAAACGTGCGCCGTCGCCGACGAAAAGGCGGCGCTCGACCTTAAAACAAGGATTTCCGACCTCGACGTCAAAATCCTTGCCGGAAAGGACGCGGCAAGCGAGCTTGCCGCCTTTTGCCCGTCCGACACGCTCGTCAACGCCATAATCGGATTTTCGGGACTCGTTCCGACCATAAAGGCGATAGAAAGCGGAAAGAATATCGCAATAGCGAATAAGGAAACGCTCGTTGCGGCGGGAGAAATCGTAATGCCGCTCGCAAGAGAAAAAAACGTGAGCGTCCTCCCGATAGACAGTGAGCACTGCGCAATACACGAGTGTCTTCGCGGCGCGGAAAAAAGGGAGATAAGAAAACTCATTATAACCGGCTCCGGCGGCCCGTTTTTCGGATATACGAGGGAACAGTTACAGGATGTAACGCCCGAAATGGCGCTTAAACACCCCAACTGGAGTATGGGAAAGGGAATTACCGTTTACAGCTCGACGCTTGTCAACAAGGGGCTTGAACTCATAGAAGCAATGAGGCTTTTCGACGTTCCCGAGGATAAAATAGACGTCATAATCAACAGACAGAGCATAATTCATTCGCTCGTGGAATTTGTGGACGGCTCGGTGCTTGCACAGCTTGCAACGCCCGACATGAGACTTTGCATACAGTACGCGCTGACGTATCCCGCAAGGCTTGAGGGTCTTACGAAACCGCTCGACCTTGCGTCGGTCGGAACGCTGAACTTTTATAATATAGACAACGAAGTTTTTCCGTCGGTAAATATGGCAAGGCGTGCGGTAAGAACGGGCGGAATAAACCCGTGCGTGTATAACGCGTCAAACGAGACGTGCGTCGACATGTTTCTGCAAAGAAAAATCAAATATACCGACATTTTCACACTTATAGACAGCGCGTGCGTCAAATTCGGAAAAGGCGGAAATGAGCTTACGCTCGACGGAATAATCGAGGCGGACAAAAATGCGCGGGAATACGTAAAAGAACTTGTAGGATAAACAAATCGGAGATATAAAAAAGTATGAGAAATAAACCGGCGTCGGTTGCAATACTGTTTCTGACGGCGATGATATGGGGCTTTGCTTTTACGGCCCAGGTCGTCGGCGGAAAAATCGGAATTTTTTATTTTAACGGAATAAGATACCTGCTCGGCGGATTTGCGCTGATTCCCGTGATTCTCCTGTTCGAGAAAAACGTGAAAAACGGAAGAACGTCGCTTTTTGCGGGAATTGCGGCGGGTATTATAATGTTTGTCGCGTCAAATCTTCAGCAGTTGGGGCTTAATATTACCGAAAGCCCCGGAAAAGGCGGATTTCTGACGGCGCTTTATACGGTTTTCGTGCCGGTAATCGCGAGAATTTTCTTAAAAAAGAAGACGTCGAAAAACTCGTATCTCGGAGCGTTTATCGCGCTTGCGGGGCTGTTTATGATACTTTCGGGAAACATGAGCTCGAACGAAGCTCCGTTTTTTGACACGGCGATAAACTTTTCGCTGTTCGGTAAAACTCACGAAATCGGTTTTTCGATGGGATTCGGCGACGTCGTGCTTATTTTATGCGGACTTGCGTTTGCGTTTCATATCGTTTTCATAGATTATTTCAACCCGAAAATAAGCCCGGTGCGGTTTTCCTCGGCGCAGTTCATAACCTGCGGCGTAATAAGCCTTATCATCGCACTGTTTACCGAGAGCATATCGTTTGAGGACCTGAAAAATACGGCGCTTGTGCCGATACTTTACAGCGGACTCATGTCCACCGCCGTCGCGTATACCTTGCAGATAATAGGTCAGAGAGGCGTGCATCCGACGGTGTCGGCGATAATTCTCTCGACCGAGAGCATGTTTGCGGCTCTCGGAGGCGCGCTGCTTCTTCACGAACGCCTTACCGCAATCGCCTACGCCGGCTGCGCCGTGATGATGGCAGGAATTTTTATTGCGAATATCCCGTCAAAAAAGAAAACATAAAAATATATGCATATTAAGGAGGAATTTTTATGAAAAGAAAGTTTTTTGCGGTTGTTATTGCGCTGTTTGCGGTACTTACGCTTATGTGCGTTTCCGTATCGGCGGACGAAAACGTCGATCTTGACGTAACGGTAAGGGACTTCAACGCGGACGAGGTGCTTTTTGAAGGAGGCATCGTGAGCGGAGAAGGACTTGTTTCGGAAACGCTCGGCGCGGACAAAAAGCCGGTATATAACCTTGAACTCTGGCGTGAAATGTTCGGAGAAAGCGTAACGCAGGACGATTTGTACGCGTTTTTCAACGACGTGCCCGGCAAAAACATGACGACGACAAAAACGCTGACGCTCCGTCCGTGTGCGGAAGAGGGCTACGAGGGCTATTTCGAGATAGATTCGAGCATCGATGAAAACGGAAACGAGCTTGACGGCTATTTTCCGATAGATAACGAGCTTTTCGGCAACCCTTATATGTACGACGGCGAAACGTGGGATGACGGACATAACTTCCATTTTTCGGTTGAGATACATACGAAATTCAAATACGTGCAGAACGGTGCGTTTTTGTTCAGCGGCGACGACGACGTGTGGGTGTTCTTCAACAATAAGCTCGTAATCGACCTCGGCGGCGTGCACGGCGAACAGTACGCGGAAGTTTACCTCGACGAAATCGCGTCCGAGCTCGGAATAAAGGTCGGCGATATAGTTGATTTCGATATGTTTTATATGGAACGCCATACGACCGGCTCAAATATGAGAATCCGCACGAATTTTGATTTTCTGAACCTGCAGGCGTCCGAGTGGGCGCAGGCGGAGCTTGCACAGGCAAATAAACTCGGACTTATCCCCGACAGCTTAAAAGGCGTTGACCTCACGCAGCCGATAACGCGCGCGGAATTTGCGGCGGTGAGCGTAAAGGCGTTTGAGGCGCTCACGACGTTAAAGTCATCACCGGCAGACAATAATCCGTTTACCGACACAAACGACGCCGAAGTGCTCAAAGCGTATAATTTAGGCATTACGACGGGCACGAGCGCGACGACCTTCGAGCCCGACGCGCTTCTCAACAGAGAACAGGCGGCGACGATGCTTACGAGGGTGTATAAGAAATATTGGATAAGCGGCTGGGAAATGAGTAAGGACGCGGAATTTGCGGATGAATTCAACGCGCTGTTCACTATGCCGGAGCCCTTTGCCGACGACGATAAGATTTCCGACTGGGCGAAGCCGAGCGTGTATTTCATGGCGGCAAACGGCATTATAAACGGCATCGGCGACGGACTTTTCGCTCCGAAAGCGACGACCGACGCGGAAGCTGCGATAGGATATGCGCAGGCAACGCGCGAGCAGGCGCTTGCAATCGCAACGAGAATGGTTAAAAATTTAAGAGGCTGACATTAACGCAAAACAGCCTTGCGCTTTATCGCAAGGCTGTTTTTTTGTGCCGATTTTTGAAAAAAACGACGAAAAAACGGTTGAATTTTCATAATAAATATGGTAAAATATAATAAATAAAGGAAAAAAGCTTTCACGGAAGGAAAATTTATGTTCATAACGAAAGATATCGTTTACATTGGAGTAAATGACCGCAAAATCGACCTGTTCGAGGGGCAGTACGGCGTGCCGGACGGCATGGCGTACAATTCCTACGTCATAACCGACGAAAAAATCGCCGTAATGGATACGGTGGATAAAAATTTCACGCACGAGTGGCTGGATAATCTATCGGCGGCTCTTGCGGGCAGAACGCCAGATTTTCTCGTCGTTCAGCACATGGAGCCCGACCATTCGGCAAATATCGTAAACTTCATGAAGGCGTACCCGAACGCCGTGATAGTTTCTTCCGACAAGGCGTTCAAAATGATGAAAAACTTCTTCGGCACCGAATTTGAAGACCGCAGAATGATAATAAAAGAGGGCGATACGCTTTCCCTGGGAAAGCACGTTCTTCATTTCATTTCCGCACCGATGGTTCACTGGCCCGAGGTTACGGTAACCTACGACAGCACGGATAAAGTGCTGTTTTCGGCGGACGCGTTCGGAAAATTCGGCGCGCTCGACACGGACGGGGAATGGGCGTGCGAGGCGAGAAGATATTATTTCGGAATCGTCGGAAAATACGGCGCGCAGGTGCAGAATCTGCTCAAAAAAGCGTCGTCCCTCGATATAGAAATAATCTGCCCGCTGCACGGACCCGTGCTGAGTGAAAATTTAGGCTATTATATCGGTCTTTATAATACGTGGTCGAGCTACGAAACGGAAAGCGAAGGCGTGGTAATCGCGTATACGTCGGTTTACGGAAACACAAAGAAGGCGGTCGAGCTGCTCGCCGAAAAGCTGAAGTCAAAGGGCTGCCCGAAGGTTGTAGTGAACGACCTTGCGAGATGCGACATGGCGGAAGCGGTCGAGGACGCGTTCAGATACAATAAAATCGTGTTCGCGACAACTACTTACAACGCCGAAATTTTCCCGTTCATGAGGGAGTTTTTAACGCACCTTGCCGAAAGGGGCTTCAGAAATAAGAAAGTCGCCTTTATCGAAAACGGCTCGTGGGCGCCGCAGGCGGCAAAGGTTATGAAATCCATGCTCGAGACGTGTAAGGATATTACGTACTGCGAAAATACCGTTAAAATCATGTCCGCACTGTCTGACGAGAGCAAAGCTCAGACAGAAGCGCTGTCCGACGAGCTGTGCATGGAATATATCGCGTCCGATGGCAGCAAAGCTGATAAAAATAATATGAAGGCGCTGTTCAACATAGGCTACGGACTGTACGTCGTAACGTCAAACGACGGCAAAAAGGACAACGGACTGATAGTTAACACCGTAACACAGGTAACAAACACGCCGAACAGGGTTGCGGTATGCATAAATAAAGAGAACTACTCGCATCATATAATTAAAAATACGGGAATAATGAACGTGAACTGCCTGTCGACGCAGGCGCCGTTTTCGGTGTTTGAAAACTACGGTTTCAGGAGCGGCAGAAACGTAAACAAATTTGAGTCGGAGGACTTTCCGAGGTCGGATAACGGACTTTTGTTCCTGCCCAAATATATAAACGCGTTCATGTCGCTTAAAGTCGAACAGTATCTGGACCTTGACACTCACGGAATGTTTATATGCTCGGTAACCGAAGCAAGAGTGATTTCCGACGAACCCACCATGACGTATACCTATTATCAGGAAAACGTAAAGCCGAAGCCCGAAACCAACGGCAAAAAAGGCTGGGTTTGCAAGGTGTGCGGATATATTTATGAGGGCGACGAACTGCCCGAGGACTTTGTATGTCCGCTGTGCAAGCACGGCGCGTCCGATTTTGAACCAATAAAATAAAAATATATTACGGAGGAAAAAACATGGAAATGAAATTTTATCGCTGCGAAATATGCGGCCAGATCGTCGCAATCGTAAAGAAGACAGGCTCACCGCTCGTTTGCTGCGGACAGCCGATGAAGGAAATAATTCCCGGAACGACTGACGCGGCGGCTGAAAAGCATATTCCCGTATATGAGAAAAAAGACGGGAAACTGATTGTAAAAATAGGCGAAATTCCCCATCCCATGACGGAAGAACACTATATAGAATGGGTGTCCGTTCAGACGACGGGCGGAAACCAGAGAAAAGCGCTTAAACCCGGAGACGCGCCGGAAGTATGTTTTTCAATATGCGACGGCGACGAGGTTGAAGCGGTGTACGCATACTGCAATTTACATAGTCTCTGGAAAAAATAAGGTGAAGATATGGTAAAGCTTAATCCCGATAAAGCGATAGTCGATACCGTAAAAGAGGGCTTAAAACGGACGGGCGGCTACTGCCCCTGCCGCAGGGAGCGCACGGAAGACTATAAATGTATGTGTAAGGAATTCAGAGAGCAGATAGCCGACCCGGATTTCGAAGGCTTCTGCCACTGCATGCTCTATTATAAGACAAAAGAGTAAAATCAAGGAGGAAAACTTATGAAATACGTATGCAAGACGTGCGGATACGTTTACGACGAAGCCGAAGAAGGCGTAAAGTTCGAAGAACTTCCGGATACGTGGGTATGCCCGCTGTGCGGCGAACCCAAAAGCGAATTTGAAGCGCAGGAATAATTTTTAAAGGAGAAAAACAGCAATGAAAAAATACAAATGTCTGGTTTGCGGACAGATTTTTGAAGTGCCGGACGGCGAAGAGCCGGTGTGCCCGCTCTGCAAATCGAAAGGTGAAAAATTAGAGGAAATAAAGGAGAACAAATCAATGAACAAGTACGCAGGAACAAAAACCGAAAAAAATCTTGAAGCGGCGTTTGCGGGCGAAAGCCAGGCGAGAAACAAATATACGTATTTCGCTTCCGTTGCCAAAAAGGAAGGATACGAGCAGATTTCGGCTCTGTTTTTGAAGACCGCCGAAAACGAAAAGGAACACGCAAAAATGTGGTTAAAGGAACTTGCAGGAATCGGCGGAACGGCAGAAAACCTGCTCCACGCGGCAGAAGGCGAGAACTTCGAGTGGACGGATATGTATGAAGGATTTGCAAAGACCGCCGAAGAAGAAGGCTTCCCGGAGCTTGCCGCAAAATTCCGCGGCGTTGCCGCAATCGAAAAGCACCACGAGGAACGCTATCGTGCGCTTCTCAATAACGTAGAGACGGCAAAGGTGTTCGAAAAGAGCGAAGTCAAAATTTGGGAATGCCGCAACTGCGGACATATAGCAATAGGAACGAAAGCCCCCGAGGTTTGCCCCGTTTGCGCACATCCGCAGAGCTATTTTGAAGTTAACGCGGAAAATTATTGAATTTCAAATAATAAAAACCCGAAAACGTAAGTTTTCGGGTTTTTTGTCCGATAATCTGCGGTTTTGCACCATACTTCTTCACTATTCACTCTTACTTATTACTTAAAAAACCCCCCGAAAACATAGTTTTCGGGGGCGTTTGGCGTTCCCGAGGTGATTCGAACACCCGACCTGCCGCTTAGGAGGCGGCTGCTCTATCCTGCTGAGCTACGGAAACGTATTTTTACTCTGCAAATATGATTATACACCAACTT
>JAEESG010000133.1 GCA_016286245.1 Clostridiales bacterium | reverse complement strand
CATGCGCAACAATAACGCGAGAATGTTTGAAAAAATCGGCGCCGATACGGGATTTGATTCGGTAAACGACTTTTCAGTCGCAAAGCCGATTTCAAGACTGCTTGACGGGCTTGAAAAGGACGGCGCGCTGCCGAAAACGATACTTTACTGCTTAAATCCGAAGGATAATTACGTTCTCGGAACAATGCCGGGTAACTTTAATAAAGGTCCGTCGAAGGGTAAAATTCAGTTCGGCGCGGGCTGGTGGTTCAACGACAACAAGGACGGCATCGAGGAACAGTTAAAGGCATTTGCAAATCTCGGAACGCTCGGAACGTTTATCGGAATGCTCACCGATTCGAGAAGCTTTGTTTCATATACGAGGCACGAGTATTTCAGACGAATACTTTGCAATCTTATCGGAACGTGGGTTGAAGACGGGGAATATCCGGAAGATTACGAAATGCTCGGAGAAATAATCAAGGGAATTTGCTATAACAACGCGAAAGAATATTTCAACTTTTAGTATAAGAGGAAAATTGCAATGAGAAAAGAAAACGTTTTAACAAAACTTACCGACGCGGGGCTTGTGGCGGTCGTAAGAGCGGAGTCGTCAGAGCAGGCGATTAAAATTTCCGACGCGTGCCTGAAAGGCGGCTGTCCGTCGATAGAACTCACGTTTACCGTGCCGGGCGCGCACAAGGTTATAGAAGACCTTGCAAAAACGTATAACGACGGCTCAATGCTGCTCGGCGCCGGAACGGTTCTCGACGCGGAAACAGCAAGAATTGCGATACTTTCGGGCGCAAATTACATAGTAAGTCCCGCGTTTGACGAAAATACTTCAAAACTGTGTAACCGTTACAGAGTGCCGTATATTGCGGGTTGTATGACGATAACCGAAGTGATTCGCGCCATGGAAGCGGGCGTTGATATCATAAAAATCTTTCCCGCAGACCTTTTCGGCCCGAAAATCATAAAGGATATAAGAGGTCCGCTGCCGCAGGCACAGCTTATGCCGACGGGAGGAGTCGACGTATCGAACGTTGACCTGTGGATAAAGGCGGGAGCCGTTGCGGTAGGTGCGGGAAGCTCGCTTACAGCGGGCGCAAAGACGGGCGATTATGATAAAATTACCGAAACCGCAAAGGAATTTATCGCAAAAATCAAGGAGGCGCGCGGATAATGGCAAAAGTCGTAACTTTAGGCGAAATAATGCTTCGACTTTCAACGCAGCAGAATAAGAGAATTATTCAGAGCGACGCGTTTGACGTGTGCTACGGAGGCGGGGAAGCAAACGTCGCCGTATCTTTAGCAAATTACGGACATGAGGCGCATTTTATAACGAAAGTCCCCGACAATCCGATAGGAAAATCGGCTGTCGCCGCACTCCGCAAGCTTGGCGTAAATACGGATAATATAGCGTACGGCGGAAACCGCCTCGGAATATATTTTCTCGAAACGGGCGCGTCCGTCAGAGCGTCAAACGTGATTTATGACAGAGCAGGCTCTTCAATTTCGGAGGCTGAGGCGGAAGATTTTGATTTTGATAAGATTTTTTCCGATGCGGATTGGTTCCATTTTACCGGAATTACACCCGCAATTTCGGATAAGGCCGCGGCCCTTTGCGAAACGGCGCTCAAAAGCGCAAAAAAGCACGGCGTTAAGGTTTCGTGCGACCTCAATTTCAGAAAAAAACTCTGGACGAGCGAAAAAGCAAAAGTTGTCATGACAAATCTCATGCAGTACGTCGATATATGTATCGGAAACGAGGAAGACGCGGAAAAAGTGCTCGGATTCAAACCCGAAAAGACCGACGTTACAAGCGGAGAACTGAATCTTGCGGGTTTTGAGGATATTTTCCGCAGAATGACCGAGAAATTCGGCTTTGAATACGTAATTTCCTCACTAAGAGTGTCGCGTTCCGCGTCGGATAACGGCTGGTCGGCGTGTTTGTTCTCACGCGACAAAAACGAATTTTATCATTCAAAAGAATATAATATACGCCCGATTGTTGACAGAGTCGGCGGCGGCGACAGCTTCGCAGGAGGCGTAATATGCGCTTTTCTTGACGGCAAGGACTGTAAGAGCGCGCTCGAATTCGGCGTTGCCGCGTCGGCGCTTAAACACACCATACCCGGAGATTTTAACCTTGTTTCAAGAAACGAAGTAGAAAACCTCGCCGGAGGCGACGGCTCCGGAAGAGTACAGAGATAGTGAAAAATTAATCGGATACATACCTGCGCGAAAGGACGGTGAGCGTATGACAGACGACGGAAAAAGAACGTATATTGCCATTGACCTGAAATCTTTTTACGCCTCCGTAGAATGTGTTTCAATGGGGAAAAACCCGCTGAACACAAACCTTGTCGTCGCGGACGAAAGCCGCACCGAAAAGACAATCTGCCTTGCGGTGTCTCCCTCGCTTAAATCCTACGGCATTCCCGGCAGGGCAAGACTTTTTGAGGCTGTACAAAAGGTAAACGAACTCAACAGATACAGAAAATATGCCTTGCACGGAAAACCGTTTTCGGGGAAATCATACGATTTTGACGAGCTTGAAAAAGATAAAACGCTTGAAATAGACTTTATCAAGGCTCCGCCGAGAATGGCGGAATATATGCGCATCAGCGGTCAGATAT
>JAEESG010000037.1 GCA_016286245.1 Clostridiales bacterium | reverse complement strand
ACATACTGCATATTTTATGTTTTCATCGCAGGGGAAACAGGTTTTCGTACTTTTTCTCACGCGAGAAAAGTACCAAAAGAGCGCGAGTTTTCTTAAAAAAGAAACCTCGATAAAGAAAAATTTTCATCGAAATCACACTTCGCACCCGTCGAAAAAATTCTGCTCGGCTTCATATGTGCTGTTTGTTGATAAAATATTGGCTATTCAATTTTTTCGACGGCACGCTCTCTTTGATTTTACTTTCTCTCACGAGAGAAAGTGAAAGCACTTTTGGTTCTTTTCCTGCGAGGGAAAAGAACAAGAGCTTTTCTTACTCAAGAAAAGTACCAAAAGAGTGCGGGCTTTCTCGCAGAAAGCCCGGGAAAGACAAACAAAATTTCAAATGTTTTCTTTGTTTGCACATAATATCAGCTACATAACTATAAATAATTCAGCTCTCTTTGGTTACTTTCTCTCCCCTGAGAGAAAGTAACACAAAAACAAGAAAAATATATAAAACTTTCAAGGAGGTAAAGTGATGAATTTTTTAGAAAACGCAGGCGAAATGCTTGAAAAACTTGAAAAATACGGCGCGTTTATCGTTGCGTCTGACGGAAAAAAGGTAAATCCCATGACAATCGGCTGGGGATATTTCGGAATTGCGTGCGGAAAGCCCGCCTTTTCCGCAATGATAAGAAATTCAAGGTTCACGAAAGAGCTTATCGAAAAAAATCCCGAATTTACGGTCTGCTTCCCGTCCGACGCGTCGCAAAGAGGCGCGATCGCCTTTTGCGGAAGCAAATCGGGGCGCGACTTCGACAAAATAAAGGAATGCTCGCTATCCCTTACGAATTCCGAAAAAATAAGCGTTCCCGGCATTGAAAACTGTACCGTTTTCGAGTGCCGCGTCATTTTCAAGACGGAAATGTCTCCCGAAAAAACTTCACCCGACACCGCCGGAAGATGGTACAGGGACGGCGACTATCACGTTATTTACACGGGAGAAATACTGAACGTAAGGTAAGGCTTTTTTACACGCTTCCCGCCGCAAAAAGCGATCTTTTTAAAACCGTTTAACATATCCGAATACACAACGAAATAATCAAAAACCGGAGGAAAAATAAAAATGAATGCAACGCAAAAGTGGAAATTAACCGCAATTATCGCCCTTTCGCTTCTTGTTATCGTCTCAACGCTTTACGCGCTCGGAATAGGCCGGCATCCCATTCCCGCCGCTTCCGCTTCGTCTGACGAGACCGGGAAAGCCGTGGACGTTAAAGAGGACGTAAAGGAAGCCGTAAAAGATGATGAGAAAGATGCGGCGCAAGAAGATTTAACTGCGCAAGCCGACGCGCTGTCCTTATGGGCCGAAAACGCCGAATCGAAAAACAAACTTATATCGTTTGTGGAAGAGGCGACAACGGAGGGCGGCGGCGGATACATACCGGTTGAAAACCGCATTGCCGTTTTTGACCTCGACGGCACGCTTTTCTGCGAGACAGACCCGAATTATTTCGATTACACGCTGCTCGTTTACCGCGTTTTGGAGGACGAGGACTACAAAGACAAGGCGAGCGATTTCGAGCGCGAGGTTGCGAACAAAATCGTCGAGCAGAATACGACGGGAGCGTCGTTCTCTGGGCTTGAGGTTGATCACGGAAAGGCTGTCGCAAGTGCTTTTGCGGGCATGACGATAAAGGAATTCAACGACTACATCCAGGAATTCAAAAAACTCCCGATGCCGAGTTACACCGGCATGACGCGCGGAGAGGGCTGGTATAAGCCCATGCTTCAGGTCGTTGAATACTTAAAGGAAAACGGCTTTACGGTATACGTTGTAAGCGGTACCGACCGCTTTATCGTGCGCGGCATAGTTTACGATTCGCCGCTCGGCGTTCCGATGGGACAGATTATCGGTTCGGACGAAACGCTCGTTACGCCGAATCAGGGAAAGACCGATGGACTGAATTACGTTTACGCCGACAGCGACAAGCTCGTCCTCGGAGGCGAATTTGTCGTAAAGAATCTTAAGATGAACAAGGTTTCGGTTATCGCGCAGGAAATCGGCGTTCAGCCGGTGCTTTCATTCGGCAACAGCACGGGAGACGCAAGCATGGCGGAATACGCGACGAGTGCAAACGAGTATCCGAGCCTTGCGTTTATGCTTTGCTGCGACGACACCGAGCGTGAAAACGGAAACGTTGAAAAAGCGGAAAAAATGTATGACCTATGTGAAGAATTCGACTGGGTTCCCGTTTCCATGAAAAACGACTGGCTCACCATATACGGCGACGGCGTTACGAAAAAATAATGCGTTGACATACAAAACCCCGCGGGATTAAACATCCCGCGGGGTTTTATTTTTATGCTTTTCAGAATACGATTATTACCCTTATTTTTCCGCCTCTGTCGGGACTCTTATCGTAATATCCCGTCATGTGCGCGTATTTTCCGTCTTCAAGGTCCTTTATATCGACAACCTTTACTTTTGCGCCCGACGTCGAATAAACTCTTACGTTATCGGCTATCGGGAACTTATCCCCGCTTTCCGCATAGGCGGTGTCTCCCGAAACATCCGCAATGGATATACCCGATTTCAAATTCTCGACCTTCGTTACAATTCCGTTTTTGACGGTAAATTTCGAAGCGCCGCTTGAAACGAATATCGTTCCTTTCGGCGTAAAGTTATACTCCATATTGTCGTCGAGCATATAGGTATAGGAGTGCGTCGTTTTTCCGGTCATGCCGTCGGTTGACTCGTTGTCGAACAGGTATCCGTACTCGAAAAGGTTTCCGGTGTAGTTATCGAGAATCAGGTACTTTATGCTGCCGTCGGACGAGAGTTCATAGAAAAGAATCGACGAATAATCGAGCGTTTTTCCGCTTATTTCGCTTATTTCAACCTTTGCGCAAAGCTCACCCTTATACGTTTCGATTATCTTTGCGTCGGACGAGAATTTTCCGTCCTTTATCGCGTTTATCGCCTCTCTTGCGGCGGAATTGCTTTTCGGCGGGTTTTCCGTGTTGATTGCAGTTTTTTCCTTACTTACCGAAACGCGTACGACTTCCCCGACCTTTGCGTAGGAATATCCCTCGTAAGAGTAGGTATTTCCGTCCAGGGCATATATCTTTACGCTGTTCGCCTCGTATTTTCTTCCGTCGGCGTCGGTAAATTCGCTCTTGCCGTTTTCTACGACAACGCCTATATTATCGGAGCTCAGATTTCCTATTTCGGTTACTCCCGCGATATTTCCGTCCTTATCGAGCAGAACTTTTACCCGATCTCCGACCTTATACGTTCCCATACTTGAAAAGTCGAACTGCGCCTTTGAAGTGGAAAGCGCATAATTTCTGCCTGCGATCTTAACGCTTGCCGGCTGCGATTTCGGAGTTATCTCCTCAACAGTTCCGCTTACCGTTTCGTAGTACAGCCACACGGCGTTGAGCAGTTTGGAGCAGTAATAAACGTTATATTTTTTAATTTCGCTCCTTAAAACCTCGACGTTTCCTTTATAAATATGAGCGCTGTCGATATCTATTCCGGCGTCGGGCGGTATTGTTCCGTCCTCGCCCACGATATACGGTCCTTTAAGGGTTGATGAAACGACGAGTGCGTAGGAAACGTCGTTATATTCGTCTCCGATAATGTCGAGCCCCGCTTCGTACGCGTCGACCACGCTTCCGTCCTTGCCGAGTATGAGGGTTACAAGCATCTCCTTATCGAGCGTTCCGTAATTTGAAAACTTATACTTTACGCCGTCCGTCGAAAGCGTGTAGTTTGCGCCGCCCACGGTAACCGACGACGGATTTTCCTTATTTGGATTTACCGCCGTGCACACGCCCGATTTCTTTTCCCTGAAAACCCATACCGTATTGAACGCCTTTGACCAGTAAACTACGTCGTTTACCTTTATCTGAGAAACGTCCGTCTCGGCGGAATTGAACATAATTTTCGCGTTCTTCAGGTCAAGCGGTATTTTTTCCGCAAGTTTCGACAAGTCCGTAACTACGACAGGCTCGCTGAGCGTATCGTTTACCGCCGACAGCATATCCTTGTCTTCATCCGAGTATTTTTCGTACATTTCGTAGTCGGCCTTTATGATATCCGCAGCTTTTCCGTCCTTATCAAGCAAAATCATCACGTAGTCGTCTTTTCCGATATCCCCCGCGAACGACACTTTTTTTGCGGCGTCGGGAAGCAAAACGAACGTATCTTTTCCCGTTTTCAGAGATTCCGGCGCGTCCTTTGACGGAAGCACGGATTCTATCGTTCCGAATGCCTTATCGCTGTAAAACCACACGGTTTTTATGCTTTTGCAGTAATAATATACGTCGTAATCTCTTATTTCGGAAATATCCGCCGTTTTTCCGTCCCGGTAAACACTGCTTTTTCCGTCAATTTCGAATTCGATTTTATCCCTGTAATTTCCGTTTATATTGACGTACGGTCCGGTCATTTTTGAATTTATCAGCGCAAGATAATCCACTTTTCCGTCGGCGTCGGGCTTACAGCCCATATTCGTGCAGTAAAGCGCTCCCTGCTTTGTTTCGGTACAAAGCATATTGTATATGAGCTTCATACATTCGCGCCTTGTAAGGTTTTCGCCCTTTTTGGCGGTCATATCCTTATCGAGTCCGAGATTTTCGTATTTTTCAAGCTGAGAATCCGGATAGCTGCCCTTGAAATCCGCGCTCGTATAGCCGAGCAGTTTTAACGTTATAATCACGGCTTCTTCGAGTTTTACGTTATTTTCCGGTCTGAACGTTCCGTCAAGATATCCGTTTATAAGCCCCGAATTTATCGCGTTCGAAATGTAACCCACAGCCCAGTGGGATGCGTTTACGTCGGGAAACAGCGAAACGGACGTGCTTTTGGCATTTCCGTTCTTTACGCCCGAGGCGCACACCGCCATTTTTACGAATTCCGCTCTCGTAACGTCGTTTTTGAGGTTAAGTTCTCCGTTTTCGTCGCCGTTCATTATTTCAAGAAGCCTCATTACCTGCGCTTTTTCGTCGTCGCTTACGCTTATTTTCGGCGCGCAAAACGCTTTGAACGTGAAAACCGTCATAATAAGCGACAGGAGGAGAGCTATTCCCGCTATTCTTTTCATTCGTGTTTTTCCTTTCGTTTCTATCTTTGTTATTCGTGTCTGAGCGACTCGATCGGATTGAGTTTTGCCGCTTTGCGCGCGGGCAGGTATCCGAAAATGATACCCACTGCCACCGATATTCCGAATGACAGAATCACGGCAAATGCCGTGGGTACTGCCGTAAAATCCTCGATAAGCATTGACGCCGCCCTTGCCGCCAGCACTCCGAGTCCTATTCCTATTACTCCGCCTATCGCGCTCGTGGTTCCCGCCTCAATCACAAACTGAAGCTTTATATGTCTTCCCTTGGCGCCGAGCGCCTTTCTTATTCCTATCTCCCTCGTTCTTTCGGTTACCGAAACGAGCATTATGTTCATAATTCCGATACCGCCCACGACAAGGGATATTGCGGCAATTCCCGCAAGCACGCTTACGATTATGCCTATCATTTCGTTCATGGAATCCAGAATTTCCGAATTGCTTATGACTGCGTACAGGTCGTCGTTTCTGAAAGTCTTGTAAAGTCTGTCCTTTATGAGTCTTTTGGCGTCGTCTATTTTTTCTTCGCCGTCGGCAACGAAAATGTATGTGCTTATATTCGCCGTCCTTGCCAAAAATCTGCCTGCCGTACTGTACGGAAGATACAATACGTTGTCCGAGCCGTTTTCGTCGGTTTTATCGCCCTTTTCCTCAAGCACTCCGATAATCGTATAGTTGTCGCCGTTTATTTTTATTCTTTGTCCGAGCGTATCCCCGTTATAGAGATAGTCGTAAAACGCGCCGGCTATGCACACTTTTTTGTTATACGCAATATCAATATAGGTAATATCTCTTCCCGATTCGATTTTAAGCTTATTTGCGTCGAGGTACATTTCTCCGATTCCGGTCATCGTGGGATTATACGTGTCGGTGTCAAGGCTTGTTCTTACCCTGCCGCTTACCGTAATTACGGGGCTTACCGCCGAAAACGTGTCGGTATTGCTTTCGTAAAGCCCGTACATATCGTCGGCGTCGACGTTTCTCGTCGAGCCTCTTCCCGTTATAATCACGTTCACGGTCGTCGTTCCGAGTTCCGAAAAAACGTCGTTCACGTACACGGTAAGTCCGTTTCCGAGCGACATTATGACTATTACCGCCGCAACGCCGATTATTATGCCGAGCATTGTCAGAAACGCCCTCATTTTACTCGTCGAAAGGCTTTTCAGCGCAAGGAAAAAGCACTGTATCACGCCCATCAGCCTTCACCTCCGACGCTCTTTCTCAACAGAGGGTCCTTCTCAAACGGAACGTCTCTGTTCACAAGCGCTTCCGGCGAGTCCGCAGGCCCGTCGTAAACTATTTTTCCGTCGTGAAGTCTGACTATCCTCTTTGCAGACACGGCGATGCCGTTGTCGTGGGTTATGAGAACTATTGTATTTCCCTCGTCGTTGAGTTTCTGCAGAAATTCGATAACTTCTTTGCCCGTTCTCGAATCGAGCGCACCCGTGGGTTCGTCCGCAAGTATTACCGACGGTCCTCCCGCAAGGGCTCTCGCAATCGAAACTCTCTGCTGCTGTCCGCCCGAAAGCTGCGAAGGGTAATTTTTTTCTTTACCTTCAAGTCCGACCTTTTTTATCATTTCCCTTACGCGTTCCCTGCGCTCTTTCTTATCAACGCCCGCGTAAAGCAGCGGAAGCTCGACGTTTTCGGTAACGGTAAGCTTTGGTATCAGGTTATACTGCTGGAAAATGAAGCCGAGCGTTAAATTCCGTATTTCCGCAAGCTCGTTGTCGTCCATCGTGCTCACGTCGATTCCGTCAAGTTCATACGTTCCGCTCGTCGGCACGTCGAGACAGCCTATGATATTCATAAGCGTCGATTTTCCCGAGCCCGACTGACCCACGATCGCGACGAATTCGCCTTTTTCGATTTCAAGGTTTATTCCGTCGACGGCTCTCGTTTCGGTGTCGCCCGTATAATAAATTTTATAGATATTTTTTAGTTTAATCATCGGTATTTACCTTACGTACATACCGCCGCCGGGCTGTCCGCCGCCGTTCATGCCGCCGTCGCTCATTTCGCCGCCCGGCCGCATTGCGTAAATTGCGTTGAGCCAGTCGTTATTGGAGGTGCTTCCGACGATAACCGTATCGCCCTCGTTAAGACCGCTTATTATTTCGACAAAATCGTTGTCGCTTATTCCCGTTTCAACCGTAACTTCCGTGTATTCGACTGTATTCGGTACGGTGGAATAACCGCCCGCTTCCGGCGTTCCCGGCAAGCCGGGCGTTTGTGCGCCGCCCTGCATATTTATATGATCCTGTGTGTCCGCGGGATTATCTGCGTTTGCAGACACCGTCCGCGCCGACACGACTTTGACTTTATTTCCGCGTCCAACGCACGAAAGCGGCACTGCAAGAATATTTTCGGATTTTTCAAGCACTATCTCGGCGTCGATATTCATTCCGGGCTTTAATTTGTTTCCCTCTTCGTCGGTTCCGTAGTTTTCAAGCGTTACGGTTACGGGGTAAACCGTCGTTCCGTTCTGAGTCGTGCCCTCTACGCTTATTTTCGTAACGTATCCGAGGTATTTTTCGTTGCTTTTGGCGTCGGACGTAACATTTACCTCCTGTCCGAGCTTTATGTAATCGATATCGAGTTCGTCAATATTCATTACGAATTTCAGCGCCGACAAATCGTATATGACCGCGGCGACGTTTCCGACCGAAGAATTTCCCGAGCCTATTTTTTCGCCTTTTTTGTAGTTTTTCTTTATAACCGTGCCCGAAATGGGGGCTTTTATCTCATAATTGTCAAACGCGTCTTTTGCGTCTCCGAGTGAATCCCCTGCTTCTTCAAGGCTTCTCTGTGCCTTTTCTATGCTCTTTTCGAGATTTTCGCTTTCAAGAATTGCAATAACGTCCCCACGATTTACATAATCTCCTTTGCTTTTGAGGAGGGATGCCACCTTGCCGGACGTTTCGGCCTTTACGGTTTTATTTACGTTATATCTGAATTTTGCTTCTCCGGTGCAGGTATATTCCCCGATTTTCGCGGTTGCCGAAGTGTTTTCGGTAATTGCGCCGGGGTTATTGACGGCAATCGTAACGTCGGTCGTCTTTACGCCGTTTGAATTCACATCAAAACCGGCGCC
Source organism: Clostridiales bacterium (assembly GCA_016286245.1). Classification (GTDB taxonomy): domain Bacteria; phylum Bacillota; class Clostridia; order Oscillospirales; family CAG-382; genus UMGS882. The sequence continues at coordinate 5,408 of JAEESG010000037.1, read as the reverse complement.
TACCTTTTCGACCGTCCCGGATATTTCCTCATAGGTATCCGCGATATAAAGGACAGCCGTATCGCCCTTTGAAATATTGAAGGTATCCTCCTGCATAAACGGCACGTCGATAAGCATTTTATCGCTGTCGAGGATTGTTGCGGCAAGCGTTCCCGCGTTTATTTCGTCGCCCTCTTCGATATTGAGGTTCTGTATTCTTCCCGCGTAATCGGAGACGATTTTCAGTTTTTCCCTTTCTTCGTACAGGTCGTCGAGCGCTTGTTTTGCGTTTTTATAAGCGTTCTGCGCCCTTTTGAGCGATGACTGCAGGTTTGACGAGTCAATCTTAAAAAGCAGCTGGTCTTCCGCAACCTCGTCGCCCTCCTCGAACAGATCCTCGACTATTTCGCCCGAGGCAAGCGCCGTTACGTTATAGGAATCCTGCGGCTGAAGCGTTCCCGTGCCCGTCAGAATCTGCTGAATGTCGCGTCTTGACACCTTGTACACGGAAAAAACGTCGGTCGCCGACATTTTTCTTTGATTTCCTATAATTCCGAGTCTGGACAAAACAAAAAGAACGGCAATTACAACAAGAATCCCGATAAAAATGATTTTCTTTATTTTCTTTTTCCTTTTTCTGCCTTTTCCGGTCTTTCGGAGTTCGTTCGGCTTAATATCCTGCGCGGTGTTTTCGCTTACGCCTGCGCTTACGTTATCTTTATTTTCCGTAGTCATTTTTCGACTCCTTACTCATTTTATATTATAATATTACTATAATATTATGTCTATGCCTTGATTTCAATATGAAAGTTATCTGTAAAATTCGTTACCTGTTTGTAAACAAATGCATTTTTGCGGTTTTTCGACGCTTTGCGTTATTGACACTTTTTCCTTTGAAGTGTATAATATATTCGAATATTTTGCAAAGGAATGATTTCATGTCTGAAAACTGCACGCACAACTGCAGCACGTGCTCCGAAAACTGTTCTTCGCGCACAGAGCCGCAAAGCTTTATGGAATCCTTGAATCCGCACAGCTCCGTTAAAAAGGTTATAGGCGTTGTCAGCGGAAAAGGCGGCGTGGGAAAATCCATGGTAACCTCCCTTCTTGCCGTCCTCATGTCGAGAAAAGGCTACAACACGGCGATTCTCGACGCCGATATAACAGGTCCTTCCATTCCGAAGGCTTTCGGAGTTTCCGGTCAGGTCTCGGGTTTTGACGGATACATGGTGCCGAAAATATCTCACGGCAACATCAAAATAATGTCCTCGAATCTCCTGCTCGAAAGCGAAGACGCGCCGGTTATATGGAGAGGCCCCGTAATCGCGGGCGCCGTAAAGCAGTTCTGGACCGACACGGTCTGGGAAGACGTGGACTTTATGTTTGTGGACATGCCTCCCGGAACGGGCGACGTTCCGCTGACCGTCTTCCAGTCGATACCGCTTGACGGCATAATAATCGTTACAAGTCCGCAGGAGCTCGTTTCGCTTGTCGTTTCAAAGGCAGTGAACATGGCAAAAAAGATGAACATCCCGATTATAGGCATTATAGAAAACATGAGCTACGTCAAATGCCCCGACTGCGGAAAGGAAATATACGTTTTCGGGCAGGGCAAATCGGAGCAGTCAGCAAAGGAGCAAAACGTCGAGTTTCTCGCAAAAATGCCGATTGATCCTACTCTTTCCGAACTTTGCGACAAGGGCGAAATCGAAAAATTCAGCAACAACTACCTCGAAAAAGTCGCGCAGAAGCTCGAAAGTTCATTATAATTAATATACCGGCTGAAAAAGGGAAAACCTTTTTCAGTCGGTTTTTTCAGTTATGATTGCCCTTGCGGGCAAGTTATGATTTGCGGCTTCGCCGCAAAGTTATGAAATGAGTTCCTGTTTAACGCGCAGAGCACTCATAACTCGGCGCAGCCGATCATAGTTCTAAACGTTCCGTGATAGCGGAACTCATAACTTTACCGAATGTCCCACGGACATTCGGTAAAGCCGCCTGTTTTTTTATTATTTCTGCTCCTTTTTCCCGCATTTTACGGTTGTTTTTTTGTGAAAAAGCACAATTCTTCATGTTTTTCGGAAAATTCTCTTGACTTTCACACTTTATTGTGATAAAATGGTATCATAATAAATCAAAGGAGTGAAAACATGCGCAGTTTCAGAACAGAATCGACAGACAGATTATTTAAAGTTATCTCTCAGCTGAATACCGTCGAGGAATGCTATGATTTTTTTGAAGATCTCTGCACGATAAAGGAAATACAGGATATGTCCCAGCGTCTCGATACCGCAATTTTACTCAGTACCGGAAAGAGCTATCAGAAAATCGCCGAGGAAATAAGCGTGAGCACCGCGACGATAAGCCGTGTGAACAAATGTCTTGAATACGGCTCGGGCGGCTATCGGGCGGTTATTGAAAAAATAAACGAAGGCGGTAAAAAGAAATGATTATCAACGATTCGGTACTTCAATACAGTGAAAAAATCATTTTTGCGCTGCGGGAGTTGTTTACGCGTTACGGTTATGCGCCTTACCGCATGAGCAAATTTGAGGAATACGATTTATACGCCGACAACAAGGATTTTCTCGTTTCCGACAACATAATAACCTTCACCGATGCCGGCGGAAAGCTTATGGCGCTCAAGCCCGACGTTACCCTCTCAATTATAAAGAACAGCAAAGACGACGTCGAAAAAACGCATAAGGTATATTACAACGAAAACGTATACCGTGCGTCGAAGGAGCTCGGCTCGTTCAAGGAAATAATGCAGGTCGGCGTGGAGTGCTTCGGAAAAGCGGAAAAGCAAAACGAATTTGAGGTTATTTCCATGGCCGCCGAAAGTATGAAACTGCTGTCAGGCGACTGCGTGCTCGTTTTGTCCAACCTCGATATAATACAAAGCATTATTTCGGGCATAAATCTTACGGCAAGCGAGCAGTCCCGTCTTTTTACCGCGATAGGCGAAAAGAACGCGCACGAAATCGACGCCGTATGCATCGACGAAAAGAGGGCGGCCGCATTGAAAAAGCTTATATCGATATGCGGTTCCGTAAGTTGTGTCCTTGAAGATTACGACAACGTCGTATCAAGCGAATTTGTGGACAAAAGCAGTTGTCTTGAATTCAAAAATCTTCTTGAAATGCTTTCAAAAAGCGAGTTTTGCGGCATAATCAAGGTTGATTTTTCGGTAACCGACGATATAAACTATTACAACGGCACCGTTTTCAAGGGATACATCCGGAACATTCCCGGAGCCGTTCTTTCGGGCGGACAGTACAACAATCTCATGAAGAAAATGAAGCGCAAGGCGTCCGCGATAGGCTTTGCCGTTTACACGGACGTTCTGGAATATTTAAATTCGGTCTCAGACGCAAAGGCAAACGACGGATATCTGAACATTGCGCTTCCGAAAGGAAGGCTCGGCGAGAAAATCTACTCCATGTTCGAGAAAGCCGGCTTTGAATGTCCCGCGATTTTGGAGCAGAACAGGAAGCTCGTATTTGAAAACGAAAAAAAGAAGCTCCGCTTTTTCTGGGTAAAGCCGTCCGACGTTGCGATTTACGTTGAAAGAGGAACCGCCGACATAGGCGTTGCGGGAAAGGACATTTTACTCGAATACGAGCCGGACGTCTACGAGCTGCTTGATCTTAAAAAAGGCGTATGCCGCATGACGGTTGCCGCGCCCGAAAACTTCTGCGACGACACGTCGAAAACGCTGCGGGTTGCGACGAAATTTTCAAGAATCGCCCAAAAATACTATCAGTCAAAGGGCCGCGACATTGACATTATCCATCTGAACGGCTCCATTGAAATCGCCCCGATTTTAGGGCTTTCCGACGTTATCGTAGACATTGTGGAAACGGGAACGACGCTTCGCGAAAACAATCTTAAGGTATTTGAAGAGATTTTCCCGATAAGCGCGCGGCTCATTGCAAACAAGTCCTCGTTCAAATTCAAAACAGGCGCAATACAAAGCGTCGTTTCGGGACTTTCGGGTGTTACGGAGGATATCAAATGATAAAAATATTAAAATACGATGAAGTAAAAAGCGAAGAAATTTTTTCGCGCACAGACTTTCGCACGGACGTTTGCGAAACGGTCAGAAATATAATTGAAAACGTAAAGCAAAACGGAGACCGCGCGCTTTTCGAGTATACGAAAAAATTCGACAAGGCGGATCTCGACAGTTTTCTCGTAACCGACGCCGAAATAAAGGAAGCGCTTGAAGCGGTTGAGCCCGAATTTCTCGAAATTCTGAGCAAAGCCGCCGCAAACATAAGAAAATTTCACGAAAAGCAAAAGCGCTCTTCCTTTATAATCAACGATGAAAACGGAATAATAATCGGTCAGAAAATAATACCCGTCGACCGTGCGGGATTATACGTTCCCGGCGGCAGCGCAGCTTACCCGTCAACCGTTCTTATGGACTCCATTCCCGCGAAAATCGCGGGCTGTCCCGAGGTCGTAATGGTAACGCCTCCCGGTCCCGATGGAAAGGTTAATCCCGCAATTCTTGCGGCGGCACACGTTGCAGGTATTGACAAAATCTTCAAAGTCGGCGGCGCTCAGGCGATTGCCGCGCTTGCATACGGCACCGAGAGCATTCCCGCCGTCGACAAAATCGTGGGTCCCGGAAACGCTTTCGTTGCCGAAGCGAAAAGGCAGGTTTTCGGAAAAGTTGCAATCGACATGATAGCGGGTCCGAGCGAAATACTCATTGTCGCCGACGGAAAATCGAATCCCGCGCACCTTGCTTCCGACCTTTTATCCCAGGCGGAGCACGACAGAATGGCGAGCGCCGTTCTGGTTACCGATTCAAAAGAACTTGCGCTTTGCGTGCGCGAAGAAATAGAAGTTCAGCTTCAAAAGCTTGAGCGTGAGGAAATCGCACGCGCGTCGATTGATAACAACGGAAAAATAATCGTTGCAAAAGACATCAAAACCGCGATTTTCATTGCAAACGAGCTTGCTCCCGAACATCTTGAATTATGCGTGGACAACCCGTTCGACTATCTTGATTCAATAAAACACGCGGGCTCGGTATTTCTGGGAAGAAACTGTCCCGAGGCGCTCGGCGACTATTTTGCGGGTCCGAACCACACGCTGCCCACGAGCGGAACGGCAAAATTCTCAAGTCCGCTTTCCGTTGACGATTTTATAAAAAAGACACAATACACGTATTACACGAAAGAGGCGCTATCTCGCGTTGCGAAGGACGTCGCGTTCTTTGCTTGCAAGGAAGGGCTCACCGCTCACGCAAAAAGCGCTCTTATTCGCACGGAGGAAGAAAAATGAGCCGTTTTTTCAGTGAAAAATACAAGCTTCTGACCCCGTACACCCCCGGGGAACAGCCTCAGAACAGAAATTACGTAAAGTTGAATACCAACGAATCTCCGTTCCCGCCGTCGCCGTATGCAAAAAGTTTT
>JAEESG010000036.1 GCA_016286245.1 Clostridiales bacterium | reverse complement strand
GCTCGCCGACTGCAACGAAAGACGAATGGAATATACCGAGCTTTATTTGGTGGAGGGCGATTCGGCGGGCGGCACCGCCAAGGACGGGCGCAACAGCCAGTTCCAGGCGATCCTACCCATGCGCGGCAAGATACTCAACGTCGAGAAAAACCGCGTCGACCGCGTATATTCCTCGGTGCAGATCGTGCCGCTTATCCTGGCGCTCGGCACCGGGATCGGCAGCGAATTCAATATAACCAAGCTGCGCTACGGCAAAATAATCATAATGGCGGATGCCGACGTCGACGGCGCGCATATAAAAACGCTACTGCTTACGTTCTTCTTCCGTCATATGAGGCCTCTTATCGAAGAAGGACATATATACTGCGCACAGCCGCCGCTTTATAAGGTGTTCAAGGGTAAACAGACAAGATACGCGTTTTCCGACAGCGAAAGGGATATGTATATCGAGGAGCTCGGCGGAGTAAACGTCGACGCGGAAAGATATAAAGGTCTCGGTGAAATGGATAAGGAACAGCTTTGGGAAACGACGATGGACCCCGCAAGAAGAACGCTTCTTCAGGTTAAAATCGAGGACGCCATGGAAGCGGACGAGACGTTCTCTCTCCTTATGGGCGAAAAGGTCGAGCCGAGAAGGGCGTTTATACAGCAGAACGCAAAGTACGTAACGAATCTTGACGTATGATAAACGGTAAGAATATGCAGACGAACGAAAATAAAATAGACGTTTCGAAAATATATAACGGCGAAGAAAAAGAAATAAAGTTTGAATTTGATATAATACCCGAAAATACCGAGAACATGGATCTTTTCTTTGAGCGCGCACCGAAGGTCTCCGGAAGGGCGTTTGAAAAGGCTCGCGGCAGGGGAAAAGCCGACAGCTACGTGGGACTTGAATTCGGTATTTCGGGAAAATACAAGACTCACTGCGCAAGATGCTTTGCCGATATAGAAGGGGAAATTGACGTATTCAAGGAATACGACCTTGTAAAGAAAACGGAAAGCGAGAACGAGGATATCATCGAGGTGCCGAACGGAATACTCGATATACGCGAGCTTGCGGATACGGTTTTTTATTTGGAACTGCCTTTTTGCGTGCTGTGTAAGGAGGACTGCAAAGGACTTTGCGAAACGTGCGGAAAGAACTTAAACGAAGGGCCGTGTACGTGCAAAAAGAGCACGGGCTCAAATAGTTTGGCGGATTTAAAAAAATTACTTGACAATTAAAAAAGTTTATGATACAATATGCTTTGTGTTAGTTGAAAATAATAATTAATGTATATAAAAGGAGGTGCCGTCGATGGCAGTACCGAAGAGAAAAGTGTCTAAAGCAAGACGCGATAAAAGACGTAGCAGTGTTTGGAAGCTTTCGCTTCCCGGAATAACAAAATGTCCCAAATGCGGAGCAATAATACTCTCGCACAGAGTATGCAAAAATTGCGGAACGTATGCGGGCAAGGAGTATATTTCCAAGGAAAGCACAGCAAAAGAAGCATAAAAAGCAAGGCTTCTTTTTTAAAAGCGAAATTTAGGGAAGGATAGCCGACGCGTCCTTCCCTGATTTTTTGACGAAAGGAGTTTTGCTTTGGTTGAAATAAAGAAAGTCGAAAAGAACTCTTTTGCCGATAAAGCCGGCATAAAAGAGGGAGATATGCTCGTTTCGATAAACGGAAATAATATTACCGACGTGCTCGACTACAGGTTTTATATTGCGGAAAAAAAGCTTGAAATACGCCTTTGCAGAGATAAGACGGAAATAAATGCGGTAATAAAAAAAGGGCAGTACGACGATATCGGGCTCGAATTTGAGACCTATCTTATGGATAAAAAGCATACGTGCAATAATAAATGCGTGTTCTGCTTTATCGACCAGAACCCGAAAGGAATGCGTAAGGACGTTTATTTCAAAGACGACGACAGCAGACTGTCGTTCTTTTTCGGAAACTATATTACGCTGACCAATCTTTCGGAAAGCGACGCCGAAAGAATAATAAAAATGCATATTTCACCGATAAATATTTCCGTTCATACAACAAATCCCACGCTTCGCGTGAAAATGATGAAAAATAAGAACGCGGGGGAGAGCCTTAAATATCTCAAAATGTTCAACGAAGGAAATATCTCGATGAATACGCAGATCGTGCTTTGCAAAGGACTCAACGATAAAGAGGAGCTTGAAAAGACGATAACCGATTTGTCGGCGTATTATCCCAATATGCAGAGCATAGCCGTCGTTCCGTCGGGCCTTACCATGCACAGAGAAGGACTTTTCCCGCTTGAAGCGTTCGACAAGGAAAGTGCGGCTGAAGTGATTGATATTATCGATAAAAAGAGAAGAGAAAACGAAGAAAAATACGGCGAAAGAATAGTCCAGGCGGCTGACGAATGGTATATTCTCGCAAAAAAAGAACTTCCCGATGAAGAATATTACGACGGATATCCGCAGCTCGATAACGGAGTCGGCTGCATTACAAGCCAGAAGAGCGAAATTAAAGCGGAAATCGAATATCAGAAGGAAATCGGCTTCAAAATTGAAAAAAAGAGAGAAGTCAGCGTGGTTACGGGCGTTGCGGCGTACGATTTCATAAAAAAATCGTGCGAAACGCTCGAAAATGAATTTGAAAATCTGAAAGTGAACGTTTACTGCGCGGTCAACCACTTTTTCGGCGAGACGATAACCGTTGCGGGACTGCTTACCGGCAGCGATATGTACGAATGCTTAAAAGATAAGGAGCTGGGAGAAAAACTCTTTATCCCGTCGGTTACGCTCAAGCACGGAACGGAACTGTTCCTCGATAATACGAGTATGAGCGGGCTTTCGGAAAAATTAAAGATAAAAATCGAGCCGACTCTCCCTGACGGACTCGATTTCGTAAGAAAAATTATAGGAGCGCAAAATTAGGAAAAGGAGGCGAGGACGTGTCAAAACCGATTGTTGCGATAGTGGGAAGACCGAACGTCGGAAAAAGTACGTTTTTCAATAAAATAGTCGGAAAAAGAATAGCAATAGTTGAAGATACCCCCGGCGTTACGCGCGACAGACTTTATTTTGAAGTCGAATGGTGCGGCAGAAAAATGATGATGATAGATACGGGCGGAATAGAGCCCGACACAAACGACGTCATAATGATGCACATTAAAAATCAGGCGCAGATTGCAATCGAGCACGCCGACGTAATCATTTTCCTTACCGATATACGCGCAGGTCTTACCGCCGACGACAGAGAAATTGCGGAAATGCTCAGAAAGAGCAGAAAACCCGTAGTGCTCTGCGTAAATAAAGTCGATTCGATAGGCGCGCCGCCGCCCGAACTTTACGAATTTTACGAACTCGGACTCGACGAGCCTTATCCGGTGTCGTCTGTGCACGGAAGCGGTACGGGAGATATACTCGACAGAGTGTGCGAACTGCTGCCCGAGGGAGAGGAAGAAAAAGAGGAAGACGATACCGTAAAGGTGGCGGTAATCGGAAGACCGAATGCGGGAAAAAGCTCGCTTGTCAATAAAATTCTCGGCTCCGAGAGAATGATTGTGTCGGATATTGCGGGAACGACGAGGGACGCGATAGATTCTGTCTTTGAAAATAAATACGGAAAGTACGTTTTCATCGATACCGCAGGCATAAGAAAGACCGGTAAGATAAACGACAGTATTGAAAAATACAGTATTCTGCGCGCCGAAATGGCGGTTGACAGAAGCGACGTGTGTCTTATCATGGTTGACGCGACGGAAGGCGTTACCGCACAGGACGAGAGAGTAGCCGGTATCGCGCATGAGAGCGGAAAAGCGTGCATCATCGTGATAAATAAGTGGGACCTTATCGAAAAGGACGCGAAAACCATGGACGAATTCCGAAAAGACGTCTATACGGCGCTTTCATATATGACATACGCGCCGATTCTGTTTATATCCGCAAAAACGGGACAGAGAATCGAAAGACTTTTCGAGATTGTAAATTACGTCAATAACCAGGCGTCGACGCGAATATCCACGGGAATGCTAAACGACGTGCTGAGCGATGCGACGACGCGCGTTCAGCCGCCCACGGATAAAGGAAAGCGGCTGAAGATATATTATATCACCCAGACCGGAATAAAGCCTCCGACGTTTGTGATATTCTGCAACAACGAGGAGCTGTTTCATTTTTCGTACAGAAGATATATCGAAAACAAGCTTCGCGAGGTGTTCGGATTTGAGGGCACGCCGATTAAAATCATAATTCGCGAACGGACAAGCGAACAGTAAAAAAATAAAATGCAGGGCACGGGAAACCGTGCCTTGTTTTTTATGTCAAAAACAGTTTTTCGTGGTATATCGAAAAGCAAAATTGCAGATAATATACAAAAACGCAAAATAAAAGAGAGGACAGGAAATGTTGAACTCATCGTCATATATGAAATATAAAGCGCTCGCAAAAGAGTCTTTGAATGCTTTCCCCGTAAAATCAAAAGGCGGCGCAGCCATGCTCAAAAAAACGGTAAAGAACGACTTGAAAGCGGTAAATAAAGCGTATAAAGAGGCAAAAAAATTCTCGCAGAGAGGAATATCAATGCCCGTTTCGTTCGAATGGATTGCCGATAACTACTATTTTATAGAAGAAAAAGCGATGCAGGTTGAACGCGCGGTAAAGGATATAGACGGAATACAGCTGAGCATACAGGGATTTCCGAGAATTTATAAGGCATTTTACAAATATATTTCGGACGTTTCCACTTCTCTGACAAAAGAATTGACCGGGGCGTTCATAAACGCATGCTCAGAGACGTCGGGCGCGTCCGGATTTGAATTTTCCGATTTTTACGCGTTCGAAACGCTTTTCTGCGCGTCGGTATTATCGCTTACGTCAAACGTGTGCAAAAAAATGTTAGAGAACCCGTACGACGAATCAGAGAGAGAATATGAAAGAAAAATTGAAAAATGTATCGTGTCGCTGAAATTTTTGTCGACCTATTCCTTTGATAAATGCTTTGAAAAGTGCGAAACGGAAGAATATCTGGTGCTCGACCCGTCGGGATATTACGTAAATATGACGAATAAGACGAAGGATTATTACAGAAGCAGAATAAGCCAAATCGCAAGAAAAGAAAAAATATCGGAAGCAAAAGCCGCAAAAATTATTCTCGAAAAAGCCAAAAACGGTAAAACTGAAAAGGAAAAACATATAGGATACTATCTTTATACCCGTAAACCGACGTTTGTAAAGGTGCTGTATTTTATTATCATAACAGCCGTTTCGGCAGGCCTTTGCGCAGGATCCGCAGCCATGACGCCTTATGCGCTTTTGGGATTTTTTCCCATGTGGGCGGCGCTTAAAACGCTGACGGACAGAATTTACGCGTCTTTTGCCAAAACTCCGCCGTTTCCGAAACTTGAAACCGAAAGACTTCCCGATATGGACGGAGTCCTGGTCGTGATAACCACGCTTCTTTTCGGAGATAAAAGCGATGATGAAATATTCACGAAACTTGAAAATCTTTATCTGTCAAACGGAATGGAAAACGTTTATTTCGGCGTTCTCGGGGATTTGCCCGACGCCGACAGGGCAACCGTTTCAAAAGACGAAAAGATTATTTCCGACGCAAAAAACAGAATCTGCGCGTTAAGAGAAAAATACGGCGGAAAGTTCTTTTTGTTTATGCGAAGCAGAACGTATTCCAAAACGGAAGAGAAGTTTACGGGATACGAGAGAAAAAGAGGCGCGGTGTCCGACCTCGTGTCGTACCTCTGCGGAAAAAAGAACGCATTTTCGGACGGCGATTTATCCCTTGTTCCCGATAAAGCGTGCTGCGCTAAAATACGCTATATTATAACGCTCGACGCCGATACGAATATGCCGATAGACGCGGTGAAGGAGCTTGCGGGAACAATGCTTCACCCGCTTAATAAGCCTGAAATCGATGAAAAGACGAAAACCGTAAAATCGGGCTACGGAATAATACAGCCGAGGGTGAGCACCGAGCTTGAGTCGGCGAGAAAAACCGCGTTTTCGAGAATCATGTGCGGAGCAGGCGGAACGGAAGTGTATTCTTTTACACAGTTCGATTTGTATCAGACGGTGTTTGACGAATCGACGTTCTGCGGAAAAGGAATAATCGATAAATACGCCTACGAAAGCGTTATAAACGAAAGCGAAAACAATTTTGCAAAGGATTACGTGCTGAGCCACGATATACTCGAAGGCTCCCTTTTGAGAACGGCTCTCGTAACGGATATAAGCTTTACAGACGGTTTTCCGAAAAACGAAATATCGTATTATAAACGGCATCACCGCTGGGCGAGGGGAGATTTTCAGAATCTGCGCTACCTTGCCGATAACGTCAGAAACGTCGAAAATAAAGTCGTAAAAAATAATATTTCGCCGCTCTCCAAATTCAAATTATTTGATAATTTCAGACGCGAAATGACGCCCGTTTTCGCGTTTATACTGCTTTGCGTTTCCTGCTTTGCAAAAACCGGAGCAAGACGTGCGCTTGTTCTCTTTGCACTGTTGTATCTGATTGTGCCGTTCATTACAAATTTGATAGACCTTGTAAGTAAACTCGGCTTTGAATGCGCCGCGCGGCGTTATTTTTCAAAGGGCGTTTTTTCGGGAACGTTAAACAGCTTTCTGCTTACGGTGCTTCGGATATCTATGCTTCCCAAAGAGACGTATACGACTCTTAACGCCTATGCGAGAAGCTTTTACCGTATATTATTCTCACATAAGAAGCTTCTCGAATGGACAACGGCGCAAAAGAGCGAAACGACCGACAACCTTTTCGGATATATCGCGAATAACGTCTTTTCGGCATTTGCCGGGGCATACCTCGTATTTTTCGCGCCGCAGGGCGTTTTGAGACTGATAGGAATACTGTGGTTTCTGTATCCCGTAATTTCGTATATGATTTCGCTCCCGAATAAAAGAAAGAAAACCGTTTCACAGGAGGATAAAGACTTAATAAAAGCATACGCCGGCGATATGTGGAAGTTCTTTGAAAACACCGTAAACGCCGACGATAATTTTCTTCCCGTCGATAACGTCGCTCTGTATCCCAGCGTAACCTACGCGCACAGAACGTCTCCGACAAATATCGGGCTTTATCTTTTGAGTACTCTCTGTGCGAGGGATTTCGGCTTTATCGATACCGAAAATATGTACGTAAGACTTGAAAATACGATAAGTACGGTTTCGGCAATGAAAAAATGGAAGGGACACCTTTATAACTGGTACGATACGACCGATCTTTCGGTGCTGAGGCCGGCGTTCGTGTCGGGAGTGGACTGCGGAAATTTCTGCGCCTGCCTCGTTACTTTAAAAGAGGGAATAAAAAAATACGCGTCTGAAAAGACGGAATTGATTTCAACCGTCAAAAAAATTGACGAAATGCTTAAAAACGCCGACCTGAAAACCTTGTACGACGAGCAGAAGGAACTTTTCCCGATTGGAATTTCGATAGAAAACGGAACCGAAAGTATGAGCGAAAACTGCTACGATATGCTGATGAGCGAAGCGAGAACGTTAAGCTTTATGGCGGTTGCGCAGAGAAAAGTTAAAAGAAAGCACTGGAGCGCGCTTTCAAGACCGCTCGTAAAGAAAAGGGACAGGGTCGGGATAGCGTCGTGGAGCGGAACGGCGTTCGAATACTTTATGCCCGCCGTCTTTATGCCCTCAAGGCGCGCAAGCGCATTGTATGAAGCGTTGAGATTTGCATTCCGATGCGAAAGACAGAGAAGCGCGTCTTATAAAAACAACCCGAAGGTATGGGGAATATCCGAAAGCGGATATTATTCGTTCGACAGCGATATGAATTACAGATATAAGGCTTTCGGCGTGCCCGAAACGGGGCTCAAAAGAGGACTTGAGGAGGATACTGTTATTTCGCCGTATTCGTCGTTCATATCAATGTGCGTAAATACGAAAATCCCGCTTGAAAACCTGAAAAATCTGAAAAAATACGGAATGTACGGCAAATACGGCTTTTATGAGGCTATCGATTTCACAAAAGAAAGGGTAAACGATAAGCCCGCCGTCATAAAGAGCTATATGTCGCACCACGTCGGAATGAGTATATGCGCGTGTGCAAACGCTTGCTTTGAAAATATAAACGTCAAAAGATTCATGAGCGATCCTAATATGAGAAGCGCTTCGGGACTTCTCGAAGAAAAAATCCCCGTCGACGCCGTTGTAAGAAAGGTAAAATACCCCACGATAATCAAAAAGCAGCACGAAAGGTATCCCGAAGGAGCCAAAAAGTCAATGGAATTCAGTGCTGAAAAAGAACCGTACTGCACCGTCGTTTCGGACGGCTATTGCGGAGCCGTAGTATCGGATAACGGATATATGAACGCGTTTTTCGGCGAAAAAGCGCTTTTTGCACCTCCCGAAAGTGCAAATAACGTAAATAACGGGTTTTTTAATCTGCTTTATTTCAATAAAAAAGCGTATTCGTCGTCGTATCTGCCGTTTGAAGATAAAGAAGTTGATTACAGCTTTGCCGATAAGGGTGCCGCCGTCGTGTTTTCGGCAAAAACACAGGAGTTTGAATTTTCAACCGACGTCGGCGTTTTTGCGGGCAGCTCTGTGCTTTACGTAAAAAGCAGGCTTTGTGCAAAGAGAGATATAATAAAGGAAAACAGAATACAAACTGCGTTTTTGTTCGAACCGATTCTGATGAATTTGCACGAAAACGGGATGCATAAGGCGTTTCACTCGCTTTTTGTCGAAAGCGGATATAATGAAGACGAAAAAATTTTAATTTTCAGACGCCGTTCCAAAGAAAATCCGCAGAAAGACGTATATATGGCTGTTTGCCTTGATAACGCAAAGCAGGAGGCGCGCTTTTTTACCAAAAAAGATGAGCTGTTTTCGTCCCCGATTTCAAAGGACGATTATAAATGCGTTTTTGAAAAAGAGCAGAAAAGCGTTTCGGGCGCGTGCATATTCCCGTACTGCGCGGTAACGACGGATTTCGAGAAGGAAACGCAAAACGAGTTTAACGATAAAAAGAACGAAATAAAATATGAAGCCGTTCTTTTCGTAACCGTTGCCGACAGCGAAGCGCAGGCGGTGGAAAATCTCATTTCGGCAAGAAAGAAGAATATCGACGAGGAATACGAAAAAGCCGAAAATCAGAACGTTATGATGAAGATTTCCTCGCAGCTGGCAAAGGAAAACGGAAACGCCGTATCGGAAATGCTCAAATACGTCATATATCCCGATAATAAAAAGGAATACCGTACAGACGCTCTCTGCTTCGGAAGAGGCGCTTTGTGGGAATGCGGAATATCCGGAGATATTCCGATAGAAACGATAAAGGTTTCGGAAGAATTCGACGAGGCGAGGGCGCAGAAGTATTGCAGAGCCTTTTTGTTTTTGAAAAAGAATAACGTAAAAATTGATTTCGTGATATTATGCGAGGAAAAGGACGCATATTCGAAGCCTCTGGAAAAGGCAATTCTTGCCATGCTCGAAAGAACGGGCGCATCGCAGTATTTGAAAAAGCGCGGCGGCGGAATTTTCGTGCTCAATAAAGAGGAACTGACGGATAAGGGAGAAACCCTGCTTGCGTTTTCAAGCGCCGTTTTTGAAGGCATTGCCGAGGAAAAAACGAGAGAAATAAAATCCTTTAACTTAATAACAAAAGACGGCGGCAATAGCCGAAACTTCGAAAAAACCGAGGAAAACAGCGGTTTTTATTTCCTTGATAACGGGTATTTTGATGAAAATTATGCGTTTGTTCTGACCGAAAAAGGCAGAAAACCGTATTCTTTCGTCCTTTCAAACGGAAAGCTTTCATGCGTGCTCACAACAGGCTCGCTCGGATATACTTTTTATGAAAACGCGGTGTTAAAGAGGATAACCCCGTTCTGCAACGACGTTTTTTCCGATATGTCGGGTGAAAAACTGTATCTGGAATGTGAAAAAACGTATTACGATTTGATTTCCTGCGCAAAAAAGGTTGTTTTTTCGATAGGCAAAGCACAGTATTTCGGGAACGTTTCCGGAACGGATTACAGCGTTTCGGTATATATCCCCGAAAACAGAAGCTGCAAGATAATTGACGTGCGCACGGAAAATAAACAGGGAAACCTTTTGTTTGCCGTAAAACCCGTCATGGGAAGCACGAAAACCGACGAAAACGTGTGCGGAGTAAAACTGACTGAAAAAGCGGTGTTATTCAAAAATCCGTTTTCGGAAATTTTTCACAATACGGGCTTTGTATTCTGCGATAAAAAATGCGGTTTTTCGCTTGAAAAATCGGGAATACTTGAAAATTACTGCGTTTGCAAAACGGATGAGCCAAATGCGCGCTTTTTTGTCGGCGTTGCGGAAAATGATGACGCGCTAAACGGCGAGATTGAGAATATAATAAACGAAAGCGCCGCAAATCTCCGCAAAAGCGCCGAAAATTACGCAAAATCACTGCTGCCCAAAATAAAAATTTCACGTTTTGAAGCGGGAAGCGATATGCACGCGCTGTCAATTATGTTCAACACCTGCCTTGCATATCAGAACGCCGTCTGCCGAATAAGCGCGAGAAGCGGATTTTATCAGTCGGGAGGCGCATACGGCTTTCGCGATCAGCTTCAGGACGCGGTGTGCCTTATGTATTCGGATAAAAAGAGAGCACGGGGCCTTATCTGCTGTTTTGCCTCACACCAGTTTACAGACGGAAGCGCGCTTCACTGGTGGCACGAGCTTGAAGACGGAAAAAGCAAGGGCATAAGGTCGAGATGCAGCGACGACTATCTTTGGCTTGCATACGCGGTGTGTGAATACGTTTTCTATACCGGAGATGAAAGTATACTTTATGAAAATATATGCTATATCGAAGGCGAGGAACTTTCGGAAAATGAAAAGGAAAAATATATAGTAACGCAAAAAACCGATTTTTCGGAAAGTCTTTTTACTCACGTTTCAAAGGCGATTGAAAGAGCGTATAAAAACACGGGAAGCAGGGGACTTTGCCTGCTCGGAAGCGGCGACTGGTGCGACGGGCTGAATAAGGCGGGCGAAAACATGAAAGGCGAGAGCGTATGGCTGAGTATGTTTTTGGTAAGCGTTACCGAAAAATTCGCACGCCTTTGCGAAAAGACGGGGAAACCGGACGATGCTGAAAAATACCGCGAAAAAGCGGATATGCTCAGAGATAATATAGAAAAACACGCGTTTGACGAATCGGGCGGCTACTATATAAGGGCGTGGTACGACGACGGAACGCCGATAGGAAAATCCGACTGCGACGAATGTAAAATAGAGCTGCTTTCACAGGCGTTTGCGCTTTTCTCGAAAAGCGGAAGCGAAAAAAGAATTGTTTCGGCGCTGAACAAAGCGTACGAATACCTTTACGACGACGAACTGAAAGTGTTCAAACTCTTTGCGCCGCCGTTTGAAAAGACGGAGAAGAATCCCGGATATATAAAGGGATACGCCGCGGGAATAAGAGAAAACGGCGGACAGTACACCCATGCGGCGATATGGGGAAGTATAGCGCTTATGGAGGCGGGCAAACGGACGAACGATAAAAAACTTGTTGAAAAAGGCGCAAAGGCGCTTATCTATCTTCTGCCGAACGTGAGATGCAAAAGCGAAAAGACGAAGGAAAGTTATCAAAGCGAGCCGTACGCCATGTCGGCGGATATTTACACCGGTATAGGCTTTGCGGGGCGCGGCGGCTGGAGCTGGTATACCGGCTCTGCCGGCTGGATGTGGAACGCAATATTAAAAAGCTTTTTCGGAATTGCACTTTCAGACGTTACGGTAAAGGGAAAGGCGAAAATCACGGTTTCGGAAAACGCGCTTTCGGTATTAAGGGAGCTTTTGCCGGTAAGCCTTGATTTTGAATTTGGGGAGATAGGTGCGAAATACACTTTAAATTTCCTGCCCGAAAATGAAAACGATAAGTTTTCAAAAAGGGAAATTCTTATAGAGAAAGGAACCGCGGTTATAGATATTTACTGTTAAAAAGGCATATTTATATGCCTTTTTTTCATAAAAAACTATTTACATTTGAAAAAAAATGTAGTATACTATAAAATACCGTAATTTTGTGTATTAAAGAAAGGTAAAAATATGACCAGAACGGAAATATCAAAGGGAGTACACCTTAATTATATCGAATCGAAAAAATTAAAGACAAATTATTTGTCGGTAGCGTTTGTTCTTCCCCTTGAAAGCGAGTTCAATCATTTGACGGCGCTTGTGCCGAAGGTTCTTATGAGGGGCTGTAAAAAATATCCCGATATGGCTGAAATATCCGAAAGACTCGAATATCTCTACGCGTCGTCTCTTTATCCCGTTTACGTGAAACGCGCACAAAGCCTTATCGTCGGATTTGCTGCTGATTTCATTAAGGACGGTTATATAAACGACGGTACCGACCTTACAAAAGAGGTTACCGATCTTTTGGCGGAAATAATATTCAATCCCCTGGTTTCAGACGGCAAATTCAGCGACGAATACGTCGAAGGCGAGAAAACCGACCTTATAAACACGATAAAGTCGGTAATAAACAATAAAGCCGCATACGCAAAGGAAAAATGCACCGAAATCATGTTCAAGGGACATCCTTACGGCTCAAGCGAGCTCGGAACGGTTGAGGAGGCGAAGCTTGCGACGGCAAAACAGGTTTATGACAGATACGTCAAAATGATAAAGACGTATCCGATAGAAGTTTCCTTCTGCGGAGAATGCGAATTTGAAAAACTTAAAAGCATAATCGAAAGAATTATACCCGCAAACGAGGGCAGAAAAGAGGACTTCCCGACGAGAGAATTCCTTTCGGAAAGCGCCGACGAAATAACGGAAGTAACCGAAAGCATGCCGGTTGCGCAGGGAAAACTCGTAATGGGCTTCCGCATGGACGGAATAAACGTGTCGTCGGAGGAAGACGCCGCGTTCCGCGTTTTCAACGAGCTTTTCGGCTCGTCTCCGTCGAGCAAGCTGTTTATGAACGTCAGGGAGGCGATGAGCCTCTGCTATTACTGCAAATCCATTCCGGATATGTATATGAGCGTAATGTTCGTAACAAGCGGAATCGAAAACGAAAACCGCGACAAGACGGTTGACGCGGTTATGCAGCAGCTTGAAAACGTAAAGAACGGCGATTTCGACGAAAACGAAATCGACGACGCAAAACGCAGCCTTATCAACGCGTATAAGGAAATAGACGACAATCCCGCAACGCTGTGCACGTGGTATTTGTCCAGAATAATCGTAAACAACGGGGAGACGCCCGAAAGCACGGTTGAAAAGATAAAGTCCGTAACGAAGGAAGAAATAATAAGCGTATCGCAGAGGGTATCGCTCGACACGGTGTTCTTCATCAAAGGTACGGGCGCAAACGGCGGAGGCGAGGAATAATATGAATTTCGAACTTAAAGAAAATAAAGCGATAAACGAAAAATATTATTATAAAAAGCACTCAAACGGACTCGATATATACGTTATTCCGAAGAAAATGTCGACGGCATACGCGATTTTCGCAACGAAATTCGGTTCGGTTGACAGCAGATTTTCGGTAAATGGAAAAATAATCGAAGTTCCCGACGGAACGGCGCATTTTCTCGAACACAAAATGTTCGAAAACGAGGACGGAACAGATACCTTTGCAAGATATGCAAAGACCGGTGCGAGCGCAAACGCGTATACCACGTTTGAACGCACG
>JAEESG010000035.1 GCA_016286245.1 Clostridiales bacterium | reverse complement strand
CAGGTATTGAACCCGTAAAAAAACAGACTGACACATTGTATCAATCTGGTTGTTCTTATTTGGTGACCCGTACGGGAATCGAACCCATGTTACAGCCGTGAAAGGGCCGTGTCTTAACCGCTTGACCAACGGGCCGCAAAATTGGTGACCCCCGGGAGAATCGAACTCCCGTTTTCGCCGTGAGAGGGCGATGTCTTAGCCGCTTGACCAGGGGGCCGTTTTTGGTGCTTATGTAGTATATCATAAAAAGCCGCGTTTGTCAACAAATATTTTGATAAAGAATAAAAAAACGCAAAAAAGAGAGGTATTGCAAAAAACGGGCGTTTGTGTTAATATAATAATGTATGCAAAAAAATAATAACATTTTTTACGGGAGAACGGCTTTGAACGAAAACAGGAGCGAGAGCGGAAAAAACAAGGGAATAGTCATGTTTGCGTATTTTGCGCTGTCTTTACTATGCGCGCTTCATTACGCCGCGGGATTTTCCGTTTTCTCGGTCCTCGGAATACTTTCACTTGCGCTGTTCTCGGTCTTGTATTCGATAATAATATCATACGGTTTTCTGCCTTACGTCATGGCGGTGCCCGTATTGGCTTTTGCCGCAATACCGGTGCTTGCGGGCGGAAGCGACGTTTTCGGCTCCGCCGTAAACGTTCTTCTTTGCCTTGTCTGCGCACTTTGCTTGTCTTATTGCGCAAAAATAAAACAGAACAAGGCAAAGACGTATGCCGCACTCTGCACGGCTGCTTCCGCGGGAATTATAGCCGACGTGCTGATCTTCATTTGGCGGGCGTTCGGAAATATAAGACCGGAGACACTGAAAACAGCTGTTGAAACGGCGGCGTCGTACGTCGGAGAAACGTATAGGAATATTTTCGATATTATTTCGGAAAACGCCGCGTATGACGCGCAGACGCTCGATTACGTCGAGGAATTCATACAGACGAGCGAATACTACGTAAAGGTAAACGCGGTAAGCTCGCTTGTGATATTCGGAATGCTGCTGTCGGCGCTTTCGGTCGCAATTTACGGATTTTTCTGTAAAATATCGGATATGAAAAAAGAATGCGTTGACGGCAGGGACTGGACGTTTTCAATGTCTCCGCTCGGCGCAAGATTTTTGTATGTTTCATACGCGGCGTATTTCATTTTTGATTTCTTTGTCGGAAACAACGTGCTTTCGGCGGCGTTTTATAACGTAAGTACAATTTTGTCAATACCGTTTGCGTATCTCGGAATAAAATCCGTGTACGGATTCTTCGCTTTGAGGATAAGAAGCCGCGCTCTTGCGGTAATCGCCGTCGCTGCGCTCGCATTTTTGCTGATTTTTATTCTCGGAATGAATACCGTTGTGATAATTCTTTCGTTTATCGGCGCGTCGTCGACGGTGAGAAGGTCGTATGCGCCGAAGAATCCTTTGTAATATACAGACAGGTTGGAAGGATGCGAAAAGCTGATGTTAAAAGAAAGTCTTAATAAGATGTTTGCAAAAAAGAGCGTGCTTGCGGGGCTTTTTGCACTTGCACTGCTTACTCTTGCATGCCTTGTGAAAAAAGAATATCCGCTGTTTTTCGCGGGAGTGATAATAATATTGCTTTTCCTTGCCGGAAACGCGATAATCACACACGGCGAAATCAAAAAAAGCGGAATGACGAAGGAAAGTCCGCTTTTGTCGGGAATGACGATAAATTTCGTAACCTCCTTCAAAAATCCGATAGCCATAGTAAACGACTCGGGAGAGATAGTCTGGTATAATAAGGCGTTTTTGGCGTGTGCAAACGAAAAAGGAACGCTTTACGGAAAAAAACTGTCCGAAATATTCGGCTCAACACTCAGTCCCGCAAGAATGTTCAGGGATAACGCGGAAGCAATGCGGATTAAAACAGAAATCGCCGAATACGAGATAGATTTCTATAAGACGTCGACGGTGGGCAAGGGATACTGCATAACCGTCTGGAACGATATTACTGCGCTTGGAGTCGCGAAACGCGAAATAGATATGAAATCGCTCATGGTTGCGTTTATCGTGATAGATAACTTCTCCGAAGCGGTGCAGTTCATACAGGATAAGCAGAGAACGGCGCTTGCGACGATAGGCGGCGTGCTTGACGAATGGACCGCGTCGATAGGCGGAATAATCAAGGAATACGATAAGGATAAGTTTATCGTCCTTTTCGAGCAGAGATATTTTGAAAAGCTCGACGAGGATAAATTCGATATTCTCGATAAAATAAGGGAAATCGAAATAGATAATATAACCATGCCGTTTACCGCGTCGATAGGCGTTTCCAAAATAAACGGAACGTACGCCGAAAAGGAGAGCGTCGCAAGAAACGCGCTCGACCTTGCGCTCCAGAGGGGCGGAGACCAGGCGGTCGTAAAGAGCGAAAATTCCGTCGAATACTACGGCGGCAGGTCGAAATCGGTGCAGAAGAAGACAAAAGTGCGCTCGAGAGTCATTGCAAACGAGCTTATAAATCTCATCAAAAACAGCGGAAACGTAATTGCCATGGGACATAAGTACGCCGACCACGACTCGATAGCGTCGTGCGTCGCCGTGTCGAGAATAGCAAAATATAACGGCGTTCCCGTAAACGTCGTCGTAAACGTGCACGACTTCAACCTCAAAAAGATATTCGACAGCATGAGGGATAAGGCGGGGGAATACGACGAACTGTTCGTCGACAGGGAAATGGCGCACGAACTCATAAGGTCGGATACGCTGCTCGTGGTGTGCGACGTGAATAATCCTACGTTTTTCGAGGTGCCGGAGCTTTATGAATCGGCAAGCTCGTTTGTCGTAATCGACCACCACAGGAAGACGGGAGAATTCGTAAATCCGCCGAAAATATCGTATATTGAGCCTGCGGCGTCCTCGGCGTCGGAACTTATGTGTGAAATACTCGAACAGTCCGTTCCGTCGGGAACGCTCACAAGACCGGAGGCAAACCTGCTCTTCTCGGGTATAAGCCTCGATACGAACCAGTTTACCAAAAACACCGGAACCAAGACGTTCGGCGCGGCGCAGTATTTGAGAGGCGAAGGCGCAAACCCGTATGACGCGAATAAGCTTTTCAGTACATCAATAGAAGATTTCACACGCGAAACGGCGTTTGAAAACAATATCCATATATACAGGGAAAAAATAGCGATATCGGTGTATGAAAAGGAAGCGCACGAGAAGGATAAAATAGCCGCGTCAAAGGCGGCGGATAAGCTTCTCACGCTTGAAAAAGTCAGCGCGTCGTTCGTGATATGCGTAATCGACGGAAGCGTGCATATTTCTTCACGCTCCGACGGAACGATAAACGTTCAGCTCATACTTGAAAAGCTCGGCGGCGGCGGACATTTCGACTCCGCGGGCGCACAGCTCGATAACGTAGAGCTTGAAGAAGGACTTGTAAAACTCAAAAACGCAATCGACGACTATATGAATCAGAATACCGACGCATAAAAGGTCTGTTTAAGGAGAATATCAATGGGCTCTGAAATAAAGTGCAGAATACTCGCGTTCGCAAACCAGAAGGGTGGAGTCGGAAAGACGACGAGCGCGGTCAATATCGCTTCTTCCCTCGGAGAAGAGGGCAAAAAGACGCTTCTTGTGGATTTTGACCCGCAGGGCAACGCGACGAGCGGAGTGGGAATAACAAAAAAAGGCGTAAAAACGTCTTATGAGCTGCTTTCGGGAGAAAATCCGTATAATTGTATAATAAAAACCGAATTCAAAGGTCTCGACGTCATACCCGCCGATATATCGCTCGCAGGCGCGGAAATCGAACTCGTCGACGAGGAAAAAAGACAGTATAAACTTAAAAAGGCGCTCGATACGTTAAGATGCGACTACGATTATATAATAATAGACTGCCCGCCGTCGCTGGGACTGCTGACGATAAATTCGCTTTCCGCCGCGGACGGCGTTGTCGTGCCCATGCAGTGTGAATATTACGCGCTGGAGGGGCTGAGTATGCTTATGATGACGATATCGAAGATAAAAAAGACGTATAATCCGTCGCTTGAACTTTTCGGAGTCATAGTAACCATGTTCGACGGCAGACTGAATCTTACGATGCAGGTGCTTGAGGAGCTCAAAAGGCATTTTCCCGACAAGCTGTTTTCAACGCCCGTGCCGAGAAACGTAAGGCTGTCGGAAGCGCCGAGCTTCGGCATGCCGGCAATGTATTTCGATAAGCACTCGAAGGGCGCCGCCGCATATAAGGAGCTCGCACGGGAAATCATATCGAGAAAATAGTGAATATATAATATAAAAATCAGGCGTTTTCGCCTGATTTTTTATTTTTCGTCGGGTATGATTTTTGTGATAAAGGCTTTATTTTTGCAAATTCTGAAGCAAACGTCGAATTTTTTGTATTTCATCTTGTAAATCCGCGTTTCGTTTTCCTGATAAGACGGCCTCGGGTCCTCGGCAATGCACTTTTTTATGATTGTAAGGTCGCTTTTGCTCATTGTTTCGCTATCACAGCCTTCTTCAAATACGACTTCGAGCGCATGATCCGCGTTTTCATCGGAATACCCTCCGCACGCGTCCGGAAAACAGTCGGCAATGGGAAGATACGGTTTTATATCGTATATAGGCGTTTTGTCAAGCAGGTCGACGCCCGAAACGTTGAGGAAATAACCGTCTTTTTTTGAATATCCGATGCTTTCGAGCCTGACGCAGGAAAGCCCTATCGAATTCGGACGGAAAGGCGAGCGGCTTGCAAAAACGCCGACGTTTACGTTCCCGCCGAGTCTCGGAGGTCTTACGGTCGGCGAAAAATTTTTTCTGTGTGATTTTGAAAAATCGAATATCAGCCAGATATGCGAAAATTTTTCGAGTCCGCGCAGCGCGTCGGGATTTCTGAATTCCGGCGTAAAAACGATTTTCCCGCATAATTCCTTTACCCTCGCACCCTGGCGCGGCAGACCGAATTTATGCTTGAAATCCGTTGTAATGTGGGCGACGGGGACAATGTTCATATATATTCCTCCGCAAAAATAAACTGCTTTTTACGTAATATACCATAAGCGGTAAATTTTGTCAATTTTGTAAAAGTTAATCCGTATTAACGAAAAAAGGAACAAAATAATAAAAAAGAAAGTCTCAATAACTGATAAAAACACAAAAAAGCGGCTTTTTTCTTTTTTTAAGGCGAATATATTCAAGTATAAGTTTGTAAAAAGTATTGACAAAAGCATATTAAACAGATATAATATATTTGTATAATTGCCGGCATGGGAAAGAGTCGCCCTTTTTCCAAAATGAGGTGATATTAATGAGCAAAAACAGCAAAAAAAGATTCGGTCCGGTAAAGATAATAACCATGATAATCGTTGCGATTGTACTTGTGGTCGGCGTTGCGGCGGCGATTGCGGTAAGGACGTACGGATTTTCGAATATTATGGCGCTGTATCGCGGACTTACGAGCAGCACGAGTGATATTCAGGCAAAAATTGATGAAAATAAGCAGGCGACGGATAAGGCGCTTGCCGATATAGGCGTTACGGTCGGGGACGATATGTTCACAATGATTGAAAAGGGAGGCCTCACCGAAGAAGAACTTGCGGCGATGATTTACGAATCCATGCAGAAGCCCGAAATCAATGATTCCGAGCAGCCCGACGCAAACGCGGGCGAAAATACGCAGGACGTAAACCCGGACGAAAACACGCAGGGCGGAGACGCACAGATAACGCCTCCCGCACCGCAGAAAGACGATAAGAGCACACAGGGTGCCGGAACGAATACGGGTACGCAGACAAATCCGACGGTTACGGGTAATGAAAAAACCGAAAAGGAGCTTTCCGAAGCCGAAGAGGCGTATAACCAGAAGGTTGCGGAGCTCGTTGCGAAAATGTACGTCATAAAGGCGGATTTCGTAGGCAGGCTTGCAAGCTTTGAAGCCGATATAAAGGCTCAGTACAAGGCGCTTCCCGCAGAGGAAAGAAATCAGGCGACGAAAGCAAGGATAGTTTCCGAAAACATGTCTTACGTAGCAGGACTTGAAGCACAGTGCGACGCACAGGTTAAAGCGGTAACGGACGAGCTTACGGAGCTTATGAACGCAAACGGCAAGGACACGTCGCTTGTTGACGCGATAAACTCGGCGTACGAAAAAGAAAAAGAACTTAAAAAAGCGTATTATATAAGTTTGTATAATAAATAAATCAAGCAATATATTCAGGAAGGAAGGAAACACAAATGACAAAGAATTTCAAACGCATTATAGCGGCGGTAATTTCACTGCTTATGGTTTTCCAGCCCATAGCATTTGCCGCAAGCGTACTTGATTTTCCGGATTTTCCGACTAACGACTGGTCAACCGAGGCAATGACGGCGGCGGTTGAAAACGGTCTTTATATCGGAGATGAAAACAACCTTATCAAACCTGACGCATACCTTACGAGAGCGGAATTTTCGGCTTTCGTTGTAAGAGCGTTCGGCGCGACGGTAAAAGCGGACATTTCACGCTATACCGACGTCAAGGAATCCGACTGGTTCCATGACGACATAGCAAAAGCAAATAATATGGGAGCGCTCAACGGTACGGGCGAAACGACGTTCAGCCCCGAAAACAAAATAACGAGACAGGAAGTTTTTGTTGCAATCGCAAGAATACTTTGCGTAACAAGCGGCAACATTTCCGTAATTGACAAATTCTCGGATTCGGGCGACGTTGCATCGTGGGCACAGGCGAATATCGCGGGCCTCGTTGAATACGGATACATAAACGGCTATCCGGACGGCACCCTTAAACCGCTGGAATACATCACAAGAGCGGAAATAGCACAGCTCTTCCACAATATGTTCAAGACGTATATCGGAACGGCAGGATATCATTCCGAAGTTGCACCGGTAGGCTCGGTAATAATCAGAGGTCCCGGCGTACACCTTGAAAACGTTACGATAAACGGCGACCTTATCATTGCGGACGGCGTAGGAGCAGGCGACTTCAACCTCTCGAGCGTTACGGTTCTCGGAAGAATCGTTGCCCGCGGCGGTGAAGGCATCGTAACCTTCAAAAACGTTACCGTAAGAGACGGCGTATTTATCTTTGACAACAACGGCACGGTAAACTTCAATAACTACCGTACGGATCCTCCGTTCGTAAAACTCACCGAATATACACCGGCAACGTTCCTTAAGGATAAAGAGCCGGAACCGGTATCCGGAAGAATAACCGGCGGTGGCGGCGGCGGAAACTATAAGTATTATAACGTATACTTCTATAAAGATCCGGGCGACGCAGACTCCTATGCATATAAGAGAGTACGCTCCGGCATGAGAGTTGCGGCTCCCGCAGGTCCCGAAAAAGAAGGACACACGTTCGCTTACTGGGGCGATCAGCTCGGAAACAGATTTGATTTCAATACTCTTATCACGGCAGACCGCAACCTGTACGCATTCTATACCGTAAACAATTACACGGTAAACTACTATAACGAAGACGGCACGGCGGTTCTGTATACAAGACAGGTTGAATACAATAAAACAGCCGAAAATCTTGAAATTCCCGAAAGAGCGGGCAGTTACGCATACTGGTCCGAAACCAAAAACGGCGACGTGGCGTTCGACTTCACAAAACCGATTAAGGGCGAAACGAAACTCTATGCAGTTTATAAGCCTAATCCCGCAGCCGATTATACCGTAAAATATTATGATGAAAACGGCGACTTTCTCGAAGAAAAGACGGTAGGCGCGGATCAGGGATATAAAGCGGAAAACATTGCCATTCCCGAATTGGTAGGCAGCGAAGCATACTGGTCCGAGACGGTCGGCGGCGAACCGTTCGACTTCAACACCGTTCTTAACAGCGATATTGAACTCCACAGAGTATATAAACCCATACTCGCAACGACGTACACAATTACGTACTACAACGAAGACGGCTCCGACATTGTCGACACAAAGACGATAGACGCGGGCGCAAAGGCTGAAAACCTTGCAATACCCGAAAGATTAGGCTTCAACGCATACTGGTCGGAAACAAAGAACGGCGATACACCGTTTGACTTTAATACCGCACCCGAAGGCGACGTTACACTCTATCAGGTATATAAGCAGATCACTTATCAGGTAACGTACAGAGACGAAGACGGCAACGACCTCGAAACCAGGACCGTAAATTACGGCGGAAGTGCGGAAGAACTTGATATCCCCGTCGTTGTGGGCTGCAATTCATACTGGTCTGAAGCTCAGAACGGCGACGACGCGTATGACTTCACGCAGGTTCTCGAAGGCGACCTTATACTTTACAGAGTATATAAGCCCATCCCCGTAACGACGTACACGATTACGTACTATAACGAAGACGGTACGGCGGTTGTTGATACCAAGACGATAAACGCAGGCGACTTTGCCGAAGAACTTGAAATACCCGATAAAGCGGATTATGATATTAAGTACTGGTCCGAAACAGTGGACGGCGACACAGCGTTTGATTTCACGGTAGCACCGACCGGCGACGTAACACTCTACAGAGTATATAAGCAGACGCCGGTAACGACGTACACAATTACGTACTATAACGAAGATGGTACGACGGTTATCGATACCAAGACGATAAACGCAGGCGACCTTGCCGAAGAACTCGACATTCCGGAAGTAGCGGGAACCAGAAGCTACTGGGCGGAAGAAATAGAGAGCGATACGCCATACGATTTCACGGTAGCACCGACAGGCGACCTCGACCTCTACATAGTATATATCACGACGGTTACCGTAAGATTCTATGATGAAACCCGTGATCCCGGCGAAGAGCTCATAGATGAGATTGATTTGGACGAGGGCGACACCCTTCCCGAAGACCAGTTCCCCGAAGACACACTTTCGTGGATAGGATTCAAGAGAAACCGCGGTATCGCTTCGATTTACGCAGAGCTCGAAATAGACGACGAACATGAAATCGTTGCGGGCTGGTACTATAAACCCGACGCAGACAGCGAATGGACGTTGTTCGACAGCACGGTAGTCGTAGATCACGACATCGACGTTTACGCAAACATCAAGATGGCGACGGTTGTTCTTACGGCTCCCGATTACTCGAGAGTACCGTTCACTGCTGAAGTGCCTTACGACAGCACGATTCGTGCGATGGATTCCTTCAAGGACTTCATCTTCATAAACGAAGGCGTTGCAAGACAGGCATACAATGCTGCTGAAGACAAACTTCTCCAGAAGCTTGTTGACAAGGGACTCCTTGATAACACGACGGATAAGAACATACTCAACCAGCACAGATATATAAGATTTATTAAGGCTATCGGCGAAGCAACCGCAAACGAACTTATAGACGAGAATATTCCCGGCGGATCGGATCCCGTAAAGCTTGCCGCTATAGCAGAATTCAAGAGAGAATTCAAGGAAGAGGAACAGTTGACCGTCAACAGCGACAACCTGTTCATCTTCGAACCGATACTTGCTAAGGGCGAAAGATATAACTTCGACTTCATAAAGAGCAAGATCCCCGCAAAACTCATTCCTTACCTTCCTATGACCGCTATAGAAGAAGTATTCAACAGACACTATAACGAGTACATGAACGCATTCAGAGCGGCTGTTGATAACGCAAGAGCTAACCCCGGAACAGATTACTATATCGATGCGGGCATGTGGATCCACATCAATCCCGTAAGCGATATCTTTGAACCGGCGCTCATCCACGCTTTAGACGTTAAACCGCTTGTTGAAGGCAGACTTGAAACGTCCGCACAGTTCGGTCCGTATTATCACTACTACGACGAAAACCCGTACAAGGATTCCTATGAAGAATTCATGAATGTAAATAAGTGGTTCGACGGCGCAGATAACGGATACCTTGCGGAAGAAAGCGGATACTCGCTCAAGTCGTTCGACGAATACTACGGCCTTGTAAAAGCGTTTGCAGACCTTCTTGACGATGGAGTTGCATGGTTCTATGACGATGCAAACGTTGACGAAGCAGACAGAGAAGCCGTATACGACATAGTTGAAGACAGAGTTCTCAACATTGCAAACTTCATCAATAACACGCTTGTTGATTATGCAACGAACGGACTTCCCACAACTCTTACCGAAATCGTGGCAGACATTGAATCCGATCCCGATATGGTTGAATACCTCAATAAGTTCGGAATCAAGGCATACCTCGATAAGATAGTAAGCAAAGAACAGGCAAACAAGGTATTCAACAGCGCGCTTGAAAAGGCGGAAGACAAGTTCGGCACGCAGATTGAAAAACTCCTTGATAAGTATGCGGCATCCAAGCTTAACAGAGTATATGACGAAGGCGAATACAATAAGGCAAAAGAAACGCTGCACGGCTTGTTTACAAAGAAAGACGGCGAATTCTACACGATTGACACACTGTTTGACCTCTTTGTAAAGGGCGATTATAAGTCGATAACAAAGAAGAACATAACGGTTGAAGTATCCAGAGGCTGGCTCGTAGACTAAACCGTAAAACAAAGTATTTGGTAAATGCAACTGCGGCAGACATCATTGTCTGCCGCTTTGCATAAAAGACAAAAGTATTTCAACCCCTTTAATATTGCAAGGATATGGTAAATATGAAGAAAAAAAACACTTTAAAAATTATATCCGCGGTTTTTGCACTGACGCTTCTGCTGACGCTCGCGGTTTCCGGAGAAACCGTAAAATTCAGCGATATAGAGGAAACTGCGATTTATAAGGAGCCCGTGTATAAGCTCGTGAACAACGGCGTGCTCAACGGCTATCCCGACGGCACGTTCCGTCCTTTTGCCACGATAACGAGGGCGGAAATGTGTAAAATGATAAACCTCACGTTCGGATTTACCGATACCGAGGGAGCTGCGGGATTTATTGACCTCGTTCCCAACGAGTGGTATATTCCGTACGTGCTTGCGGGACAGAAAGCGGGATATGTGCAGGGCGACGACGTGGGAACGTTCCGTCCGAACGACCCCATAACGAGAGAAGAAGTCTGCGCAATTTTGTGCAGGATTATAAAACCGTATGATTTGGGACTGCCCGTGGTTATAAACGATACCGTATCCGACTGGGCGAAAGATTACGTGAGAATTATCGCCCAAAATCTGATAATTCCGCTTGAAAACGGAAATTTCAGGGCAACGGAATACATGAAAAGGTATGAACTTGCCGTGGCGATAGCGCCGTATTCCAATATAAAAATAGACATAGCATACTGCACCGTATATTTCAAAAACGGCGATAACACAGACACAAGAACGGTTGAAATCGGAAAGACCTTAAACGAATTTCCGACGGTAACAAACGCCCCCGAGGGAAAGAGATTTGCGGGCTGGTCGCTTGCAAACCCCGAAACCGAGGACGAATTCCCGATTCTCGATAATACTTATGTGTTTTATGATAATCAAGCGGTTTACGCGTACGCAATATTCGAGGAAGCACAGTATACCGTAAAATTTATGGCGTCGGGACAGGTTGTAAAAGAACAGACCGTAAAATACGGCGAAATTCCGACGGCTCCCGCATATAATCCCGAAAAATCCGGTAAGAAGTTTACCGGCTGGGCGGAAGAAGGCACGACAACCGTAATTGAAATTGCGTCATATAAGGTAACGAAGGACGTAACGTTTGAAGCGGTGTTCGTCTCGTCCGATACCTCCGGTGAATCCGGTGCTTCCGGCGGTGGCGGAGGCGGCGGAGGCGGAGGCGGAAGCGGCGGCGGAACGCAGCAGACCGAAACGTTTACCGTAAGATTCCTTGTTGACGGAGAAGAGTTCGATAAGCAGACCGTGGAAAAGAGTAAATACCCGCGCCGCCCGCAGAATCCCGGAAAAGACGGATATAAGTTTTTGCACTGGTCAAAGTACGAAAACGGAGAAGAAACGGACGTTACACTCGTTGCGGTAAAGACGAATATTACGTATTACGCAGTTTTCGCAAAGCTTTATTCGGTAAAATTCATGGTTGACGGAAATCTCTTGAAGGAATACCAGATTCAGGAGGGACAGGACGTAAGACCGCCCAAAAACCCGGATAAAGAGGAATACGTGTTCAAGCACTGGTCCAAAACCGAGAACGGAAAGGATAATTCAAGCGAATTTACGGAAATAGATTCCGACCTTACGTTCTACGCCGTGTTTGAAAAGCAGGAAATTATAATTACGCGTACCGTAAAATTCTTTGCCGACGGCAAGGAAATCGCAACTGTAAAGGTTGACGACGGAAAGACGGTAGACCCGCCGACAGCGCCCAAAAAAGAGGGATTTTCGTTCAGATACTGGTCCGAAACCGAAAACGGAAGCGAATTGAACCTCGATACCTACGCGGTAAAGAAGGACGTAAGTCTGTACGCGGTATACGCAAAGAATATCGTATATCATACCGTAACTTTCTATTCGAACGGTGTATTTTACTACGAAAACCGTAACGTCGTGCAGGGCACGTCGGCGGTTGCACCTCCGATAGACCCCGAAATAGAAGGATATACCTTCAAATACTGGTCGCTTACCGAAAACGGAAACGAAGTTGACTTAAATACCTATGCAATAAATAGAGATACTGCGTTTTATGCGGTATATGAGAAGAATATCGTATATTGCAGCGTCAAATTCTATGCCGACGGAAAGCTTTTCGCGGAAAATGACGGCGTAGAGCAGGGAACGTCAGTATCCGCGCCGTCAACAAACCCGAGAAAAGAAGGCTTTGAGTTCAGATACTGGTCGACAAGTGAAAACGGAAGCGAGGTTGACGTAAGTAAATATACGATAAATAGCAATACTTCGTTCTATGCGGTGTTTGAAAAAGAAGTGGTTATTATTAACTGTCAGGTTCTGTTTTATAAGGACGGCGAGATAATAAAAACCGAAACGGTAACTCAGGGCAATAAGGCGACGCCTCCCGCAGACCCGCATAAAGATAACTATGATTTCTTGTACTGGTCGCTTGACGAGGACGGAGACGAAGTGAACGTACCGGGATATACGATAAATCAGGATACCGAGTTTTACGCGGTGTTCAAGCATAAGGAAAATCCCAACGATCCCGAGGTCATAAACGCCTTGAAGAAGGCCGTGCAGTACGTTTCAAACCTGAAACTTGTCGACAGCGAGGAAAAGCAGGTAAGGTCGATTATGAAGCAGGTGCTCAACGACGTTATCGCAAAATCCGAAACATTCCTTATCGATAAGGAGTTCGTAAAAACGCAGTACAGCTCGCAGATTGCAAGCATCAAGAGTATTGTGAAGAACTGGGATAACAATAAGCGCTCGCAGTTCATCACAAAGGTAAGCAACGAGGTGGACGAGGAGACTATGAATATCCTTATGGACTACTTTCTTGACGGAGAAGACGTAAGTCAGTATCTGTAAAATAAAATAATAAAAAATCCCGAAAGATTTAATCTTTCGGGATTTTTGTTTTGCGCGTCAGATTTGTTTTCTTGCGATTCCGTACTCGTCGTACGGCTTGAAATAGGGACAGTTGTAAAATTTGCCCTTGAGAAAATACAGCATCTCGTCTTCGTCGAGAGCCATGCTGCAAACGTGAAGCCCCGAGTCCTCGTCGCTTTTGAAATAGCAGCAGAGGTCGCAGTTTGTAGGAGTTTTGTTCTCAGCCATAATCAAATCATCCTTTCAAATTGCTATACGTAACTTCTGTCTATCGTAATAACTGCAAAGTAACACTTATCAAAGGTTTTCAGA
>JAEESG010000132.1 GCA_016286245.1 Clostridiales bacterium | reverse complement strand
ATATGTTTCGCTTACTGATACAGCAATAGATCTTATAAAAAATAAAAATGATACTTTTCAAAAAAAATTGATTTATACTAAAGCGGTTGATATATTGACACATGGTTTAGCAAATGATTTATTGGAAATTGTAAAAAGTAATTCTGATAACAACATTTCGATTTATGAATTTATGTTTTTTATATCTTATATGGGTAAAATTTTGAACGGGCATTATTATTCACGAACGGAACTTGTTGATTTTATGCAAGAATACAGATCAATGTCTAAAATTCAGCAAAATGCAGTTGTAGATACTGTTTCTGAATATTGTAATCCCAAAAATTTTTCCGGAGACAAAACAAATAAAAGAGATTTTGGTAATTGGAAAAACGAAGCACAACAAATATTTATGTTAATGGATCAAACAGTTCTGTTTGAGAAAGGATTAGAAAAATATAAAGATTTATTGTTTATAAAAATTGGCAAGGATGCACTTTATAAAAATCCTAAAAAATTGGCGCGCTCAAAAAAAGCAAAAGATGAGTATTTTATAAACCATAATGTAAGCAAAATAACAGGATTTGAATTACATCATGTAATACCGCTGTTAATAGCAAAAAGCAGAGAAGAGTTTGACGCTTTAGATGTTTGGCAAAACATGGTATATATTGATGGTTACACGCATGGAAAAATATCACAGACAAACAATAAAAACATTAAAATGAAATTTGCCGGAAACGACATTTGTTTAATAGATGTTGCACACATATTTAATGATATTGTGTGTGTTAAAGGAAAAAACGTTGAATATTCAATATTAAACAAAAATAAAATGTTGGTTTACAATGAACATACAATTAATAGTTTATAAAAAGTAGCGATGATTATGAAATGAAAAAATAATACATATATAATTCTAAAAAGGAACGCTTTTATGCGTTCTTTTTTTCTCCGATTGTTTGTTGACAAACAGACGATAAAATTATATAATTATTTTAAGAAAAGGCACGAAAAAACAAGCGTTTTGCCTTTGCGGAAAGGTAGTATTTATGGAACTTTCAAAATGCATTGAAGAAATCAAAAACAGCAAACTTGACGACACGTTCGCACGCCTTTACGGAAAAGACGGCGGGACGGTAAATAAGCAGAAAGACAGATATCTCGAAGCGGTACGCGTATTTTCTGAAATTTTCCCGAACAGGCGCGACGTCAGCATTTTTTCGTCGCCCGGCAGAACGGAAATCGGTGGAAACCACACCGACCACCAGAACGGCGTCGTGCTTGCGGGCGCGGTAAACTGCGACGTAATTGCGGTTGTGTCATTCCATGATGAAAAAGTTATCAGAATAAAATCAAAAGGGTTTGATTTTGCCGAAATTTCGCTTGATAATCTTGACGTAAACCCGAAAGACGACGGTACGCAGGCGATAACGAGGGGAATCGTTTCCGCTTTCAAAGAAAAGGGCGCCGCCGTTTCGGGCTTTGATATGTATACCGTTTCCGATATAATAAAGGGCGGGGGACTGTCCTCGTCGGCGGCGTTCGAGACGCTTATCGGCACGGTTGTCAACACAAAATACAACGAAAACAGATGCACGCCCTTTGAAATCGCACAAATCGGAAAATACGCCGAAAACGTCTATTTCGGAAAGAGCTGCGGACTTCTCGACCAGACGGTCTGCGCATGCGGTTCGCTCGTTTCGATAGATTTCAAAAATCCCGAAAACCCTTTTATCGAGAAAATAGATTTTGATATGGAAAAATGCGCATATACGCTTTGCATAACCGATACCAAAAGCAGCCACGAAAACCTCACCGACGATTACGACGCGATAAGAAGCGAAATGAGAAGCGTCTCCGAGTTTTTCGGAAAAGAAGTACTCAGCGAAGTGGACGAAAGCGAATTTTACGCAAAAATTCCGCTTCTCCGGGAAAAATGCTCCGACCGCGCGCTGCTTCGCGCAATGCACTTTTTCTCTGAAACCGTACGGGCGCACGCAGAAGCGCAGGCACTTAAGGACGGCGATTTCGAGCGGTTTTTGAAGCTTGTCAACGAGTCGGGCGAGTCGTCGGGAAATCTTTTACAAAACCTCTATTCGACAAAAACGCCGCAAAATCAGGCGCTCCCGCTTGCAATAGCGCTCAGCAGGAGAATTCTTGAAAAAGACGGCGCCGTGCGCGTACACGGAGGGGGCTTTGCCGGAACGATTCTTGCGTTCGTGCCGAATAATGCGGTAAACCGCTACGTCGAAACCATGGAAAGCGTTTTCGGTAAAAATTCTTGTTACCTTATGAGGATAAGAAATTCGGGCGGAATCTGCGTATTAAACTAAAAACGGAACGGGAGAAATATATATGAACGAATATAAGAAATTTGACAGAACAGGCACGCAAAAGCACAGAAGTTACTATATTCCTTTTGACGAAAAGGACGAAATAAAAACAATTCACGGCATAACCGACAGAAAATCAAGCTCGAAATTTACGTCTCTTGACGGAACGTGGCAGATAAAACAGCTTTCATGCCCCGAGGATTTCAACGTTTCCGAAAAACTTGAAAAGTTGATTCCCGTGCCGTCGTGCGTTCAGATGCACGGCTTTGATAACATACAGTATCTTAACAGCAGATACCCGTTTCCCGTAATGCTCCCGAATCTGCCGCACGAAAACCCGTGCTGGCACTACCGGCGCACGTTTGACGTCGAAAAAAAAGCGGGAGAGAGGTATTATATAATTTTCGAAGGCGTCGAC
>JAEESG010000034.1 GCA_016286245.1 Clostridiales bacterium | reverse complement strand
TATTTTGTTTATTGTTTTTTGCAAAAGACAGCGTGAAGGTATTATTGTCAGGCTCGCTTTCTTTTTGTGCTTTCAGCTCTTCGACGGGGACTATTTTCGATGCGAGTATTTTGCCCTCGCGGATTATTTCGCCGTTTTCGTCCTCCTCGGCGGTATCTTTGAAGGAAAGCTCGCCCGACACGCACACGACGTCCGACGGATTAAGAGCGAAAGTGAGATTTTCGTACACGTTCGGGAAAACTATCGCTTCCGTTTCGCCGTATTCGTCCTCGATTACGACAAACGCCATGTTCTGCCCTTTTTTCGTCGTGGTTACCTTTTTGCTCTTTATTATGCCGAGCATATTTACGCTCTGCTTTTCGCGAAGGCTTTCGGATGAATCGGCATTATTCGCCGCCTCGTATATGTCGGCGCTCGTTACCGCCTTCATTTCGGAGGCAATATCCGAAAATTCTTCCAGCGGGTGTCCCGAAAGATATATTCCCGCGACCTCCTTTTCGAGCGCGAGCTTTTCGGGTATACTGAACTCGGGAAAATCGGGATAATCTATATTGAGCGCGGAAAACGCCTTTTCGTCCCCCGAAACGGGTGAAGAAAACATATCGTACTGTCCGCTTATATTCGCGCGGTTGCGCTTTGCGACGGTTTCAAGCGCCCTATCGTACACCGCAAGCATAGAGCGTCTTGTTTGTCCGAACTCGTCGAACGCTCCGCACATGATGAGGCTTTCTATCATATGTTTATTCATTTCGCCCTGCGAAAGTCTCGTGAGCAGGTCTTCAAGCGACTTGAAGGCTCCGTTTTTCCTCTCTTTAAGGACGGCGGAAATAAAGTTTCTTCCCACTCCCTTTATTCCGAGAAGTCCGAAGCGTATTGCGTTTTCGCCTTTCTCGCACGAAAAATTCATTTCGCTTTTATTAATATCGGGCGGAAGCACCTTTATTCCCATGCTCTTGCAGTCGCCTATATATTTTGCGACCTTCGACGCGTTTTCGTGAACGCTGGTAATGAGCGCGCACATATATTCCTTCGGATAATTTGCTTTAAGATACGCCGAGCGGAATGCGACGTACGCATAGCACACTGCGTGGGACTTATTGAATGCGTATTTTGCAAATTCGCTCATTTCGCGATACAACTTTTCGGCAATTTCCCTTTTTACGCCGTTATTTACGGCGCCTATACATTCGACGTTTCCGTTTTCGTCCTTTTTGCCGTCGATAAAGTATTCGCGCTCTTCTTCCATAACCTTGATCTTTTTCTTGCTCATGGCGCGTCTTACTATATCCGCTCTGCCGTACGAATAGCCCGCAAGTCTGCGGAAAATCTGCATTACCTGCTCCTGATAAACGATACAGCCGTTTGTTACCGACAGTATTTTTTCAAGCTCGGGGACGTCGTATTTTATCTTTTCGGGATTTTTTCTGTTTTCGAGGTATTTCGGGATACTGTCCATCGGGCCCGGGCGGTAAAGCGATATTGCCGCCGTTATATCCTCTATGTTTTCGGGCTTCATATTTATAAGCAGCTTTTTCATTCCGCCCGATTCGAGCTGGAACACGCCGTCGGTTTTTCCCGCCGATATGAGTTTATACGTCTTTTCGTCGTTATAATCGGCTTTTTCCATATCAAAATCGGGATTTGTCTTCTGTATTTCCTTTTCGGTATCGGATATTACGGTAAGATAGCGTATTCCGAGAAGGTCTATTTTGAGAAGTCCTATATCCGCAACGTCGTTCATGGTATACTGCGTTACCACGGTATCCCTGTTTACGGCAAGCGGCACATATTCGTCTATGGGTTTATCCATGATAACGACTCCCGCCGCATGCACCGACGCGTGCCTCGGCATGCCCTCGAGCTTTTTTGCGTAATCTATCATGGCGCGCAAGCCTGGGGAGCTTTTATATATGTTCATAAGCTCCTTATTTTCCTCAAGCGCCTTATCTATCGTTATTCCGAGCTTCATTGGAATGTTTTTTGCAACGCTGTCGACGTCGTTATAGTTTATATTCATAACTCTGCCGACGTCCCGCACCGCCGCCCTTGCCGCCATGGTTCCGAAGGTTACTATTTCGGAAACGTGGTCTCTTCCGTATTTTTCGGCGAGGTATTCCTTTACCTCCGAGCGTCTTTCATAGCAGAAATCGACGTCGAAATCGGGCATGCTTACCCTTTCGGGATTTAAGAATCTCTCGAAAAGCAGATTATACTTTATCGGATTTACGTCGGTAATTCCGAGAAAATACGCGGCAAGGCTGCCCGCGCCCGAGCCTCTGCCGGGCCCTACGGGTATTTTTTTTAATTTTGCGTAGGAAATAAAGTCGTTTACAATGAGAAAATACTCGTCGTAGCCCATTGAGTCTATTACTCCGAGCTCATAGTTCAGTCTTTCCTCATATATTTTTTTATCCAGGAATTCCCCGTCCCCGGTCATTTTTGCATATCTTTTTTCCTTGCCCTCGTCGCACAGTTTTTTTAAGTACTCCTTCGGAGAAAGTCCGTCGGGCGTTTTGAACGCGGGTATCATTATGTTGTCGAAATTGAATTCGAAATCGCACATTTTCGCGATTTTCACGGTGTTTTCGAGCGCTTCGGGAACGTCCGAAAACAGTTCGTACATCTCGTCCGTGCTTTTTAAGTAGAATTCCTCGGTATCGAACGCGACCTCGCTCTTTTCGGACAGCGTTTTATTCATCTGGATACACATGAGTATCGTCTGAAGCTCGGCGTCCTCTTTTTTGAGATAATGCACGTCGTTTGTCGCGACAAGCGGGATACCGAGTTTTTTCGACATATTGACGAGCGCCTTGTTTACCGTTTTTTGTTTCTCAATGCCGCGATTCTGCAGTTCAAGGTAAAAATTGCCTTTTCCGAATATTTCTTCAAGCGTTTTCGCGTATTCCTCGGCGCCGCTTATGTCGCCTTTTAAAATATGCTTAGGGATATATCCCGAAAGGCAGGCGGAAAGCGCGACAAGACCGTCCGCATGTCCGCGCAGAAGTTCGATATCGGCTCTCGGCTTTGAATAAAAGCCCTCAGTATACGCTCTTGACACGATTTTTACGAGATTTTTATAGCCCGTCTCGTTTTTGCACAGCAAAACCAGATGCGAATAGTCGGCGTCGCTTTCCTTGCTTTTACTGAAGCGTGAAGCGGGGGCGACATAAATTTCGCAGCCGATTATCGGCTTTACGCCCGCCTCCTTACACTGTCTGAAAAACGCAACCGCGCCATACATCACGCCGTGGTCGGTTATTGCGACCGCCGTCTGTCCTGCGTCCTTTACCGCCTGCGGAATATCCGATATTCTGCACGCGCCGTCAAGAAGACTATACTCGCTGTGTAAATGTAAGTGGACAAATTTTCCGTCTGCCATCCGTTTCACCTCATTTCGTTTGTTTTTTGCAAAAATTATTTTTTCGACTCCGCTTTTTCGTATCTTTCGACCAGATTTGCAAGTCTGTGGTTTACGCACGATTTGGTTATGGGCGGAGCGTGGAGTTCCGCAAGTTCTGACAGCGTCAGCGACGGGTTTTCGAGCTTGAGCGTCGCCGTATATTGCAGCTTGTCCGACATTTTTTCCAGAATTTTATTATCTTTTAGATATTTTATCGCCTTTATGTGCTTTGCTCCCGCGTCGGTCGATTTTTTTATGTTTGCCGTATCGAAATTGCTCTTTCTGTTGCAGTCGTTGCGCACCTGCTTTTCGATTATCGTTTCCAGAAACTCAAACGCGCTCTTTTGCGCGCCGATAAAGCTGAGGAAACCGAAAATCGTATCTCCGTCCTTGAAATAGACTATGCTTTTATTTCTCCTTTTCGACGTCTTCACGTCAAAGCCGTTTTCGGCGAGGAACGCCGAAAGCTCGTCCGCCTCAACCCTTGTTTCAAGGTCGATTTCGAGGTGGTGTCCCTTATCGGGCGAATTTACGTTACCGCGCGACAAAAACACGCCGCGAAGGAATGCCTGCGCGCATGCGGGGCATTTTATGTTTTCCTTGTCTATGAACGTAAAATCCCTGCTCTCAAAGACTTTTTTTCCGTATTCGAGCGCCTTTTTACAGCACGCTTTATCCGGCTTTACGCTTTTTAACTGTTCTTTTACGCGTACGTTGAAAGTTTTTTCCTTTTCCATTTCCTTTTTACAGTATTCTTATTTCGGGCTCAAGTTTTACCCCGAATTTTTCCTTTACCTTTTTTTGTACAAGTTCTATAAGTTCCTTTACGTCGTTTGTGGTAGCGTTTCCCTTATTTATTATAAAGCCCGCGTGTTTTTCCGACACCATAGCTCCCCCGACGCTTTTTCCCTTTAAGCCGCTGTCCTCTATGAGTTTGCCCGCAAACATGCCTTCGGGGCGTTTGAACGCGCTTCCGCAGGACGGATATTCAAGCGGCTGTTTATCTATCCTTTTTTGCATGGTTTCCTTGGCGCGCGTTAATATTTCGTCCCTGTTTCCCTTTTCAAAAGTAAACGACGCTCCTAAAATTACGCCTTTTCTGCTCTGAAAAGCGCTCGTTCTGTAACCGAAATCACAGTTTTCGTTATCAATTCTTTGTATTTCGTCTTTTTCAATATCGTAAAAATCGACAAAATCCGCAATTTCCTTTATTTCGGAGCCGTAGGCGCCCGCGTTCATGAAAACGGCGCCTCCTACGGTACCGGGAATTCCGTATGCAAACTCCGCGCCGAGGTAACCCATATCGCATATCTCGTATGCAAGCTTTGTGAGCTTCACTCCGGCACAGGCGTAGACGTGCAGCTTTCCGTCAGCTTCCTTTTTTTCGGTTTTCGTCATTTTTGTCGTGATTACGGGTACAAAATCCAGTTTTCCGTCGGGGACAAGCACGTTTGACATGTTGCCGAGCACGTAATATTTTATTTTTTCCCTTTCAAGCGTCTTTAATGCGTCGACAAGCTGCTTTTCGTCCTGCGGGAAAAAGCATCTTTCTGCAATTCCTCCCGTTTTCATGGAGGAATACTCCGACATATTCACGTTATTCATCAATGACAATTTTTCCGCCATTTTTCTCACCTTTTTTCGATTTTGCATACAACTTTACTATTATATATTATCATATTTTTATATTTATGTCAAAGCCTTATGCAAAAACGGCGGCAGAAATTCTGCCGCCGTTTTTTTGTTTTTTTACATAATTTTCATCAGAAATTCCGTTACGAACACCGTAACGCACGCCGAAAGCGCTACAGTAACAAGTCCCCTTTCGAAAAAAGCGACGACAACCGCAACGACAAGTCCCAAAACCGCCGAATACACGCTTCCCGTCGACGTAAATATCGCGGGAATGGTCATTGCCGCAAGCACGGCGTACGGAATATAGTACAAAAATGATTTTATAAACTTATTTTCGATTTTCTTCCTTATCAGTATCAGCGCGACCGCTCTTATAAGATACGTAACGAGCGCCATGACGGCAAGGTTTATGATTATATAAGAACTGATTTTCATAAATCACTCCTCCGTCCTTTCGGGTGCGCCCACGTCGTTTATCGGCTGTATCAATGCGCCGATTGCGGCTGCCGCCACCGCGCAGATTATTATAACGAATCCCGACGACACCTGCGACAGATACGGCGTGTACTTGAAAATACAGTTGAGCGCTATTGCTATTGCGACGACTATTGCGACAGTCCTTGATTTTTTCATGGGCGGAACTACGATTGCGACGAACATGCCGTAAATTGCAATTCCTAGTGCGGTAATGAGGCTTTCCGGCAGAATATTGCCGGCAACCGCGCCCGTCAGCGTGCCGAGCGACCAGCCGATATACGGAAGAAGTATCAGTCCGTACATATACTTTTTACCGACCTTTTCCCTGTTCGAAACGGCGACGGCGAACACCTCGTCGGTATTTCCGAACGCAATAAGCATTCTCTGAATCAGCGTTACCTTTTCCGAGAGTTTCTGCGAAAGCGATATCGACATTAGTGCGTATCTCAGATTTATTATAAACTGCGTGAGCGCCATTTCCACAAAGCTTCCGCCCGCAATTATCAGGTCGAGCCCCGCAAACTGTCCCGCCGACGTAAGATTTGTCATCGACATAAGCACCGCAAGCGGTGCTGGAAAGCCCTGCTGCACTGCCTTTATTCCAAAGGCGAACGACACCGACAGATATCCGAGTCCTATAGGAAGTCCGTCTATTACTCCCTTTTTGAAGCTGTTTTGGCAACTGTTTTCCATCAAGCCATCTCCGTAAAACGAATTCTGCTTTATTATATCAAATTTGTTCTTAAATTGCAACGGAAAATTGCAAAAAAATCGGCAGACCTTTCGGTCTGCCGATTTGAATTATCTTTTATTAAAGATTATTCAACGTGCGAGAATCTGATGTAGTCGATATCATAGTATCCGAATGCATCAAACGGGTCGAAGCGGAGCGCCGTAACTGTTTCTTTCCAAGTTTCTCTCTTGGTAAGGTCAACGGTTAAGGTTATCCATTCGCCGTTAGTATCCTTTGTCTCGTGAACAAAGTTGATACTGTTGCTCTCGCTGTAAGGCTTGCTGTTCTTGAAGAATATCTGGCTGTGCGAGATGTAGTCTGCACTGTACTGATATCTTACTCTCATTTCAACCTGGTTGTAGTAGTTTGTGTCGAGATTCTGAGCTATTGTCTGATAGAGAACAGGGTCGTTGTCAACCATGTTAACAGACTGACATCTCATGTAACCGCCTGCAACCGTGAGGCTCATGAAGGATGACGACCAGCCTTCGGTATCACCGGGAGTATTGAATTCCCAGCATCCCGGAACGGGGTCTGTCTTCATCGATTCAAAGTATGCCTTTGCGGGTGTGATGATCTGGATTTCGCCGTCGGAGTTAACTTCGTAGCTGTAATCCATTACGTCGCAGATCTGGTTGATCGGAACCATAGGCAGCTGGTCTTTTTCGGTAAGCGTGTATCCGAGGTTCATTTCTTTACCGTCGAGCATGTACTTATCGGAGCCAACCGTGAATACGAACTGATGTCCTATGAAGTTGAGCGTGAGTTCCTGTTTAGCCTTATCCCAAACGTGGAATGCGTTAAGGTTGAAGTCCATACCGATTGACGGGTCAAACGGAACGCAAACGTCGTTGTTGTCCATAACTTCAGGAATCTGCGGGAACGTGAAGTTTACGCCGTTGATGTTGAATATCTTCGAAACAGATGCGCCTGTATTAACGAGGATTTCAATCGACTTAACAGCAAACTTGGAGCCTACCTGTCCAACAGGGTCAATTCTGAATGCGATGAGGTCGCCCGTGAATCCTCTGAGTTTGTTAGGATCGAGTACGAACTGAGTCATTACATTTTCTTCAGCTGCCGGGAACGTGTAAGCTTTTTCTTCGTTCCAGGAGTTAGCGTTGGACGTCTTGAAGAATATCTTCATTGTTTCGCC
Source organism: Clostridiales bacterium (assembly GCA_016286245.1). Classification (GTDB taxonomy): domain Bacteria; phylum Bacillota; class Clostridia; order Oscillospirales; family CAG-382; genus UMGS882. Next base: position 6,506 of record JAEESG010000034.1, on the reverse strand, counting down.
CTTCGGAATCTTAGCGTTGATTACTATCGAGTTAATCTTCGCTGTGGGAACTCCATCGGGACAGAACGATGCCCAGCGTGCTTCATCCATATAGATGATCGTTTCGTGTGCGAGTCTGCAAGAACCGGTAATACCGTTGTTGGGATCCTTCTTGAGTCCGTCGGCACACCAAACCCAACCTTCAGAAACTTCGAGCGAAGGATCGGTAAAGTCGATGGTGTAAAGTGTTTCTACGCCGCCTTCCTTAACCACTTCAGAGTACGTCTGATTCTTTCTTAAGAGGTGTCTGTACTGAGGATACTGGTGAGTAATTCTCTCGAGCTGAGAAGCCGTCGGGTAAACGTCGATCTTTGCAAGATCCGCAGCGTCGCCCTTAGTGAACGTATTTCTGATTGTATCGAGATACTGGAATCCCTTTTCATCGGTCGTCGGCATTACGAACGTACCTTCGCCGTATTCGTTCCAGGTCGAAATCCAAACGAGTTTCTTCTGGGTTTCGGTCTTTGCGTACTTCGGCAGGTAATCGTTCTTAATCCAGTTACATACGTCGATGTAGTCTTCTTTGGAGATGAACGGAGTTCTGGTCTTGCCCCAAGGAGTATTGGTGTAACCAACGCTGACCGTCGGAATTGCCCATTCCTTTTCGGATGCATTGTAGTAACCCATTATGCCGTTCTTGTTAGCTTCAGCGCCGTTTCCGGGAACGCCCCAGCTGTATGCGTGTGCGCCTGCAAATCCCATTCCTTCATAGCTTTCGCTGGGTGAACCGCAGTGTACCCAGTAAGCGCCGTCGTAACCGATCTTCTTGAGTTCTTCTTCGAGGTATTCCATGCACTGGATACCAACTTCACGACCAACGTACTTGCCGATCGAGCCGCCGAAGTGGTCAATGACTGCCTTATTTTCAATTCTCATGTAGCTGGGATGCTTGAAGTATTTTTCAATGAGGTACGGAACAAAGCTGTCCGTCCACTGTTCGAAGGAGTAAGGTGCGCCGCCGTTTGCAATTTCGAGGAGCAGGCAGAACTTGATGTCGTCAATGTATTCTGCGTTGTAAAGTCCTTCGAAAATGTAGTATTCGTTAACGATAGCCTTTTCCATCTTGCCGTTTACAGGGAGGAATTCACAGATTGACATGAAGTCGATACCGTGTTCAGCCATGTATTTGATTTCCCAGTCAACTGCTTCCGGGAAGCCTTCGTCATAGTATCCGATTGCGAGTTCGTAATCGGTGTAAGGAGAAATTACAGACCAGCTGAAGTTTGCAGCGTAGCCGTTTCTCCAGATCGGGCAGTGGTTAAGACCGATTATATAGTCTTCTTCGCCTGCCGGCTTAACGGGCTTCGGAACGTAGTCAGCGTGTTCAACTTTTCTGAATACCTTGAAGTCGTCGAACATAACTGCTCTGCCGCTGTTGTTAACTATCTTTATACCCGTAACGGACGTTGCGGCTTCTTTGAAGTTAACTTCGCCGAGCTTTCTTCCGTCGAGTTTAACGATTATCTTCTGTGCTTCGGTATCGAGTTCAAATCTGAACATGTACCACTGGTTGTTATAGTAGCCTTCATATACCTTTTCGCCGTTTGCATAGAAGCCCGTTGCGTCTGTCTTGAGCGTGAGAACTTCATTGCTGCCGCTGAGAAGTGTATATTCGGTTTCTTCGTTTTCTCTGAGTATCATCTGATATTCAGCTACAACCTTGCCGCTTGTTGCCGTGAAGCCGTAGGAAGCCTGTCCGCCTGCCTTGAGGCTGAGGGCATTACCCTTACCTACCGCGTCGCCGTACCAGCCGAACGGAACTTCGTCATCTCTTGCGATGCCGAATGCTTCGTATGCTGCGTAGTTAGCATACATTGTCGTTCCTGCGGGAGCGAACGAAGGTGTTCCCTTTTCCGTCGTTGCCCATCTGAAGTTGAGGATGTTGGAATCCGCACCTGTCGTGATGAGCGGGAACGTACCTACGTTTACGTTGTTGATTATAACTTCCGACTTGTCGTTATCAAGGTCGATATAGAGAATGTAACGGAACATGGATTCATTTTCTTTGATGTCATATACGGGAGTGTAGTTTCCGTCAGCACCGAGAAGCTGCCATTTGCCGTCTATGATTTCAAGTCTGAATATGCCCTTGCCCGCTTCGTTCTGGAATTCGAGATATGCGCCGTCTGCACCGTCAGAAGAAGCTGTTGCTTCGAGTTTTATCTTTCCTTTGGTTATCTTGTTGAATTCTCTGATGAGAGCCGTACCTGCTTCTTTGCTGATATCGGTGAGTGCACCGTATGCTTCAGAAAGAGTCATTCTCGGTACGCCGCCTCTGTTATCGAGGATCCAGCCTGAACCGATGCCTTCATGTGTTGCGCTGTAGCCTGACATGATGCAGAGGAGATATGCGTCGTCGTCTGCATATACGTCAAGTTTCTTTTCGAGTCTCATTTCAGGAAGCGCTACTCTCGCGATGATCGTTGCGGATTCCGCACGGGTGATGTTGCTCATCGGCATAAAGTTGCCGTATGCATCGCTGCCCATTGCAACGCCTGCTTTGTAGAGCGTAAGTACGGAGTTAAAGTAGCTTGCGCTTGCCGGAACGTCCGGTATTGCCTTAACGTCGTTCTTTTCTGTAAAGAATCCCGCCGGCATTGCTCCTGCGAACAATTCAGCAACTTCTGCTCTCTTTGCGGGTCTGTCGAAGTTGTCAAACTGTCCTTCTTTTACAAAGCCTTTGCTCATTGCGTATGCAACGTACTGTGCATACCATTCGCCGTCAGCCGCGGGGATTTCTTCTCCCGCATTGATGGCAGCAGCTCTTGACGCCATTGTGATAGCTTCGGCTACCGTAACGTCGCCTTCCGGATCAAAGATTCCGCCGCCTTTGCCGTTCATGAGTCCAAGTTCGAAGGTATTCTGTACTGTTGCAGCATACCAAGCGTCAGCCTGAACGTCAGTGAACTGTCCCTCAGTGTAGGTGTTTGTCTTTGCAAATCCGGCTGCTGACGCCGTCAGAGCAAGTACCAAAGCGAGAACCACACTGATGATGAGTGTCTTCTTCATTTTTTCTTTCCTCCCAAATTTTTATTAAAAAATTAATGGCAATTTTTTCTTTTTTTACGCATTAATTATTAACCGAAATGACTGATAAGACAAAAATACAAACAGCAGATACCGCGTTTTCGTCCTTTTTTCCTCACGCAGCAAAAACTGTTCATTTTTTCTGTAAATATACTATAACACACATTTTCGAAAAAGTAAACCTCTTTTATTCCGATTTTTCAAAAATTATATGCCAAAAAAAATCGTGTTTTTCTGTATAATTTTACTGAAAATTTCAATTTTCCGTTTGTCTGCCGGCAATTTTTATTTCCGTTTCTTTCTCCGAAAAAACAAATATTTCATATTCCGGTATATTTATCCTTTGATACGTGCCGCGTGTGCGTGCGGTATCGGCTTTGCGCAGGTCCTTGAGTCCCGTACCGAGCCATTTTACGTACGCTTCCTTTTTTACCCAGATTTCAAGGAATCTTCTTTTTCTTTCCGCCCCTTCGGCCTCCAGCACGTACTCCTTCTCTTTTTTCGTAAAGAAGCGCTCTGCCAGTTTTTCGGGCCGGAGCACCCTTCTTGAAACGTTTTCCGCGTCAATTCCGAAATTTTCGTCCGCAATTCCGACGATTACGAGGTTTTCCGTGTGGGTTACGCCGAGAAACGTGTTTTCCCTTTCGACGTACGGCTTTCCGAGCGGCGTTCTCAGGATTTCGGGCGCGTTTTCTTCCCCGAAATGCCTTTTTAAGCTCTCTTTTATGAGATTATCCGTTTTTTCAGAAGAACGGCGTCCGTTTTTTTCATATAAATAAAGCGTTATCATACTTTGTTATTCTCTTATGCCGGAAACCGGCGGTTTTTTCATAATACCAAGGATATTATAATATCCCGAAGCAAAATAATCAAGTAAAATTCGTCATTATTTACAATTAATTTTCAAAACGAACGCCTGTTTATGATGTTTTTACCCAAAATTTTCAAAAAACGCTTCCATCCACGCTTCTTTTATTATGTAATGTCCCGCGGCGGTGGGGTGAACGCCGTCGATGAGCCAGTAGCCCTCTTTCGTGAGCTTCTGCGCCTCGTCGAACCTCTTCTGAAGCGGCACGAATATGAGTTTATTGTCCTTTGCGAGTTTTTTCGCGGCTTTCGCGATGAGCTTCGTCTCGTTTTTGAAGAAGCTCCACTTTTCCGCGGTCGCCGAGCCCTTGAGAACGAACGGCTCGAGAATCATGATTTTTACGTCGGGAAGCGCTTCCTTTACGAATTTTATGAGCAGATTGCAAATGATTTCGTACTGCTCGGGAGTGATTCCGCTGTCAAAAGTTCTGTGCCATACGTCGTTTATACCTATAAGAAGGCTGAGAACGTCGGGTTTTAAAGCAATAATATCCTTCGGCATTCTTGCAAGGATGTCCACGCTGCGCGAGCCGCTTATTCCGCGGTTTAAGAATTCGTATTTTTCCGGATACTTTCTTCCCAGCTCCCCCGCTATCATCGTAACGTAGTTTGAGCCCATGATGTCGTCGCGGTCTCCTCTGCGGAACCAGTCTGTAATTGAGTCGCCCTGAAACAGGATTTTCATATTATTTCCTCCTCAAGAAAAATTTGTTTTTTTGATTATATCACAAAAAAAAGCGTTTTTCAATACAAATATACTAAAAACAGCCCATCGGCCTTGTTGTTGTTCACAAAAAAATATAGAATATATATGAATAAAACAGTAAAATTATATAAAAGAAAAAGGCGCTTTTTACTAAAAGGGGGAGAAAATATGAAAAACGGACGTCTGTGCAAAATTCTGCTTGCGCTGTTTGCGGTTTTATGCATTATACCGCTTGCGGCGTCGGCTCTCGGGCTTGCTCTTTCCGACGACGGAGAAGGCGGCTGCTACGTGAACACGCCGAACGTTGCAAACCTTATGGAGCTCGATCTGACTGACAAGACGGACGGCTTTACGTGCAAAATTTACGACGACGGCGGAAAGGACGGGAACTATGCCAACAGCAGCAGCACCGTGCTTGTGGTTACCGCACCCGAAAAATTTGCAATAGGTATCAGTGCAAGCGGCGTTACCGAAAGCTCGTCATACGACTATCTGATTTTTTACGACGGCGGCAACACCTCTTCACCCGTACTCGGGAACAGCAGGTACGGCGGAAGTTTTACGATTTCAAATCTTACTTCCACCTCAAATACGCTTACGATAACATTCCGTTCGGACTCGGACATAAACGACAGCGGATACGAGATTGTGCTTACCCTTATCGACCACAGCAATTACGCAGGCATTTCATACGCGTACGGCGAAAGTGTAAAGACGTTTTTATATGAAAAGGGAACCGCGGTGCAGTTAAAGACGTTTACGTCGATGTTCGAGCTTCCCGAAAGATACCTCTTCTCGTGCTGGCAGAGCGGCGGCGCCGACTACGCCGAGGGCGATGAATTTACGATAAATGACGACGTAACGTTTACGGCGCTCACAGAGGAGGAGCCGGTTATCCTTTCCGACGGACAGGGCGGATATTATGCCAAGATGCCGAGAAACGGAACGCTCACGGCGGACCTTTCCGACAGGGAAGCGGGCTTTGTGCTCAAGGTTTACGACCACGGCGGAAAGAACGGCTCATATTCGTACGGTACGGGCTATCTTATTATTAAAGCGCCTGAAGGATGCGTCCTTTCGGTAAGCGGAAGCGGCTCGACGTACGCCGGTTACGATTATCTCCGCATTTACGACGGAAACACCTCTCTGCAGCTCGCCCCGAAATTTGAAGGGCAGTTCACAATGAACGAATACTGCACCTCGGTAAACGTTCTGAAACTGTATTTTTACGCTTATTACGGAAGCTACAGCGGTCTTGATCTTACGGTGAAAATCGTCGACCCCGCGGAGCTTGCAACGCTCTCGTTTGACGCGGGCGAAGGAAGCGGAAGCATGGCGGACGTCCATGCGCTTCCGGGCTCAAACGTTACGCTGCCCGAATGCGGCTTCACTCTTCCCGACAACACGTATTTCGACTATTACACCGACGGAGAAAACGTATATCACGCGGGAGACACATATACTTTAAACGGAAACGCTTCACTTACTGCGGTATACATAGATAAAATCACCGTAACCTACAAAAGCGGCGAAAAAACGGCGGAAGTAAACTACCGCAAAGGAACAACAATCGTTCTCGAAAACTTTGAAAGTCTGTTTTCGCTTCCGTACAGAAAGGAATTTTCCTGCTGGACGCTCGGTGAGAGCGAATATGCCGAGGGCGAAAGTTTCGTTCTTGCGCAAAACGTTGCGTTCACCGCAAAATTCAACGATCTGCCCATTCTTATAGACGACGGAAAAGGCGGTTTCTTTGCCACGGTGCCCGAAAAGGAAGACGCGTTTCTTTCCCTTTCGGACAAGCCGAACGGCTTTACCTTCAAGCTTTATGACGTGAGCAGATACACTTATTACCCGAATTACTGTGCCG
>JAEESG010000033.1 GCA_016286245.1 Clostridiales bacterium | reverse complement strand
GCGCAGATTTTGCGAAAAAAGCACTTTTAAAGTGTAATTTTTGTTTAATTTTTACCGCGGGCACACGCGTTTTCCGGCGCTTTCTTTACACCGCTTTCTTTTTAAGAAAGCGGGAGCACTTTTGGTACTTTTCTTGCGGGAGAAAAGTACGGAAGAAACGTTTTTTCTGTTCCTTTCTCTAAGGCAAGAGAAAGGAACCCAAAGAGAGCTGAAACATTAAAAAGTGTATAGCCGCACTTTTGAAGTACAATTTCACTTAAAGCAAAAACAAATAAGGGAAGTTCTTTGCCCCTCTTTCTTTCAAGAAAGAGGGAAAACCCTTTCTTGTACTTTTTTCAAAAAAGTACAATCTCTGTTTTTTCCTATTGACAAATGAAAAAATATAATATATAATATAAAGGCTGTAAACGAAAAAACTTTACAGAGGCGGCGGTGATATTATGGCACTTGATAAAATAAGAATGTCCATGCTTTACGACGTTTACGGCGCGCTTATCAGCGAAAAGCAGCGCGAAGCGGTCGAGATGTATATAAACGAGGACTATTCGCTTTCCGAGGTTGCGGAAAATATAGGAATATCACGCCAGGGCGTAAGGGAGCAGATAAAGCACGCCGAAGGTTTTCTTGAAAACTGCGAGGAAAAGCTGAAACTTCTCGAAAGATTCAGAAATATTTCGGGAGATCTCGATAAACTCGAAGCGCAGAAAGACGAAAAAACGGAAAAATTACTTGAAGATATACGCAAAAACATAATTTTCGAATGATAAAAGGAGAAAAATGTTCCAAAGTTTAACGGATAGACTGTCAAACGCATTAAAGTTTTTTAAAAATAAAGGAAAATTAAGCGAAAACGACGTAAAAGAGGGAATGAGAGAGATAAAGCTCGCCTTACTTGAAGCGGACGTAAACTATAAGGTCGTAAAGGAATTCATAAACAATGCGACCGAAAGAGCGGTCGGCAGCGAGGTGCTTGAAAGCCTTGTGCCGTCCCAGCAGATAGTAAAAATCGTAAACGAAGAACTCATAAAACTTATGGGCGAGGAAAACAAAAAGCTTACGATTTCGTCAAAACCGCCCACCGTCATAATGATGGCGGGACTTCAGGGCGCGGGAAAGACCACGCACACAGGAAAGCTTGCGCTCATGTATAAAAAGCAGGGCAAAAGGCCGCTGCTTGCGGCGTGCGACGTTTACAGACCCGCCGCGATTAAACAGCTTCAGGTTGTGGGAGAGAGCATAGGCGTTCCCGTATATGCCGAAGAAAACGAAAAAAATCCCGTTAAAATTGCGAAAAACGCACTCGAACACGCAAAAAAGCACGGAAACGACATGCTTTTCGTGGACACGGCGGGACGGCTTCATATAGACGAAGAGCTTATGACGGAGCTTCAGAACATAAAAGAAGCGGTTGAACCGACCGAAATACTGTTCGTAATCGACGCCATGACCGGTCAGGACGCGGTGAACGCGGCACAGTCCTTCAATGAAAAGCTCGACGTTACGGGAATGATACTCACAAAGCTTGACGGCGACACAAGAGGCGGCGCCGCGCTGTCCGCGAGATACGTTACCGGCAAACCGATAAAATTCATCGGAACGGGCGAGAAAATGGACAACATCGAACCTTTTTACCCCGACAGAATAGCCTCGAGAATACTCGGAATGGGCGACGTGCTGTCGCTTATAGAAAAGGCTCAGCAGGCGATAGACGAAAAGAAAGCGGCGGAGCTCGAAAAGAAAATGAAAGAGCAGTCCTTTACGCTTTCCGACTATCTCGACCAGTTCGACAGCCTTCGCAATATGGGACCGCTTGACCAGCTTCTCGGAATGATGCCCGGAGTCGACAAAAAAGCGCTCCAAAACGTAAATATTGACGAGCGGCAGATAGACCGCATGAAAGCGATCATTCTCTCCATGACGCCGGAAGAAAGGGACAATCCCGATATAATAAGCGCGTCGAGAAAAAAAAGAATCGCGCTCGGAAGCGGAATGAAGGTCGAAGACGTAAACAAGCTCCTAAAGCAGTTTGAGAACACGAAAAAGATGATGAAGCAGTTTGCGTCGGGCAATATGGGCTTTGGCGGCAAAATGATGGCAAGGCACATCAATAAGAACAAAAAGAAAAAGAAGAGAAAATAACGTATAATTTTGCTTGAAAACAAGCAGTTATAATAAAAAACATATATTTTTCGGAGGAAAACAAAATGGCAGTAAAAATCAGACTTAAGAGAATGGGCGCAAAGAAGGCGCCGTTTTACAGAGTAGTCGTTGCGGACTCACGTTTCCCGAGAGACGGACGTTTCATCGAGGAAATCGGTTACGTAAATCCTTTGACGGATCCCGCAACGGTTGAAGTTGACGGCGAAAAGGCAAAGAAATGGATTGAAAACGGCGCGCAGCCGACAGACACCGTAAAGGCGCTTCTCAAGAAAAAAGGCATTCTTTAATAATTGTCTTTGCTGATAAAAAAAGGCAACGGTTAAGGAGGATTTTTTCATGAAAGAACTACTTGCGGACCTTGCGAAATCAATCGTGAATTATCCCGATAAAGTGGTCGTTACCGAAAGAAACGAAGACGATACGGTAATTCTCGATCTTCAGGTCGACGAAAGCGATCTCGGCAAGGTAATAGGCAAACAGGGCAAAATCGCAAAGGCGATAAGAACGCTTATAAGAGCGGTTGCCAACAAAGAGAATAAACGCGTTGTCGTTTATATTCTCGACAAATACGACGAATAAAAAATATGAGGAAAGCGGAGCTTTCCTCATATTTTTATGCCGCCTTGATTTTTATTACCGCAACCGTCATGTCATCTTTTTTGAAGTTGATTTCCTTTGATTTTTCGAGTATCTTTTTTGAAAGACACGCAGGGTCCAGGGAAACGTCGGCGCGTATGATGTTTGCAAGAAAATCCGAGTCGTCTCCGTCCCGCACGACACCGTCTGACATCATTATAATGACGTCGCCGCACTCCACGTCAAAGCGCGTCGATTCCGCCGTAAAAGAGGGAATTATGCCGACCGGGGGAGTCGCGGAAAAAATGCGGTACAGCTTTTCGGAGCGCAAAACGTATGTGGGCGCGGCGCCCGCCTTTACAAAACTGCATTTTCCGGAAAGAAGGTCCGCTTCAAATAAGTCCACCGTGGAAAAACTTTCGCTTTCACGGTTCTGCGCGATGAGCGCATTGTTCAAAAGCTCGAGAACAACGGATTTTTCAGTCTGCGTATCTATCATTTTTTCGATAAAAACCGAAGAAAGACGGGAGGACAGCGCGGCTTCCCTGCCGGATCCCATGCCGTCGCATATAAACGCGTAAAAGAAGTTGTTTTCGCCGAGCACGAAGTTTACCGTGTCGCCGTTTACCTCATAAGAGTCCTTTGCCTCGCTTGAAAGGGCGTATTCAACGCTTATAACCGGCGCACGCTCGAATGTCATCGCCGCGTCCGAGCCTGAAAGGTCGAAATCCGGAAGCGTCGGCACGTAGCCGCATTTAGCATATATGTAATTTATGAATTCACCCGAATTGAACGGAAATTTGTCTATATTTATTCCGTAAATCCTTGTTTTTTTCTTCCGCTTTGACGAAACGCAGACGTCGGTAAAATCAATGTCCGCGTCTTTGAGCGCCTGAGATATTTTTGCTTCGCTCACGGCGTCGCGCGCATTTTCGGATAATTCGTTTCGCTTTACGTCAAGCATAAGCCGCGCCATCCCGGCATATTGCGATGAAATGAGCGCCGAACCGTTGTTCTGCAGACTTTTTGCGCAAAGAGTCTTGTACTGCGCGTTTATTTCGTCGCATAACGCGTCAAGTCTTATGCATTTGTCTTTCATATTGTTTCCGAAATCGGAAGACGTGCATGGATTTTTTGCAAGAGCAGCAAAAAGCGACTGCTTGAGTTCAAATAAGTCGGTTTTCTTCTTTGCATAGCACATTTCGGATAACGCGCATTGAAAGCAGGTCTGCGAAAAAGCCCTGTCTATTGCGAGATTAACCGCTGAAAACGACGGATATTTCTGTTTTTCCGATATTTTTTCAAATACGTCGGAAAGAGAGAACATCGCGTCCGAAAGCTTTTTGTGATAGACGTCCTCCTTTTCTTCCTCTTTTACGGAGGCTTTCTTTTTTACGGCGGGGTAAATTTTAAGAGTGTCGGGCAGAAACGCAAACGCGGGGAAGAACAAAACGCACGAGCATATTACCGAGGGAAGCGCGGAAAACGAATAAGAAAGGCCGTAGGAATACGTCTGACATATAAAAAACGACAGCGCAAACGTAAAAAGGGAAGCAAACAGACTTTTTGCAAAAACAAATCCGCATATTATGCCGGAAATCCCAAGAGAAGCGCACACGGTGGGATTTGCGCAGGCAAGTCCGCATATAAAGCCGGCAAAACCTGCATACATAAAGCCGCTCTGCGCCGCAAAAACAAGCGTGATAAGCGACGACGCGACAATCTGCACGTCAAGTCCCAAAAACGTAAAGCCCGAAAGGGAGGATATAAACGCAAAAAGCAGTGCATACACGCATATCGTCTTTACGTTTTTTTTGCTTTTTGCAAAAAAATCCTTTGACAGAACAACGGAGAAGAAATACGTAAACGAGCAGGAAATAAGCGTCATGGAAAGAATCGCGGCGTAAGAATAAAAGGAAGCTTCAAGCTCGGACAGAACGCGGATTATTCCGAGAGATACGCTCGCAAACGCGCACTCGATTATTCTCGTTTTTACGGAATCGTCAAATTCCGACGAGGTAAACGCCTTTCGCGCCGCATATATGAAAAGATATATTACGAAAAACGACAGAAACATTTTTTCGTAGGAAAAAAGGCACGCCGCAGCACATCCCGCAAGGGCGAGGAGCGCGTATTTGCCGCTTGATACCGAGCATAAAAGCGCAATCCCGAAAGGATGCGTCATCAAAGGAAAAGACGCGCGCGCAAGCAGAAAAGAGAATATTGAAAAAAGCGCGTATCTTACGTATTCAAGGCAGAGAGCCGCATCAAAACTGCGTTCTTTTGCAAAGCGCGAGATTTTTGATTTTGCGGCTGAAAAGAAAAGCGTGAATTTTTGCGCGAAAGAAGAAAAATGCGCGGATATAATATGAAAAAAAGGCTTTTTCCGCCCGTCTTTCTTTGACTGATTTACGTTCTGCATAATATACTTCCTTTCTTTTGACTTCTGAAAACGTCCGTAAAAATCCGTTTTTTTCAGTTTATCATATATGCAAAGCAAAATCGGTCGAAAGATGAAATAAAATATCGTTCACAAAATGTTTTCAAAATAATAAAAATTTCTCTTGCAAAACGCAAAAGCATGTGTTATAATAGTCAATGCTAACTATATGATTATGAATGGAAGTGAGACAAATGCAGGAAGGAATTCACCCGAAGTACGTTGAAGCGACAGTTAAATGTGCATGCGGCGAAACGTTCAAGACACGTTCGACAAAAGAAGAACTGCGTGTTGATATATGCTCAAAATGCCATCCGTTCTTTACAGGCAAACAGAAATTTGTAGATTCAGGCGGACGTGTTGATAAGTTCAAAAAGAAATTCAATCTTGACTGACAAAAAAAGACGGACATTGTCCGTCTTTTGTTCTTGAAAGCGGAGGAAATATGAAATTCATACACTGCGCGGACCTGCATCTCGATTCCGTGTTTTCGCTCTCGTCGCATACGCAGGCGAAAGCAAGACGCGCGGAGCTGAGGTCGGATTTTTCGGCGCTCATTGAGTACGCAAAAAAAGAAGAGTGCGAGCTGTTTATAATATCGGGCGACCTGTTCGACGACACGAGTATAACAAAGGATACGTCGGAAATGCTTATCCGCGAAATATCCTCTTTTCCCGGGTGCCGTTTTGTAATCACGCCCGGAAATCACGACCCGTATCATTCGGGCTCTCCGTACGCGCTTCTTGATTTTCCCGAAAACGTGCACATTTTCAAAAACGAAAATATTGAATACGTGGAATATCCCGAAATAAATACGAGAGTTTACGGATACGCATTCACGTCGGAGACCATGATAAAGTCCCCGCTTTCCGGCTTTTGCGCAAAAGAAGACGGCATGATAAATATCCTTGCGGCGCACGCCGATCTTCTGTCGCCGATTTCTCCCTACTGCCCGATGAGCGAAAACGAGATAAAGTCGAGTAAGATGGATTACGTCGCGCTCGGACATGTTCATAAGGCGTCGGAACTGAAATACGCCGGCAAGACCGCGTATGCCTACTGCGGCTGCATAGAGGGCAGGGGATTTGACGAAACGGGTTATAAAGGAGCGTTTCTCGGCGAGATTACAAAGGAAAGCCTTGAACTCAAAACTGTAAAAATCAGCAAAAAACGCTTTGAAATCGTAAAATGCGATATTACGGGCGCGGTAAGCTTCAAGGACGCGTCAAAAATAATTTCGGAAAACTGCGCGCCCTACGGAAGCGACACGGCGCTTCGAATCGTGCTTGAAGGCATGACTTCCGACGAATTTTCGGTTGATGAGAATGAAGTAAGACAGATAGTTTCAAAGCCGTATTACGTCGAAATAAAGGACAATACGCTTCCGCTGCTTGACGCCGGATATCTCGAAAAAGACAATACGATAACCGGCGCGTTTTACCGCAGACTGCTCCCGAAAATAAAGAGCGAAAACGAAAAGGAAAGGGAAAACGCCATACTTGCGTTGAAGTACGGATTAAAAGCGATAAGCGGCAGAGAAATCGACTGAAAAAAGCGTGTTTTTTATTGACATTGCCGTCTCGTTTTTGTATAATATTTATTGTGAAAATATTTTTGCAAATCAAAGGTTTTACGCGTTGAAAGGTATGAAAAAATGGTAACTTTATATAATCACGGAGTATATTTGGTAAACGGAAAAATCGAAAACGAGTGCGCTCTTTCAAAAGAGGAAGCGAAAAAAGGCACGATAGCATACTCCATACTCAAAGAACATAACGTTTCGGGCGATATGTCGAAGCTCAAAATCAAATTCGACGCGCTCGTGTCCCACGATATAACGTACGTTGGTATAATTCAGACGGCGCGCGCAAGCGGACTTGATAAATTTCCGATACCGTATGCGCTCACAAACTGCCATAACAGCCTTTGCGCCGTGGGAGGCACGATAAATGAGGACGACCACGTCTTCGGACTTTCCGCCGCAAAAAAATACGGCGGAATTTACGTTCCCGCAAACCAGAGCGTCATTCATTCGTACGCAAGAGAAGAACTTGCAAAATGCGGAAATATGATACTCGGTTCGGACAGCCATACGCGTTACGGCGCGCTCGGAACGATGGGCGTTGGAGAAGGCGGTCCCGAGCTTGTAAAACAGCTTCTTGAAAACACGTACGACATAAATATGCCCGAGGTTGTGCTCGTAAACATAACGGGAAAGCCGAAAAAGGGCATAGGCCCGCACGACGTTGCAATAGCGCTCACAAAAGCGGTGTTTGAAAGCGGTTTTGTAAAAAATAAGGTGCTCGAATTCGTCGGAGAGGGTATTAAAAACCTCCCGATAGATTTCAGAAACGGTATCGACGTAATGACTACCGAAACGACCTGCCTTTCGTCGGTATGGGAGACGGACGACGAAGTAAAAAGGTTTTACGAAATACATAAAAGACCCGAATGTTATAAAAAACTTGCACCGGAAAATATCGCGTATTACGACAGCATGATAAAAATAGACCTTGATAAGATGGAATCCATGATAGCGCTGCCGTTCCACCCGTCAAACGCGTATACCATACACGAATTCAATAAAAACGCAAAGGAAATACTCGAAAAGGTCGAAAAAGAGGCGGCGGAAAAATTCGGAGGCCTTAAATACGACCTTTTGTCAAAGGTACGCCCTGACGGCGTGCACGCCGACCAGGGAATAATCGCGGGCTGCAGCGGCGGACTTTTCGACAATATATGCGAGGCGGCGGAAATTCTTGACGGAAAGAGCACGGGAAGCGGATATTTCAGCCTTTCCGTTTATCCGACAAGCGTTCCGGTAAGTATAGAGCTCACCAAAAACGGCGAAACAGTAAAGCTTCTTGAAGCGGGAGCGGTAATAAAGCCGTCATTTTGCGGACCGTGCTTCGGCGCGGGCGACGTGCCGTCAAACAACGGACTTTCGCTGCGGCATACGACGAGAAACTTCCCAAACAGAGAGGGCTCAAAGCCGGGAGACGGACAGCTTGCGGGAGTTGCGCTCATGGACGCGAGGAGCATTGCCGCAACAGCCGCAAACGGCGGAATAATTACGGCGGCGACGGATATAGATTACGATTACTCGAAAAAAGAATATCATTTCGACGACACCGTATATAAAAACAGAGTATATTACGGTTATAAAAAGGCAGATAAGGACGAAAAGCTCATAATGGGTCCGAATATTTCCGACTGGCCGAAAATGTACGAGCTTGCGGATAATATGCTGCTTCGTCTTGCGGCGGTGATAAGAGACCCCGTAACGACGACCGACGAGCTTATACCGTCGGGAGAGACGTCGTCTTACAGAAGCAACCCGCAGAAGCTTGCCGAATTTGCGCTTTCAAGGCGCGTTCCCGAATACGTGGGAAGAAGCAAAGCGGTTTCGGAAAGCGAGAAAAAGAGGGTGTCCGGCGAAAAGCCCGACGAGATAATAAAGGCGCTTGAAAAGGTAGGACGCGCGGACGAACTCATAAAAAACACACAGTACGGCTCGTGCGTGTTTGCGACAAGACCGGGCGACGGAAGCGCGAGAGAGCAGGCGGCGTCGTGTCAGAAGGTGCTGGGCGGATTTGCGAATATCTGCTATGAGTTCGCGACAAAAAGATACAGAAGCAACTGCATAAACTGGGGAATACTGCCGTTTACCATCGATAAGGACGAAAAATTCGAATATAACGAGGGCGACTTCATATTCGTGCCCGACGTGAGAAAAAAGATAGCGAAAGGCGAAGAAAAATTCGAGGCAAAAGCGATAAAGGCAAACGGAGAGGTTTCGGACGTAACGCTTTATATAAAGGGGCTTACCGACGACGAAAAACAGATAATACTCGACGGCTGTCTCATAAACTACTACGCAAACGCAAAAAAGAACGGATAAATACTTTTTGAGGAAAAATCAATGAAAAAAATACTTATGACCACTCCGATAGTGGAAATGGACGGAGACGAGATGACGAGAGTCATCTGGAAAATGATAAAGGATGAGCTCATTTTACCTTTTGTGGAGCTTAAAACGGAATATTACGACCTCGGACTTCCCGAAAGGGACAGAACGGACGACAAAATTACGGTCGACGCCGCAAACGCCGCGAAAAAATACGGCGTTGCGGTAAAATGCGCGACGATTACGCCGAACGCGCAGAGAGTTGAGGAATACAATCTCAAGGAGATGTGGAAGAGCCCCAACGGAACGATAAGGGCGATTCTCGACGGCACCGTTTTCAGAGCGCCCATCATAATCGACTGCATAAAACCGGTAGTTAAGAACTGGAAAAAGCCGATAACGATAGCAAGACACGCGTACGGCGACGTTTATAAGGATACGGAAATGAAAATTGCGTGCGCGGGAAAAGCGGAGCTTCTTTTTACGGGAAACGACGGAAGCACGCAAAGACAGACGATTTTCGACTTCGAGGGTCCGGGAATTGTTCAGGGACTGTACAATAAAGAGGATTCCATACGCTCGTTTGCGAACTCCTGCTTCAAGTACGCGATAGACACAAAGCAGGACCTCTGGTTTTCCACCAAGGACACCATAAGCAAAAAATACGACCACACCTTCAAGGATATTTTTGCGGAGCTGTATGAAAAAGAGTATAAAGCAAAATTCGAGGAACTCGGAATTGAATATTTCTATACGCTTATAGACGACGCCGTTGCAAGAGTGATAAGAAGCGAGGGCGGATATATCTGGGCGCTGAAAAACTATGACGGCGACGTTATGAGCGATATGGTGTCAACGGCGTTCGGCTCGCTTGCGATGATGACCAGCGTCCTTGTAAGCCCCGACGGAAAATACGAATTCGAGGCGGCGCACGGAACGGTAACGCGCCACTATTACAGATATTTAAACGGCGAGGAGACCTCCACAAACCCGATAGCGACCATTTTCGCATGGACGGGCGCGCTTAAAAAGAGGGGAGAACTTGACGGACTGTCGGAGCTTGCATCTTTCGGAAAGAAGCTTGAAGAAGCGTGCATAGATACATTAAACGAAGGAATTATGACCAAGGACCTTGTAAACCTTGCGGAAAATATAGAGACAAAGCCCGTAAATACGGCAAAATTCATTGAAGAGATAAGAAAAAGACTTGAAAAGAAGCTGTAAAGAGACGAATGCATTGATAAGACAGAGTAAGAGGTAATATATGAAATTAGTCGAAAACCAAAAACTTTCGGGAGAGAGGGCGCTTTTCAGAAGCAGAAATCTTGAAATAAAGGACACGCTGTTTTTTGACGGCGAATCGCCGCTCAAAGAGAGCAAAAACATAGATTTGCATAACTGTACGTTCGACTGGAAATATCCTTTGTGGCACTGCAGAAACGTAAAGGCGGAAAACTGTACGCTTACCATGACCGGCAGGGCGGGAATATGGTACACTAAAAATATCGATATGAAAAACTGCGAAATTACAGCGCCCAAAACGTTCAGGAGAACCAAGAACATAACGCTTGAAAACGTAAATATTCCCAACGCCGAGGAGACGCTTTGGTTGTGCGACGGCTTTTATGCAAAGAACATAAAGGCAAAGGGCAATTATTTCGGCATGAACAGTAAAAATATCGTAATGGATAATTTCGAACTCGACGGAAACTACCCGTTCGACGGCGGAAAGAATATAGAAATACGTAACTCCGTGCTCATCTCGAAGGACGCGTTCTGGAACGCCGAAAACGTAACCGTTTACGACAGCGTCATAAGAGGGGAGTACCTCGGCTGGAACTCCAGGAACTTAACCTTTGTGAACTGTACGATAGAAAGCCTGCAGGGACTCTGCTGTATTGAAAACCTGAAACTTGTAAACTGCGTTCTTGAAAACACGACGCTTGCTTTTGAATATTCGACGGTGGACGCCGACGTAAACTCGAATATCGACAGCGTGTTTAATCCGAAAGGCGGCGTAATCAGAGCAAAAGGCATAGATAAACTCATCATGGAAAAAGATAAGATAAATCCGGAGAAAACAAAAATAATAATTAAATAAAAAGAAGGAACAACAAATGAATTACAATTTCGACAAAGTGGTTGAGAGAAGAAACACAAACAGCCTGAAATGGGATCTGGCAAAGGAAAACGAGCTTCCCATGTGGGTAGCGGACATGGATTTTGAGGCGGCGCCCGCAATAATCGAGGCTCTGTGTGCGAAAATCGGTCAAAAGGTTTTCGGCTATAATATCATTCCCGACGCATGGTATAACGCCTACATATCCTGGTGGCAGAGAAGGCACGGCGTAAAATACGAAAAAGAGTGGCTCCTGTTCAGTACCGGCGTAATCGCCTCCCTTTCGAGCGTGGTGCGCAAACTGACGACGCCCGCCGAAAAAATCGTGCTTAACACTCCGGTGTATAACCACTTCTATACTTCTGTAATAAACAACGGCAGAAGAGTTGTCGAAAACGAACTCATATATAAGGACGGGGAGTATTCAATAGATTTTGAGGACCTCGAAAAGAAGCTTTCCGACCCCGAAACGACAATGCTCATTCTTTGCAATCCGCAGAACCCCGCGGGAAAACTGTGGAGCAAGGAGGAACTGCAAAAAATCGCAAAGCTCTGCGCGGACAATAACGTTGTCGTCGTTTCCGACGAGATACACTGCGACGTCGCAATTCCCGGAAGCGCATATACGCCGTTTGTTTCGGTGAGCGACGAAGCGAAAAACAACAGCGTAACGCTCGTCGCGCCAACAAAGTGCTTCAATATAGCGGGTATAAAAACTTCCGCCGTCGTCGTGCCGAATAAGGCGCTTTTCGATAAGGTAAAAAGAGGACTGAACACCGACGAATGTGCGGAGCCCAATACCTTTGCGGTCGACGCCGCCGTTGCGGCGTTCGATAAATGCGAGGACTGGCTCGAAGAGTTCAACGCATACGTCGGCGAAAATAAAAATATCGTTTATGATTACCTCAAAAAGAACATTCCGTGCATAAAACCGGTAAAATCCGAGGGTACCTACCTCGTCTGGCTCGACTGCAGGGAACTCGGTGCCGACGCGGAAACGTTCTGCACGTTCCTTCGCGAAAAGACGGGACTGTACGTTGTCGCGGGCGGCGTTTACGGTAAGGGCGGAGAATATTTTCTGCGTATGAACCTTGCCTGCCCGAAATCGCTTGTTTACGACGGACTCGAGAGACTGAAAAACGGTGTTGCGGAATTTCAAAAAAATAAATAAGAAAAAGCGCGGTTTTTACCGCGCTTTTTTGAATATAAAACCGTGTTTTGCGCATAATATTTTTGAAAGGAATGAAATATTATGTTCAAACACGAAAAACAGCTTTTTCACCCGGTGTCGGTGGAGCGCCCCAATCCGCAGTACGCGGCGCTGCTGCACGAACAGATAGGCGGCGCGAACGGAGAACTCAAGGCGGCGCTTCAGTATATGGCACAGAGCTTCAGAATCAAAGACCCCGAAATAAAGGACCTGTTCTTGGATATAGCGGCGGAGGAACTCGGACACCTGGAAATGGTGTCAACCCTTGTAAATCTGCTCAACGGCCATGAGGTTGACGCAAGCGCGGTGCCTGCCGGCGAAATTCAGACGCACGTCGTTCTGGGACTGAATCCGGGACTTATAAACGCGTCGGGATATTCCTGGACGGGCGATTACGTCAGCGTAACGGGAGACCTTTGCGCAGACCTGCTTTCGAATATTGCGTCGGAGCAGAGGGCAAAGGTGGTTTACGAATACCTTTACAGACAGATTGAGGACAAAAAGGTAAGAGAAGCCATAGATTTCCTTCTTAACAGGGAGGAAGCGCATAACGCCATGTTCAGAGAAGCCTTCAATAAGGTTCAGGACACGGGCTCAAACAGAGATTTCGGAACGACCAAGGCTGCAAAAATGTATTTCAGCATGTCCGAGCCGTCGCCTGCCGACAGTCCTTACCCCGATATCAAGGTTGCACCGCCGTCTTTCAAATAAAAAAGAAAAACAGAGGACGCGTCCTCTGTTTTTTGTTTACGTGCTTGAAATAAGACTCTCGTTATGATATAATTTGAAAAAACAGACGTAAAGTGAGAAAAAAGATGGAAATAAGAAAAGCACGAAAAGAAGATGTTGAAAAAATAATGCATATTTACGACGTCGCGCGCGAATTTATGAGAAGCATCGGAAATGCATCTCAGTGGATAAACGGATATCCGCAAAGGGAGCTTGTCGAACACGACATTGAAAAGGGAGAACTTTTCGTGTGCGAAACGGACGAAATTCACGCAGTTTTCGCATTTATCCTCGGTGAAGACAAGACTTATAATTACATAGAAAACGGAAAATGGTCGTCCGATACACCCTACGGCGCAATTCACAGAGTCGCGTCGGACGGAAAAATCAAAGGAGTTATCGGAGAAGTCGCCGCGTTTTGCGGAAAAACCGTAAACCATCTGAGGATAGATACCCATAAAGATAATAAGGTCATGCGGCACGTCCTTGAAAAAAACGGATTTCGTGAATGCGGAATTATCTACATCGAAGACGGCAGCCCGAGAATAGCATTTGAAAAAATATAAATAAACTCCGCCCGATTTTTCGGGCGGAATTTATTTATTAAATATTAATTTTTTCCCGCTTTCCCCGCTTTCCCCGCAGAAAGCGGGGCAAAGAACTTACCTTATTTAAAATTTTTAATGTGAGGTTTTCTGCACAAGCGCGGCTATACACTTTTTTAATGTTTCAGCTCTCTTTGGGTTCCTTTCTCTTGCCTTAGAGAAAGGAACAAAGAAATCGTTTTTCTTGTTCTTTTCCCTCGTAGGAAAAGAACGAAAAGTACGTTTCCTTTCTCTCGCGAGAGAAAGGAAAATCAAAGAGAGCTTTCCGTCGAAAAAATTGTGCAGCCGAAACACACAAA
>JAEESG010000131.1 GCA_016286245.1 Clostridiales bacterium | reverse complement strand
AAGTTTTTTATCTTGTTATACGTTCTGTTCAACTCTTTTATCAATTTGTTTGTATCATCTTTTTTTGACGTTTTTGTTGCGTGAACAACGTTCGTAATCATTCCTTTTACCGCAAACGTGTCGCGAAAGCTTACGATATTTCCGTTATCATAGAAATCATATTCTTTTTTCCAGTCGTCTTCGGTATACCAACCGTTTTTGACGGAATTATCTATTAAATCGTTTATTTCTTTCAATACCCATTTGTTGTGTTCAATCATTTTTTCAAGCGCACGATTTGCAAAACGGCTTTCATTTGAAATAAGAAAATCTATCAGCTGCGAAATGAAGGGGTAAACAAAGGTATTGTATCTCTGACTTTCGCCTTTTTTGTATTTAATTGGATCCCGAACTTTAAATCTGTCGGTGAAATATTCCAAAATATCAGTATTTTTCGATTCTGCGATACGCCTTACGGCTTTTTTGTCGTAATGCGAGTCGAAATCGGGATGTGCACACGATAAATAGTTTGCTTTATAATATAATTCCGGAAGCTCTCGCGCGCGTAATTTATCAAGCATTTTATAATCACCGTTTTCGACTGCAAGAGATATGATGTTCAGCCTGAACAGGTCTTGCGTCGAAAGCTTGTAAGACAGATCGTCGTTTTCGGGGATTATGCTGCGATCCTCAAATTTGATCTTTGTGTTCGCACCGAAGGTCATGACGTAGTCGTTGTCTTTTTTGCTGTCAAACCAAATGTATTCCTTGTCTATTAAGTATTTTATGAAGTTATAATTGTTGAATTGTATCGCATATTCAATAATATTTTTTCCGAACTCATCCTTGCACAAAAAAGGCTTGTCCTCCCTTGCAATATATTCTTCCCATTCCTCTTTGTTTTGTGATTGCGCTATGTAATAGTTGGTTTTTCTGACGGCGTCGGCCGCTCCGAATTCTCCGGCACTGAGAATTTGCTCGATAGAAACGCCGAGTAGTTCGGAAAAGGCGGGCAGATCATAAGTGCGTATTCCTTTAAATCCATTTTTTATTTGCGATAATCTGTTCGCCGCTTTGCGAATGTTATCTTCATTTGTGTCTACGCCTTCGAGTTTCAACCACTGTCTGCAAAAATCTCTTGCCGATTTAAATCTTTCTGATGATTTGATCAGGCCGGATAAATAAGAACCGATTTTATAGTTGTCAACTTCAAACATAATTTTTCCCTCACTTTCATTAACATTATAACCCTTGAACGGCAGTCTGTATATATAGTTTTTGAATACACAAAAAGAATATATAAAAGAAAAGTTTTCAATAATGTATGCAAAAAACATACACTATTATACTTTTGAAAATTGAATTTGTCAATATGCCGCATAAAAAACCGCCCTTGCGATAAAATCGCAAGGGCGGGGGGATACTTTTTTTGTTTTTTTTTAATCCACCTGTTTTGCGGCAAGGAGCACTTTTTCGGCTTCCGCACACCACAGACCGTTGTTCGCTTTGCAAATCTCGTGAAGCTTTGCAAAGAGGGGATCGGTCTTTCCTTTTTCCTCAAAATCGGCGATTGCCGTGAGCGGCATGTCGATGTGCGTGTAAATAAGCTTCTTGCCGCCGGGAATATTCGGCAGGTTCAGCGTCGTTTCGGGCACGCAGTTAAGCCCGCCGACGTGGGTAACCAATATTGCGGGGTCGAGAAGTCCCGCCGCCATCATATCAAGAGATTCCTGCATGTCGTCGGTGTTTCCGCCGGAAGTGCCGACAACGTGCGTGTTCAGATAGTGAACGTTGTAGAAGTTGAATTTAGCGGAAAACGTCGGATCAGCGGGGCCAGAGAAGAAATTAAGGCATCCGTCCTTTGCAAGAAGGCTGTCCGCAAGCTCTACGAGTGCGGGCACCGGTGCAAACACAAGAACGTCGTCGTAATTCTGACCGTTGTTGCATGAAAGGAGCGCTTCGCGCGCGTCCATGTCGCGCGTATTGAGATAAACCAGCTTTACTCCCTGCTTTTGCGCTTCCGCGGCAGAGAGAATCTCGCCTGCGCGGTCAAGTCTGTCCTGTGCGATGTCGGTAACCACCAGAAGACTCGGACGGCGGTTGCAGTGCAGTATGTAATCTATTGCCGCAAGTCCCATCGGGCCAACGCCCGCAAGAATAGCCATAGCTCCGCCCTCTTTTATGCCCATATGGTGGTCGTATCTGCCGGGATCGGTATGGTACATTGCGTGGAACGTGCCCGCAACGCAGCTTACCGGCTCCGCAAGGCTTCCGCAGAAAAACGCGTCGCCTTCATATTTCAAAAGACAGCCTGTTTCCATGACTTCATTTGGTATTATAACGTAGGTTGAGTCGCCGCCAATGTTTGAATAGGAATATCCGGGTGCTGCGAGCGAGCCGTGATAGTTCATGGCCGGCTGTATCGAAAATTTCTGTCCCGGACGGAATTTATCCGCCCATTTTTTGCCGACCTCTATAATTTCACCGCAGAATTCGTGTCCTATGATTACGGGGTTTTGCGCAACGTTATCCGGCACGCGTTTATGGTCGCCGCCCTGCACGGCGGCTTTATAGCTTGACATGCAGAGGCTGTCCGAAACGACGCGGGCAAGGATTTCATCCTCTTTATGCGCGGGCAGTTCGAATTCCTCCAAACGAAGATCGTTTTTTCCGTATAATCTTACGGCTCTTGTTTTCATATTCAGTCCTCCTCACGTTTTACCAGTGACCAGGCGGCGTCCACCAGGTGCCGGTAGTTTTCCTGCGTCAGTTTTTCACAAATAAAGCTCTGTCCGAGCGCGTTTACGTCCTCGCCGTAGAT
>JAEESG010000032.1 GCA_016286245.1 Clostridiales bacterium | reverse complement strand
TATTGGAGAACCTTCAATACCGCATAGAGCACAACGTTGTGGCTCGGCATTTTTTCGTTGGTAAAGTCGAAGGGGTCTCCGACGCCCTCGGCGTTAGTGTACCAGCCTTTGAAATAGTAGCCCTCCGGCACAACGACCGAATCAGTGTATTTATTTGCACCGGCAAGAGTCTGGGAATAATAATACGAATCCGTTTCCGTCGTATTGCCGAGGTTAAATGTAAGCGTATACTGCTTGGGCGTGTAGAAGAAATATATATGATAATCGCTCTGCGACGGGTTTTCACTGTTCGTGTGTTTATTGGGGTCGTAGCAGCTGTATATGAGATCATAACCATCGATTGCGTCAGTCAGCTGGAACTGCGGTTCAAGGTTGGATATGATCGGTTTGGGCGAATCAGCTGATTCGATGAAGTAATGTCCCAAAATCTCGCTCTTATCGCCTACAGTATGCTCCTGACTCCATGTCGTCAGCCTATATCCCGTGTAATATTCTCCCTGAACGGTAGTCTGAGTAATATCGTACGTTCCGAAAATCGCCTCGTAAAGAATATGATACTGCTTAAATCTGTTTTCATTATTTTCCTCACCGAAGTAAGCAACGAGGTGATGCACTTGATTTGCATTGATTATATCGGTTCCGGCGCGGTTGCTGCAAAGCTCCGCAGACATATATTCGTAAACACCGTTGATATCGGGGTTTGCACCCTGCTGATTGCCTACGGTTAAACGTTCGTTTGCAATTCTGCAGTACAGGCTTCCGTAATACGCCGCCCAGATATACAGCGTCTTTCCTCTGCCCGGCTGATTTGAAAAGCTGAAGTTCGGATTCGTGGGCGTGGGCCATCTGTCCCCGATATATGCGCCGTACTTGGCTTCGATAACGTAAAGGTTTGTATCCGAAACCGGATCGTAGTCGCCCATAACGTTCTGATTTGTCGTAACGTATTCGGACGTGTACGTTTCATTGGTTGGCAGATAGGTCATGGAATACAGACCCGCGTAGGATGCTCCGGGATTTCGGCCGGTGGCGCCCGGCGTCGGGTATCCTAAAGCATGAACTTTGGGGTCGTTGTACATGAATTCTATCCAGTTGCCGTCCCAAAGATCATCCGTTTTCTGGTGACCGCTGTTCTTTACATAGCCGTCGCGGCCGATGTGGAATACAAGTTTGAAGACCTTGCGGCTGAAATATACGTTGAAAATTGTGCTTCCGTCGCCTTTGATTACCGTTGATACGTCTGACAAGGCGGTATTCAGGTCGTAAAACTTTTCCTCGCCGGGAAGCACTGCGTTTATATCGTCAAGATAGTTCCGGTCAAGAATTCCGACAGCGCTTTCCGTATAACTTTCAAGCTGGCTCAACGTAATCGGAGAGCCGGAAACAAACGTGCTGCCTATTGTGCCGGATTGTGTATTCAGTTCCGAAGTAGAAATGATTTTTACAGCGCTGGCGGTATAATCGTCCACAGGATTCAGCGGTGCGGAATAGTTTTTATCCTGTGCGTTTTCCGTCCAGTAAATTACGGTAATCATGGATTCGTCCGGTGCCCATTTTGCATACAGCGTAAGACGGTCAAGCGGATCAAAGAAGCGCAGTTTTCCGCCGGAAATCTGAAACAGCTTATAACCGCTGTCGTTGTTGTTCAGCGTTCCGTTTCCGCCTCCGTTATCCGTAACGCTCCAGGTACCGCTGTTATATACCGTACCGTCTGCGTTCGCAACCTTTACGGCCGTCGTATTGACCGTAACGGTATGCGTGACGTATTGTCCCATAGCGTCGAGCGTAAGATAGTTGACATCTACGTCATCCGGAACAGACAGGTTCGTTATGTCGCCCGTGGTCGGATCCGTTTTGGCAAATGCATACCATCCGTCGAATACATAGCCCGAACGCGATGAAGTGTCAAGTTCGGTAAATACGTTTCTGTCGGCGGTATCCTGCGGCGGATTTGATTCCGTTGCACGTCCCCAGGACTCCAAAAAGCGGGAAGCAACATAGGTTGCTCCGCTGCCGCTTACACCGGAGAAAAAGTCAACCCAGCGAGCTTCTATGAAGATGGGGTACAAATCAATATTCTCTACCCCTGTAAGACCGGTCGTCAGATATACGCCGTCTCTTCCCGGATCGCTGAGAGGAGCGCCGGAGTACTCTACCGTCTGCATTGCAACCCACTCGTCCAGCGTCGAGTTATAGTATTCCCAGCCGGTGAAGACAAGGTGTACCGGGTCTGTGCTGTTTGAGCGTATATCACTGATTTTAATATCTATGGAAGATGCGCTGCCCGAAGCAATAAGCTTACGCGTCATCAGGTTGTTCGAGCCGAGCGTATTTCTGGGGCGCAGCATGAAATTGATAAAATGGTATTTTTCAAACATAGGCGCAAGGAAGACGTGTATGCTTCCGTTTGAATCTACCTCTCCGGAGCCGCTGACGCCGTTCAGAGACCAGTCCACCGTGTCGCCTATATCAACGTTTGTCTGCATTATTGAAATCGCGCTTTCAAAAACGATACGATCCGGATTTTCCGGCCACGTATAGTAAAGCTTCTGATTTGACGTTCCTATGCCGTAATCGTTCGTCGTTCCGCCGAGCACGTACGGATCTACCACGTACCATCCGTAGAAATAATTGGATCCTTCGTTTATAGGGTCGGCAATCAATTCCAGAGATTCGCCGTCCCTCAGAATCTGGGTTTTTTGAAATTCGTTATTTTTGTTTTTAAATTGATAGGGATTTCCCATATAGTAGGCGTTGACGCCGTCGGTGCCGTCGGTAACGCCGATATTGCTGATAAAATGAAACTCAACGCGCGGAGTAATTACGGTTCCGCCTTCGTGGCCGATAACAACGTATACCGAGAAACTGTCCGTGGTAAACTTTACCGTTTCTCCGGTTACGGTGCTTTTTACGTTGTGAGCCGTGAGACTGCCGTTTTGTCCGTCCTCTGCAAAGTGGAGAACGTTTACGTTTGCATATTTGTTCAGCGCAGAGCCGATCATGCAGATACTTACGTCAACGTCGTCCTCCGGCTCATATATGCGGCTGTTGTCGTTTTCGTCCACAATCTTAATGTCGAAAATTCTGGAAAAATCAATGTTTTCAGCCGTTGTTCCCATTTTTTTCGCGGAAGCGGTCACGTATCCGTTATAGCCGGAGTCGCCGGGCTGCAGCTCGTGTACGAGAAGCTCCGTGCCCTCCATGGGAATACCCGAAGTATTTTTATAAGTTACATTAATTTCATAAGTGTTTCCGTCTGAAGCCTCAATAGTTGCGGTCAGTTTAGTTTCCACAACCGCATAAACGGAGAAGTTTTCCGCGTCGAACGAAATTTCTTTTCCGCTTACCGAAACGTCTTTTGCCACAAGCTCGGCGTCGGAATCCGTGTCTTCCATATGATAAACGTTTACCGCTTTCACGTTCAATGCGTCGGATTTTATCTTCACCGAAACCGTTTCATCCGGCTGCCATGCTATATCCAGGAATTTCATTACGGAATTCTGGTAAATCTTTATATCATAAGCGACAAGCGCCTTTTTGCCGTCTATTTCCGCTTCAACCTGATTTGCCTCGATTATCGCGCTGCGCGGCAGATTTCCGGTGATAATGACGTCGTCGTTTTCGAATACGGAATCCGGATACAGAACGTTGCGTACGGCGTTTACCGCATGGCTGAACAAATCCTCCGCAAACGAGCCGTCAAATAAAGACAGCGCGTAGGTTGAGAAGTGTTCGGCTTCAAATTCGATTTCGCCTTTTTCGGGTTTTACGGTGTCAACGAGTTCAAACTCGGGTCCGCTCTTCTTTTCGTCGTCTACGTGGTATATATGAACCGCGTTTATTTCCTCGGCGTTTTCAAGGAAAAAGTGAACGTGAACCTTTTTGTCGGCAGGCTGCCAAGTCTTGCCCTTTTTCTTTTGATTTTCGTTCGCGTATATTTTGATGTCGTATGCCGCAACGACGTATTCGCCGGAAATTTCAACCTTGACAGGTTCTGCGTCGACAACGGCGTTTTTCGGCATCTTTCCTGTCAAGTAAACGTCGTCGTTTGCCCAGATTGCGTTTTCGGGCTCGTAGTATACAAGCTCGGGTTCATCGTCTTCGCCGTTTTCGTCTTTGGGATCGGGATAGGAAAGCGTGATAACTACGGGTTTTCTGTTTTCCGTAATCGTAAGAGTCGTAAGTTCAAAATAATCGTTCGCCGTAAGAGCGATGCTTCCGAGGTTGTTGCCCCTTACAGTATCGATTAAAAGCGAGATAAGTTTGCTGTCAACGACAAGCTTCGAATTATTGTCGGGTTTTCTTCCGACAGCGTCCAGAACGTCCTTCAGCAATACCGTTTTCTTTTTAAAAACGTAATCCGTGTCGACGTTCACGATCTTTGTATCTTTCGTCTCAGGAGCATTGTCCGACAATTCGAATTTTTCGGACTGATCTTCGGATTTTTCTTCGGTTTCTTTTTCTCCGCCTTTTTCTTCGGCAGGCTCTTCTTTTTCGGATTTTTCGCCGTTTTCGCCGTCTTTCGTTTCGGCGGGCTCTTCTTTGTCGGACTTTTCGCCGTTTTCGCCGTCTTTCGTTTCGGCGGGCTCTTCTTTGTCGGATTTTTCGCCGTTTTCGCCGTCTTTCGTTTCGGCGGGCTCTTCTTTTTCGATATTATCGGCATTTTCGACGTTCTCCGGCGATTCGGAGGAATCTCCGTCCTGCGCAATATCGATATTTTCCGCGGATTCGTTTACGCCATCCGTTTCTTCTATCGTAACAGACTCGGACATGGACGTACTTACAACGTTTTCGGAGTCATCGTCCGCATTTAACGTTGCGGAAAAAACGCCCAGCGATGAATTGAAGCAGAAAAATACTGCCAGAAACAGCGCCGAAGCTCGTTTCATAATTCCGAACATGTCCTCATCTCCTTTACGTTTTATTTGGCGTCTTTGCCATGTTTTTTATCGGTTTTCCGACGTTTCTGGGAAATAATCTGTTCCCCGGCAACTGCCTTTTCGGTCAGTTTTAGCGTTTTTCGTTTTTAATGAACCTTTGTTTCCTGCTTCGTTTTTTCTTCAGGATTTCCGTCTTGCGGTTCGGGCGGATATTCCACGCCGTCTTCCGTCTTTTTACGGTATCTTGCAAGAATTACGTCCGTCAGCCAGCAACACAAAAGGAAAAGCAGCATCAAAGGCGTCCAGCGGTCAATCAATATCATCGGAAGCCGCATATCTTCCGTCAGTATAAACGTGATAAGCGCGGCAACGCTGATAATAGCTTCCATCACTATACCGATGCGGAATCGGCGTAAGAATTTTTTTACCTTATAATACAGATCTTCGACTGCCGTATCAAATTCATCTTCCGTTATCTCAACCTGTACGAGCGGCGTTGCGCCGTCATTTGCTTTTTTCCTGTTCTCGAGTGCCTGCTTGTATATGCCTTCACGTACAAATTTTTCTCTTTCGCGAAGTTCTTTAGCCTTCCACAGTTCCTTTTTCTGTTCGTTAACCTTTTCCATCATCTTTCCGCGCCCGTACTTTGCCTTCAAGTGTAAAACAGGGAACAGAATATATATGGTTAAAATCAGCGCAATCAAATTTACAAGCGCCCATGCGGGACGTCCGTTTACGTTATAACTCGTACCCGTGGGCTTGAAATAATCAATAATCGTTTCAATCGGGTTTTTAGATCCGTCTCCGTCTGCGTCGCCATTGCCGTCTCCGTCGCCATCGCCGTTTCCGTCGCCGCCGTTTCCGCCGTCAGACATTCCCGAACCGTTTCCGCCGCCGCTGCCGCCGGTTCCGCCCTGCGTTCCTTTATCGGTGACAGGCTTATATACTATGTAAAGCTCAATATCGTTTTCAAGCACGGTATTGAAATCGAACGAATCTCCGTCGGGAGTTCTCGACCAGTATGCTTCATAGCCGTCTTTTTCGGGAATATCAAGCTTTTCAGCCTTGAATCCCTCGTCCCCGCCTACCGTCTTTTCTTCAATTAAATTGCCGTTTTCATCGTAATATTTTACGGAACAGTCGTCTTTAGGGACAGGCTTATAAACGATATACAGTTTTGTTTCGCCGTTAACAGGCTTTGTAAAATCGAACTCCGTATCGCCGTCTGCTCTGTCGGACCAGTATGCGTAATAACCGTCTTTTGCGGGTATTGCAAGATTTTCCGCATTGCTTCCCGCATTGACGGTTTTTGCATCGACAACAGTCGAGCCGTCTTCATTATAATAGGTAACGGTATACTGATTTGCGTTATAGTATGCGTACAAATTGCGGTTTGAAGTTATAAGAGTATCAAAGTCGAATCTGTTTCCAAACTGATCGCCCCAGTAAGCGAACGTATATCCTTCTTTTTCGGGAGCGTCGGGCGCCGTAGCCTTTGTGTCGGAAGGTACTCTTTCATACAGGTAAGAGTCCGTGTCGTCCGGATCTCTGAAGAAGTACACGTTATAATACTTATTGCCTCCGTCGGCAGGACCCGCGTCCTTGGGGTTATCCGTATTATCCGTAGGATTTATGTAATTACGTTCTTCTCCGGGATGTCCCTCAAGTGCAGCAAAAACCACCAGACGTCCGTCTGTCAACGCGCTTACGCAAGTGGAAAGCGCAAGAATTTTAGATGCTTTCCCGGCTGTCTCTTCATCGTATTGTATGGCGTTATCCTTTATGAATTCGACAATATCTTTTATTTTTCTGTCGCCGCCGATGTTATAGACCTTATTCTCATAAGCGTCGGTACCGAGAACTCCGAAAATTTTAAAGTCGTATATTTTATCCTTCGTTACCAGTATTCCCTCGCGGTGCTCGTTGAAAAAGTCGTCATTTTTAAATTCATCAAGCGCTCCAAACATCGCGCCGTTATCCATATGATGTCCGTAGATCACGTTATAGTTATCACCGAAATCATACGAATTCGCCGTCGCAAGGTAAATCGCACCAGTCAGACTGGGGTCTCCGTATATATCGTTATGGGCATAGTAAACGTCGTCCTCGCCTTGAACTACCGGGTAGTCGATGGTCGTATCGTATACGGTGATCCATGCGCGGTAATTCTTTATAATTTCCTGCATTGCTTCCCACGTTTCCTGCGGGACCTTATCGTTATCTATGTCGCTGAGGTCGGGTTTATATTCCCTGAGAACGTCCCATGCGGAATAAGCTTGATTCTGCACGTAAAAAGTATCATAGAGGACGTAGCCGCTGTAAAGTATCAGCGCTGATGCAAGAAGTCCTGAAAACAGCGAAACTACTGCGTTTCCGCCAAGACCCATAAAAGCAGTAAATCTTTTTATGACGTTAGACACAAAGCTCTTGCTCTTGCCTGCACGTAATTGCGGATCTTTCAGGTCGTTGATCATGCTTCGTCCTCCTTTCTTCTTTATTTTTTCGTTATTTCATATTTACAAATTCGACCGTCTCAGAATTGTAATTACCGTACCGATAAAATCCTCTTTCGTTACCGGGCCGAACACACGGCTATCCGTTCCGTTCGTTCTGGAATCCGAAAGTACGAAAAACTCTCCTTCTCCGAGAGTAACCGGGTACGTGGTATAGCCCTCATACGGCGAGGTGCTGTAAAAGATGTTGCTTTCTATCATTTTATTGCCGTTGACAATCAAATGCTGGTCGCTCGTTATTTCCACGGTATCTCCCGCGACGGCAACCACGCGCGCAATCCAGAGATGTTTTTCTCCGTTCGTGTCCGGGGTTTCCTTTGAAATCACGATAATGTCCTGAGCGCGTACGTTTTTGTCAAGACGGTAGAATAAAACTATATCTCCGGCGTCAATTCGCGGATACATGTCGGCGTTCGGCATCCGTGTAATTCCCACCACCTTGAAAAGAAGAATCCAAAGGATAAGTACAAGCAAAAAGAGGCGCAGAGCGAGATACTGATAGCTCCGTACAGACTTCTCCGATTTTTTTATCTTTTTCGCGGTCTTTTCCGCCTTTTCTTCCTTTTCTTCCTGTTCATTCGCCAGGCGGTTCTGCTCTTCCTCTAAGGTTTCCTGTCGAATAATGTTTTCAGATGATGCGTTGTTCAATTTTTCGCCTCCCACATCATGATATTGCCGGCCACACGGTCGGGGTTATCAGGATATAATAGTGGTTTTTCACTTTTGAAGCGTCGATTCTTCAAATTCATTTGTTGCTGCTTTGCCGCCAAACGGCTGGCAGACGCTTCCGGAAACCCGGGAGCATCTGTCAGCCGCCTGCCGCAGGGGCAGGCGGTTCAATTGCTTGTATTCCGTGATTTTACGTTAGAAACTCTATTATGCTTCTTCCTCTTCACGCTTATATTTTTTGCTCAGGAGGAGAAGTGCAAGTCCTCCGCCTAAAATCATAGCGTAAGGAGCTATACGTACAACGTATCCGGTCGGCGAGATGATAGCCAGATTGTTGGTTACCTGGATAGCAACGTTGCTGTCTGCAGCCGGAGCGGATGCCTGTGCATAAGTTGTGGTATCGTTCTGGTCCATCGTTGCAGCTTTGCTGTCGGAGGAAAGAGCAGCCGTACCGCCGGTCCATACAACGTCTGTTGCACTTCCGGAGCCGATTGTCTCGGTCGCGGTGGTCGTATAAGTCGTTCCGATAACGTTGTTGGTTTCCGTTACGGCAACCTTGGTTCCGTCCGGAATACCGATGTACTTAACCGTTGCGCCGTTTGCGATAGCCGGAGAACCGTCTTTATCGGCAGTTCCTACAGCGTTTGCACCGCCTACGGGAACGATAGTATCGGCAGCTGTAATTACTGTGCCGTTAACGGTCGTTGCATTCGCTGCGTTGCCGCTTCCGGTTGTAACCTGTGCCGTTCCTGTTGTTTCAACGGCAAACTGGAAAGAGCCTGTAGCGTCGCCGGCAGTCCAGGATGCGTCGAACGGGAACTTGTTGCTGTTCATGGTAGCGTCACCGTTCAAAGTCTTGCCGATTGTGAGGTTGTATGTATGATATTCGTCAGCCGTAGTAATGTTTGCTGCGGAGTCAGAATCAACAAAACCGTTGGTCTTTGTTGTTGCGTCGGTTACATCCGTAGTTCCGAGCGAGCTGTCAAGACATACGTAACCGTAAACTCTCCACCAGCCTGCGCGGTTAACGTCGCTGGGGTCTCCGGATGCGTCTTTTCCGTAATCAGCGCTTCTCATAACGTAAACGTCAAGATAACGGGTAGCGGAACCGCTTCCGTCGGTTACGCCGGACGTTGTATAGGATGAAGCGGTTTCAACGATCTTGTAGCGATATACGCCGGGCTGTGTGAACACAACGTTCGAAAAATCGATCGTCAGGTTTTTATAGTTTGCCGTGCCGGTTTCGGATGCGTCGAGGATGTCGGCGTTTGTCCAGACAATAACCGGAGTTCCGGATGCGGAGCCTTCACCTGTTGCCGTCATATTTGTGGTTATGCCGGCCAGAGCTGTGGCTGTTACAGCAAGACCGCTGTAGTGGTCAGGGTCCGTGTTGTTTGCAGTGGAAGTAGAGTCGGTAATGGTTACCAGTTCGGATCCGCTTGCAGCCGTAATGCTATAGGAATAATTGATTTGCGGTCCGTAAATATACGTCTCGTCAGGGTTATAAACGGTTATCTCTTTCTTGAGATTTATAACCTTGTCGTTTACGTTCGGAGTATCAGCGACGGTATAACCGCCCACCTCACCGTCGGTAAGGCTTACGTCCGCAAACACGGTTGCGCTCATTGCCATCATCACTGCGAGTGCAAGCAGAAGAGCGCCGAGTTTCTTGAGTTGTTTCATTTCTTTTGTTCCTTTCAAATATGTTTTTCGGGGGCTTGGTTCGGGATTTGCCGTTTTGCCTCAGTCGTCATTCCTTCGCCCCCGTTCGGGAAATTCTTACTTTGGCATTGTTTGGGGATTTGGTTTATTTTCCTTCAAGCTTTTGCTCTTTTCACATGCTTTAAGTTATGCCCCGTAAAAGCACTTGAGGAAAAGCTATCCGGAGAAGCCGAGGTTCACCCCGAATTCTGTGGCGTTTTGTGCGCACACAATGCTTTGTGTTTCTTTGCACACCCAAACAGCATCTCCTCCTTTCGACATGTGCAAGAACTGTATATCAATCTGCGCTCCGAAGCGCCGTTTTTCTCCGTTTTTTCTTGAATTTTAAACGTTTTAAAAAACGGCGCGCGGTTCACAGAATAATACAACTAATTTTTATAAGAATTCTTATAATATTCCTATTTAACAATTAATTATATAATAAGAATTTCTATTTGTCAATATTTTATCAAAGTTTTTTGTGAATTTTTTGTAAATTTTTCGAAGCTGCGTACGACCGGACGCCCGTTACCTTAATTTATGCGTGAATTTCTCACTTTATAAGTATCTGCGCCAAGGTATTGGGTTCCATTTCGAGATAAAGCTCCGCTTTCTTTCCGCTCGTAACGAAGCTTACCGCCTTTTTATAGTCGTTGTTTGCGTCAACGATATAAACTTCCGCAAGCGAGCCCGCCTTTACGCCGTCAAGATTTACCTTTATCTTTTTGGCTTTGAGCTTATCGGTATTGTCGTAGTACGAAATAAGAAGCGCTTTCTTGTCTCCCTTTGCGGCGGCAAGCGTGTAAACGTTCTTATTGTCGCTTTCGGCTTTGCACTGGTTTGAAAGCTTATACAGCTCGTTGAAGGTTACAAACGACCAGTACGGTTTGAGAATTGTCGACGGAGACCTTCCGAACAGTCCGTTGAAGGAATTCTGCGGACGCGCGTCGTAATACATGAGCATATCGATATGCGTATTCTGCGCTGCTATCTGGCACGCCGAAACGAAAGCCGCGCCCTTTATCGACTGAATCGTCTGATATGTAAGTCCCATATCCTCGCCCCACCATGAGCCGTACAGATAGTTCCATTCGTCGAGAATCTTCTCAACCTTTCCGTAGCCGTACTTTTCGAGGTATTTCTGCTGTCTTTCGGCAAGGTCTACCATCGTTTTGGGCTCGTTGGGATAGCAGTGGTACGAATAGAAGTCCATGGGAACCTTATGAGCCTTCATATACTTTAAGAAGCCTTCTTTTTCGTCATAGCTGCAGAACGCCGGGCCGCCTATTTTGAGCTTCGGGAACTTTTTCTTTAAGTATTTTGCGACGATTTCAAAAAATTCGTAGAACTGTTCGTCGGTGCCCTGCCAGCAGAGCTTCGTATCGTTCGGGCCTAAGCAGTCGAACTCGTTCCAGATTTCCCAATACTCCATTTTGAAGCGGAACCCGTCCGCCCAGCCTTCGGTATAGTGTCTTATGATGTGCTCGCAGATTCTCGCCCACTTTTTGAAATCTTTCGGAGGGAACGTTCCGTACTTCTTTTCCTCGTGCTCGATTCTGTGTCCGAGACGGTAGAACATGTGCGTGCCGGCTTTTTCACAATCCTTTACGTACTTGTCGGTGTAGAAGAAGTCGTAGCTTGCGGGGTCGTTTTCGTCAGCGTTGAAATCGGGGAACACGTACGCCACGTCAACCGTGTGTTCCGCACCGTACATGCGTGAGAATGAAGCGTCGTGATTTCTTGCGTAGGGAATTCCCGCCTTTTTGAAAAGGTCGATGTTGCCGCCGAATCTGCCGCCGCCGACAGGTCCGTTGTTTACGGCGTGCATTGGTTTGATTTTGCCGATGATTTCATTGAATTTTACGTTGATTTCCGCCATTTTTTTCACCTCTGTATTTTATTTTTATATTTTTTCAAGTTCGATAAGGTATGAAGCGTTAAGTCCGAAATCAAGTACGGGTGCGAAGCGGTCGCCCGTGAAAATTTCTTCTCTTACTTCTTCAAGGTCGTGTTCTTCGTCGAGAAGGAAATATTTTGCCCTGACTCCGTTCTCTCCGCAAAAACCGCTTACGTCGATTTTTATTCTTTCGGCGGGAGTATCGTCGTCCTCGGCAAAGTGCGTCGCCATAATCGCCGCCTTGTTTCCCGAAATTGCGGCGCAGGCGTATGCGTTGCCGGAAAAGCTTGTTTCGCAGCAGGTTCCGAGTTTATAAAGCGTATTGAACATCTTGAAAGGATAGTATCCTTTAAGCACGTCGCATACAAGATCGGTGCTGTACAATCCGTTCATCGAGCAGGGGCGTGCGTCGTAATACATAAGCATATCGAGAGGTTCGCTCTGTCCTATGCACATTACCGCCGCCGTGTAAGCCGCGCCTTTCAGGCTCTTTTCGGCTCTGAGCGAGTATATCCAGTCGTCGCCGATAAAGCTTCTGACGTAGTTCCACTCGTCGAGAATGCTTTCCGTTTCGGTAAAGCCCGCGTTATCAAGAATTTCTCTAAACGTGCGTATATTTTTCTTTACGACCTCGGTTTCCCTCGTATAGCAGTGCCACGAGAAGAAGTCGAGCGGCGCTTTGAGCTGTGCAATGAATTCTCTCGCCCAGTCAATGTCCCAGCACAGTGCGGGACCGCCCACTTTTATACCGGGGCAGGTCGCTTTGAGGTGTTTTGCCGCAATATCGTAAAGTTCGAAATACTGCTCCTTCGTGCCGCCCCAGCACGCCTCATAATCGGGCTCGTTCCAGATTTCCCAGTATTTCATGTCGTAATGAAAACCGTCCGCCCAGCCTTCGGTATAGTGTTTAACTATATGTTCGCATATTCTCGCCCATTTTGCAAAATCCTTGGGCGGAAGTATGTTGTATTTCTTCTGCCAGTGCTCGATTTTTGAGCCGAGCCTGTAAAACGTCTTGGTACCCGCGAAATCTATCGTATGCAGATATTCGTCGGTCAGCGTGAAATCATAATTTGCGGGATCGTTTTCGTCGGCGTCGAAATTTGTAAATATGTTCGCCACGTCAACGCAGTGCTCTCCTCCGTAGGTCGAGAAAAACGATGCGTCGTGTATTCTCGCATACGGTATTCCCGCGTCCCTGTATGTATCTATATTCGTAATTCTCTGGTCCTCGCTGAACTTGTAAACGGGTCCGTTGTTCACCGCGTGCATGGGTTTTGCCTTTCCCGTAATCCTGCTGAAATCAACCTTAATTTGCGACATGTCTCTACTCCTTTTGAATTTTTGTTCTAATATATCTATTTTATCATTTTATTATATCATCCGGTCATGTTATTGTCAATATTTTTTTGCCCTCAAACCTCTTTGTTTTGCGGAAAAAGCATTTTTTAATTTTTGTCTTGAAAAAGAAAAAAAGTTGGTGTATAATCATATTTGCAAAGTAAAAATACGTTTCCGTAGCTCAGCAGGATAGAGCAGCCGCCTCCTAAGCGGCAGGTCGGGTGTTCGAATCACCTCGGGAACGCCAAAATCCCCCGAAAACATAGTTTTCGGGGGATTTTTTAAGTAATAAGTAAGAGTGAATAGTGAAGAAGTATGGTGCAAAATCGCAAAAGCGATTTTGTTTTTTGAGAAAGTTTAATATTTTGTTGCAACGGAACATGATTATTCGATGGAAACAGTTACTTCATCAGCGGATATTATCATTTCAAAACATGAAACGCTTTCGTCATCCAACAAACTAATAACGACGGTCCCATCCCGATATTCGGCATTCAGAATGCTTACAAATTCTCCGGTAGGATCTCCATCTTCACAAGAATATAAACTCACATTATGAAAAACTGCTTTGACAATACCATTTTCCGGCATGCTTTCAACATAGTCTTTTTGCATCCAAAATGCAAGATTGATGTTTAGTGTAACAGTTTGGTTATGGTCATCTGTTTCAATTGATTCAATGTAACTATCGTGTAAGTTGTAATCGCTAATAAATTTATCAATTTTCATTTTGTACTCCTTAATTAGGTAAAATGTGTGATTCTTTTGAGCCTTTTGAACATGGATTTCCATTTTTGTCAAGATACATATCTGAACTGTTATGGGCATCTGGGTTCAATATGTGATAATGGTTCTTGCCTGAAAAACCAGGTTCTCCAGACTTACCCTTGTCGTATCGAATTTTAAGTCCATTATTTGGATTTTGATAAGTAGTAGATCCTTTCTGCTCTTGTTTAGGATGCGAAATATTTACCCATCCTTCCGATAAAAGATCATCGCCTGTTTTCGGTAATGATGATGCCGTTGCAACAATATCGCCTTTTGTTCCAGTGTATTTATAACTTAAAGGCTTGCTCATCTCGCCTGCCTCCTTTCGAAGGCTAGCGCGGTGCGGCTTGGATAAGAAACGACGTTAATTCCTTGTGCGATTAATTTTTTGAAGCAAGAATAATTTGCAGAACCGTAAACGAGAATGGTGTGCGGTTTGCGGACGCGGACGAGTTCTTCCAACCCTTCTTCGA
>JAEESG010000130.1 GCA_016286245.1 Clostridiales bacterium | reverse complement strand
CACACAAAGGCTGTTTGCTGGGCGTTCTCGGAAGGAATTGTGCTTGGAATTGACGAAAAAACCTTCGGCACGGACAAAACCATCACGCGCGAGCAGACCGCGGTGATCCTGCACCGCTATATGAAAAAGAAGAATGCGCATATTGCGGCTTTGTACGAAAGCACCGACCTTTCGCAGTTTACCGACGAAGGCGAAATCTCCGACTACGCGAAAACCGCGATGAGATGGGCAAAGGGATACGGAATCATAAACGGCACGTCGGAAAATACCGTTTCGCCTTTATCATTCCTTACGCGTGCGCAGAGCGCCATGATGCTCGCCCGTCTGCATAAGAATCTTACCGAATGAAAAAGTTCTGTTTATTATTAATACTTACAATTTACGTCTTTGCGGCGGCAAAAACCGCCGCTCTGACGGCCGATACGCTTTCCGACACGGCAAATTATCTTAAAAAAACGGTAAGCTCACTCACCGTCGCGTCTGTCGGCGGAGAGTGGACCGTAATCGGGCTTTCGAGAAGCGGTCTTGACATTCCGCGCGGATATTTCGACAAATACGTAAAAAACGCGTCGGAATACGTAAAAACGAAGGACGGCGTTTTACACTCCCGCAAATACACCGAATATTCGAGAGTCGTACTTGCGCTCACTTCAATCGGCGAAAATCCCGTAGATTTTTACGGCTACGACCTTGTAAGTCCGCTTTTTGATTATGACAAAGTTTGCCTTCAGGGTATAAACGGTCCGATTTGGGCGCTTATCGCGCTTGACAGCGGAAATTACGGGACGGATGAAATAAAGGAAAAATACATTTCGTATATTTTATCGTTTGAAAAGGAAAACGGAGGCTGGTCGCTTTCCGAAAGTGAGAAAGAACCCGACGCGGACGTTACCGCGATGGCGTTGACGGCGCTTTCAAATCACTTGGACGACAAGCGGGCAAAATCCGCCGCAAACCGTGCGATAAACGTTTTATCGGGCATGCAGGATGAAAACGCGGGGTATTCCTCATACGGCGAAACAACTTCGGAAAGCGCTTCCCAGGTGCTTGTCGCGATATCCTCGCTCGGCATTTCATATAATGACGAAAGATTTGTGAAAAACGGCAAAACTTTGGTCGATTTCATCCTTTCCTACAAGCAGAAAGACGGCAGTTTTGCTCACACGGACAAGTCCGACGTCATGGCAACCGAGCAATGCTTTTACGCGCTCGTATCTGCTTTCCGTCTTGAAAGCGGCAAATCTTCCCTTTTTGATATGAAATCGGGCGTAATTACCGTTCCGTCGGTAAAATACCCCAAAAAGACGTTTGACGACGTAAAGGGACACAAAAATCAACTTTCAATCGAATCCCTTGCGCAAAGGGGCATAATAAACGGCATGAGCGAGAACGTCTTTTCGCCTGACAGCAGTATGACAAGGGCGCAGTTTGCAACTATCGTCGTTCGCGCACTCGGGCTTCCCATGAAAAACGTGTGTGCCTTTTCGGACGTTAATAAAACATCGTGGTATTACGATTACGTATGTACCGCAAGCTTTTACGGCATAATAAAGGGCGTTTCCGAAAGCTTATTCGACCCCGAAAGTTTCATTTCCCGCGAGCAGGCGCTCGTCATGATAAGCAGGGCCGCAAAATTATGCGGTCTTGAAAATACGCTGTCCGCAAAAGATGAATCTTTTGTGCTTTCCGCCTTTTCCGACGGAGATAACGTTTCCGACTGGGCAAAAAGCAGCGTTGCTTTTTGTGCAAAAGCGGGCATTTTCGTGCCGGAAGGCAAAAAAATAAATCCGTCCGAAAGCATAAAGCGTGCGGAAATTGCGGACGTAATATACAAATTACTGAAAGGAGCAAAGCTTATATGAGCTTCAGAAAAAGCGTAAAACCGGCTGTTTTGGCCGTTTTATTATGTATTGCGTGCGTTTTATGCGCCTGCGAAAAGAATGCGGACGGAAATCTCAAATGCTCCTTATCGGTTACCTGCGAAACGGCGCTCGGCAAAATAACCGACGCTTCAATAGTGCCGGAAGACGGCGTTATTTTTTCAAAGGACGACGTCTCCTTTTCCGAGGGAGAAAGCGTTTTCGACGTATTGCTTCGCGAAATGAGAGAAAACGGCATTCACATGGAATTCGTCAACACTCCGCTTTACAACAGCGCCTACGTCGAGGGGATAAACAACCTTTACGAGTTCGACTGCGGAGAGCTTTCGGGCTGGATGTACAAGGTTAACGGCATTTTCCCGAATTACGGCTCGTCGCTTTATTTTCTTTGCGACGGCGACAAAATCGAGTGGATTTACACCTGCGACCTCGGAAAAGACGTAGGCGGAGAAGAGTCTGCGAGAAACGGTATGGAAAAAAATGAAAAGTGAGTTCAAAAGATTTCATCCTATTGTAAATTTCATATATTTTACGGCGGCTTTTATTTTCACGTGCATTTTTCTGCATCCCGCCGCGCTTTTCATTTCGCTTTTTTCGGCGTTTTGCTTCTTTTTAATGGTAAAAAGCGCGTCCTCCGTCAAAAAAACGCTTCTTTTTCTGCTTCCGATGCTTTTGCTGACGTCTTTCATAAATCCGGCGTTCAATCACAGGGGAAAGACGATTATTACCTACCTTCCGAGCGGAAATCCGCTTACGTTTGAATCGGTTTTTTTCGGGCTTCTGTACGCCGCTATGATAGTAAGCGTAATACTTTTCTTTTCATGTTTTTCGGAGGTCGTAACGAGCGACAAATTCATATATCTTTTCGGGAGAGTTCTGCCGTCCCTCTCCCTTTCCCTTTTGATGGTGCTTCGCTTTGTGCCGCACTTTATTTCGCGCTTA
>JAEESG010000031.1 GCA_016286245.1 Clostridiales bacterium | reverse complement strand
TAATAGTCCTGCTTTAAATACTTAATTTCGGTATCGAGGGAATCAATGTTCCTGTCAGCCGACTTTAAGTTTTCCTCAAGCGTTTCAAGCGGCGTTTCAATTTCAGCGATTACGTTGTCATACTCTCTTCTTAATATGTCGTATTTATTCTTTAACGTATTTGCCTTTGACTGGCTGTCCGTAAGGTCTGCCTTTGCCTTTGATATGTTTTCGTTTGCAAGGTCAATCTGTTTTGTCGCTTCTATGTACTGTTCGTACGTTACGTCGGTCTCTTTTCCGACGAGCACCTCGTATTCGGTAGGCGTATAGCCTATCGCAGCCTGTTCGGATTCAAGCTCGCTTATGGTCTTCTGTTTTCTCGTAAGTTCCTTTTCGATTTCCCTTACCTGAAGCTTTGCGTTATCTATTGCGGCTTCTATATCGCCGGCGTTCCGATACTTTTCCCTTGTTTCCTCGAGTTCTTCTTCAATATCCTGTATTTCGAGTTCCTTTGAAGCGTATGATGAGTTGCTCGACTTGTCAAGCAGCAGTTTGTTGTAATCGTAATTCACGCTGTCATAATTTCTTCTCGCATTATACAGTTCGTCGCTTTCGCCTTCCTCAAGAGTCATAAGAACCGTACCCCTCTCGACGTAGTCGCCGACTTTTACGGACACTTTCTTTATCTCTCTCGTCGCTCCGAAAGTTACGTTATAATTTTCGTTTGCCACAACCGAACCGCTTCCTCTGACCTGAGTCTTTATCGTTCCGTAGCTTATATAATCCGTCGCAACCTCCGGCAGAGTAAGATTCATTATCGTATTAGAAAAAAACGTCAGAACAAGTAA
This sequence comes from Clostridiales bacterium, assembly GCA_016286245.1. Lineage (GTDB taxonomy): Bacteria > Bacillota > Clostridia > Oscillospirales > CAG-382 > UMGS882. The sequence continues at coordinate 13,615 of JAEESG010000031.1, read as the reverse complement.
AATCGATAAAAAAATTATCGCAAACGTCTTTACCCATTCTCTGCTTATCTTCTTTTCTCCCATTTTTTCTCCCATCTTTCACGGTTTTTGAAAATAATAATTATCCTTTTACGCTTCCCGAATTTGCTATTCCCTCTACGAGATACTGTTCTCCGTAAAGGAATATCAAAAGGGTCGGTATCATATATATTACCGCCACGGCAAAAGCAATTCCGGCTTCTCCCGAATTTATCTTCGACAGAAATACCGACAGCGGATACAATTCCTCGTTTTTAAGCATAATGAGCGGCTGCTCTACCATGTTCCAGTAGTCTATAAACACGAGTATAAGCACCGAATACAGTATATTCTTGCAAAGCGGCATATAAATCTTGAAAAACACCTGAAATTCGTTACATCCGTCGATTTTTGCCGCTTCCACTACCGCATACGGAACTTTTCTCATCGCTTTGGTAAGCAAAAAAACACAGAACGGCGAGAAAACACCCGGCAGAATTATCGCCCAGCTTGTTCCCAGAAGTCCGAGTTTATCCGCAACAAGATAGTTCGGAACGAGCGTTACCTGATACGGCATAAGCATAAGTATAATATACGTAAACAGTATCACTTCGCGGCCCTTTGAACGAAATCTTGTAAATCCGTATGCCGCAAGACACGCCACAACTACCTGAAACAGCATTATCGGCACGGTGTATTTAACGGAATTCCAGAATTTGAAAAGATATTCGGGACTTAAAAACAAAATCGTAAAATACTGTCCGAACGACACTTTATCGGGAATGAATTTCAGGCTCGTCTGTTTTGATATGTAAGACCCTTTTCCCGCCGTTTCAAATATCATTCCGTAATTCGAAGCAAGCTCCGACTGCGTGAAGAAAGAGCTCGATATTGTCAGAAACGTCGGCATAAGGAACACAAACGCCACCAGAAGCAAAAAAAGCATTAAAATCACCGCTCTCCTTTTGCCTTTACGGAGTTTGCGTTTTTCTTTTTTACTTCCTTCGAATTTTCGTATATCTTTTATTTTATAATCCATATTATTCTTCTACGTCCCTTCCGTATCTGCTGTCGGCATAGAACAGAATACCTATAAGAACTATCATTACTATCGTCATAATCAGCGCCGCCGCGGACAGCTTCTGATAGTCAAGGTTGTCAAACGTATTATTCATAAAGTGCTGCAGCATATACAGGCTTTCGTACGGATAGTATCCGGCAAGCAGATATACTTCCCTGAATATCTTGAACGAATTGATAATGGAAATAATCGTTACGAACACTATCGTCGAAGACATATATCTCATTTTAATTGCGAAAAACCGTTTTACCGGACCCGCGCCTTCAACTTCCGCCATTTCAATAATCTCTTTCGGAATATTGTTAAGCGCCGCCAGAAACAGTATCATATTATATCCGAGGTTTTTCCACAAAAACAGTATCACGATAACGACTATCGCGTGTTCCGATTTCAGCCAGTCGATTTTATCAATTCCGAAGGTCTGCAAAAAGGAGTTTACGCTTCCGTTATAGTGGAACAATACCTGCCAGATAAGCACAATCGACGCGACAGGCACCATCATCGGCGACAGAAAGAATGAGCGCAGTTTGCTTTGCATGGGTATTTTTACGTTGAGCGCAATGGCTATAAGCATTGACAGCACAACCGCAAGCGGCACGCTGAGAGCCGTAAATTTAAGCGTATTTATCGCCGCCGTCTTAAACGAATAGTTATTAAAAAGCTTTATATAGTTATCTATTCCCACAAACTCTTTCTGAATCGGGTTATTTATGAAAGAATAATATATTATAATAAAAAAAGGAATAATAAAGAATACGGCTACGCCTATTACGCTCGGCGCCAGAAACATTGTCGAAATGGCGCGCGCCTTTCTCTCTTCTTTTCTTCCTTTTTTACTCAACGTATTGTCTTTTTTACGGAATATCAAAAAAACGCACACCTCCGTTCATTTATACTATTTCGACGTTTTTTTGCATTATTTGTTCCATACAGAATTATTATACAACATATTTATTAATAAATAAATATATAAATATATATAATCTTAATAAAAAAAGAAGCCGTGCTTTACACGGCTTCTTTATTATTTTACTTCAATGAAGGAGCTTCTACGGGACACACGCTTGCGCAAGTTCCGCAATCAATGCATTCGTTTTCGTTTATCTCGTATTTTCCGTCGCCTTCCGAAATACATCCGTTAGGGCACGCATCTGCGCATGCTCCGCAGGAAATGCAGTCTTCTGAAATCTGATATGCCATTATTATACACCTCCGCTTTTTACTATCTGCATTATACCACATGTTTATGAAAAAATAATAACGCAATGTTGACAAAAAGTAAACTATTTATTCACAAATTTACTCATCGGCTTTTCGAGAAATTTATATGCAATTACAAACGCCGCAATTACTATAACGTCCTTAACTGCGTTAAACGGGATTACGCCGGCGATTATATAGTTTGCAGCGTCAAAGTTTTCTCCCATATACAGAGGAATCATTATAAAATAATTTACCAGAACCGACGCTGCGAGCTGAACAACTGCCGCTGCCGACACGGAAGCAAGAATTTTAACAAAATTATTCTTCAATTTGATAACGTATTTGAAAAGAAGTCCGAAAGACAGCACAAAAGCCGCTCCGAGCAGAAAATTTGACAGTTCCCCCACCATTCCGGTTGACGTTACCGTAAGATGAATGACATTTTTTATCAAAACCACCGCAAACCCCGCTATCGGGCCCAAATAAAGCGCCGCAAAAAACGCGGGAACCTCCGAAAAATCGGCTTCAAGCCACGGAAACGCCGGAATCAGCGGAAATTTCGGGAACATAAACAGCACGAACGAGATTGCCGAAAAAATACCTATATAAATTACCTTTTTTAAACTGTTTTTCATGATTTTACCTCAAAAAAATACCTGAAGACATAATCTTCAGGTAAAATGATAATGCAAGCTTGATATTTTCGCTTTATCCAGACTATACTGTCGGTTCCGGAATTGCTTTCGCTCACCGGATCTGCATTTCTGCCCGTGGACTTTACCACCGGTAGGGACTTTCACCCTGCCCTGAAAATATGTTTTTAAACTTAAAAGGGACAATCGCTATGCAATTGTCCCTTGTTTGTCTCAGAAAAGATTAACCTTTTACTTCGATAACAACGCCGGAACCTACCGTACGTCCGCCTTCACGAATAGCGAAACGGAGTCCCTGTTCCATAGCGATCGGAGCGATGAGCTCAACGTTCATGTCAACGTTATCACCGGGGTTGCACATTTCTACGCCGTCGGGAAGAGTGATGATTCCCGTAACGTCTGTCGTTCTGAAATAGAACTGAGGTCTGTAGTTCGAGAAGAAGGGCTTATGACGTCCGCCTTCTTTTTCGGTAAGAACGTAAACCTGTCCTACGAACTTTGTGTGAGGTGTGATCGAACCGGGTTTAGCAAGAACCTGTCCTCTTTCGATTTCGTTCTTTGCGATACCGCGGAGAAGCGCGCCTATATTGTCGCCGGCTTCTGCGTAGTCCATGAGCTTATGGAACATTTCGATACCCGTAACGGTCGTCTTTCTCGTTTCCTTGATACCAACGATTTCAACTTCGTCAGACATCTTGAGCTGTCCTCTTTCTACTCTACCCGTAGCAACTGTTCCACGGCCGGAAATCGAGAATACGTCTTCGACAGGCATAAGGAACGGTTTGTCTGCTGCACGGTCAGGTGTAGGAATATATTCGTCAACTGCCTTCATAAGTTCTTTGATGCAGTCGTATGCGGGGTTGTTAATATCGTTGGGAGCTTCGAGAGCTTCTCTTGCGCTTCCGCGGATGATCGGAATATCGTCGCCCGGGAAATCGTAAGACGAAAGAAGGTCTCTTGTTTCCATTTCAACAAGGTCGAGAAGTTCGGGGTCGTCTACAAGGTCGCATTTGTTAAGGAATACAACGATTGCCGGAACACCAACCTGACGAGCAAGAAGGATATGTTCACGAGTCTGCTGCATAGGTCCGTCCGTACCTGCTACAACGAGGATCGCGCCGTCCATCTGAGCGGCACCTGTGATCATGTTCTTAACGTAGTCGGCGTGGCCGGGGCAGTCAACGTGTGCATAGTGTCTTTTATCTGTTTCGTATTCAACGTGTCTTGTATTTATCGTAATACCTCTTGCCTTTTCCTCGGGCGCATTATCGATCTGGTCGTATGCCATGAATTCGATGTTCGAATTGCCGAGTGAAAGCGTCTTTGTTATAGCTGCCGTAAGGGTTGTCTTACCGTGGTCAACATGTCCTATTGTACCAATGTTAACATGGGGCTTTGTTCTTTCAAATTTTGCCTTTGCCATTGTAAATTCCTCCTAAAATTGTTTATTATTTACTATATTAATTATACTTAAATCTACTAAAGTGTCAATATCATATTGAATAATATTTACACTTTATTAATCTTTAACGCTTTACGCGTTTTTGCCTCTTTCGGCAATGATCTGTTCCTGAATGTTCTTAGGTACCTGCTCGTAGTGGCTGGGTTCCATTACATACGTTCCTCTGCCCTGCGTTTTGGATCTCAGATCCGTTGCGTAGCCGAACATATTTGAAAGCGGAACGAATGCTCTTATTTGCTGACCGCCCGCTATCGGATCCATTCCCTGAATCTGTCCGCGTCTGGAATTGAGGTCGCCTATAACGTCTCCCATGTAGTCGTCGGGAACGACAACCACAACCTTCATTATCGGTTCCGTAAGAATTGAGCCTGCTTTCTTGAGCGCTTCCTTGAGCGCCATGGAGCCTGCTATCTTGAACGCCATTTCGGACGAGTCGACTTCATGGTACGAGCCGTCGTAAAGCGTAACCTTAAGGTCAACTACCTGATAGCCTGCAAGAACACCGCTCATCATTGCGCCGCGGATACCTGCGTCAACCGCCGGTATATATTCTTTCGGAATTGCGCCGCCGACAACCTTGTTTTCGAAGGTGTAGCCTGCGCCGGGTTCGTTCGGCTCAACGATAATCTTGACGTGTCCGTACTGTCCCTTACCGCCTGACTGGCGCGCATATTTCATATCAACGTCGGCGCTCTTTGTGATTGCTTCCTTATATGAAACCTGCGGTTTTCCTACGTTTGCCTCGACTTTAAATTCACGAAGCAGTCTGTCTACTATGATTTCGAGATGGAGCTCGCCCATACCCGCGATAATAGTCTGTCCCGTTTCTTCATCGGAATACGTCTTGAACGTCGGGTCTTCTTCCGCAAGCTTTGAAAGCGCGATACCCATCTTTTCCTGGCCCGCTTTTGTTTTAGGTTCTATCGCAACCCTGATAACGGGTTCCGGGAATACCATGGACTCAAGAATTACGGGATGGTTTTCATCGCAGAGTGTGTCGCCGGTTGTGGTGTTTTTAACGCCTATAACCGCCGCGATGTCGCCCGCGTATATCTGATCGACGTCTTCTCTGTGGTTTGCGTGCATCAGCACTATACGTCCGAAACGCTCTCTGCCCTGTTTTGACGAATTATATACGGTAGAGCCCGCCGAAATTGTTCCCGAATACACTCTTATAAAGCAAAGGCGTCCTATGAACGGGTCTGTTGCAATTTTGAATGCAAGCGCCGAAAACGGCTCTTCGTCGGAAGAATGGCGAACGGTTTCGTTATCCTCATCGTCCTTTTTATCCGGGTCAATTCCTTTTATTGGCGGAATATCGAGCGGAGACGGCATATAGTCTACTATTGCGTCAAGGAGCTTCTGAACGCCCTTGTTTTTATACGAGGTTCCGCAAACGACGGGAACCATCGTATTTGCAATGGTCGATTTTCTGATTGCCGCTTTAATTTCTTCAACGGTGAATTCTTCGCCTTCCATATACTTTTCAAGCAGCGCTTCATCTGTTTCCGCCACGTGCTCGATAAGCTGCGCTCTGTATTCATCCGCTTTTTCCTTCATATCCGCCGGAATTTCTTCGACCTTTATATCTGTTCCGAGGTCGTTTGTGAATATAAACGCCTTCATAAGCACAAGGTCGATAATTCCCACGAACGTTTCCTCAGCTCCTATCGGAAGCTGAATCGGTACGGCATTTGCATGGAGTCTCTCGTGTATCATATCTACAACTCTGTAGAAATTTGCACCCATGATATCCATTTTATTTACGTACGCCATACGTGGTACGTGGTATTCGTCAGCCTGACGCCATACTGTTTCAGACTGCGGCTCAACTCCGCCTTTGGCGCAGAATACGGTAACCGAACCGTCCAGCACTTTCAGCGAACGCTGTACTTCAACCGTGAAGTCAACGTGGCCGGGTGTATCAATAATATTGATTCTGTGCGGTACGTACTGTTTTTCCTCTCCGGACCAAAAACACGTTGTAGCAGCCGAGGTAATCGTTATACCTCTCTCCTGCTCCTGTTCCATCCAGTCCATAGTTGCGCTTCCGTCATGGGTTTCGCCTATCTTATGATTTTTGCCTGTATAGAACAATATACGCTCGGTTGTCGTTGTTTTACCGGCGTCAATGTGAGCCATAATACCAATATTTCTTGTATTTTCAAGAGAACAAGTTCTTGGCATTGATTTTCTCCTTTAAAAAGCCTGTGATTAATATCTGTAGTGTGCAAAAGCCTTGTTTGCTTCCGCCATCTTGTGGGTATCCTCGCGCTTCTTTACCGCGGAGCCGAGTCCGTTTACAGCGTCGATGATTTCTCCGGCAAGTCTTTCAGACATATTCTTTTCGCCTCTTGCGCGGGCATAAACCGTCAGCCAACGAAGTCCGAGCGTCTGTCTTCTTTCAGGTCTTACCTCTATCGGCACCTGATACGTCGAACCGCCGACACGGCGTGCCTTTACTTCGAGAACGGGCATTATGTTCTCAAGCGCTTTCTGGAAATTTTCCAGAGGATCGCCAACCTTTTCGTTGATTATTTCAAATGCGTCATATACTATTTTCTGAGCGACTCCCTTTTTGCCGTCGTACATGATGTTGTTGATAAGCTTTGTTACGAGCTTTGAATTGTACAACGGATCAGGGAGAACGTCTCTCTTGGGTACAGAACCTCTTCTTGGCACTATACTTCCCTCCTTCACAATTATGAATTCATCGGTACTCGAAATGATTACCTTCCGTTAAGCACTTTGTGAGATCCGTTCCGCACAGCATATGATTATATTATGTGCAGTAAGCCTCTCCAAAATACCATTTTCCGCTTTATGGGCGGATTAATACGGTCAAATTACTTTTTCTTTTCTTTTTTTGCACCGTATTTCGAACGCGCCTGATTTCTGTTCGCAACACCCTGCGTATCAAGCGTTCCGCGAATGATGTGATAACGCACACCGGGGAGATCCTTTACTCTTCCGCCGCGGATGAGTACAACGCTGTGTTCCTGGAGATTATGTCCGATTCCGGGAATATACGAAGTAACTTCGATTCCGTTCGTAAGTCTTACTCTCGCTATTTTTCTGAGCGCCGAGTTAGGCTTCTTGGGCGTTTTTGTGGAAACCTTCGTGCAAACTCCTCTTTTCTGGGGAGCAGCCACGTCCGTCTGCTGCTTTGTAAGAGTGTTGTAACCCTTCAAAAGTGCCGAAGACTTGGATTTTTTTGCATCCTCGCGTCCTTTTCTTACTAACTGGTTAAAGGTTGGCATACCGCACCTCCTCTTCTTGTAAATTTTGTTTTTCGCTTAGCAAAGCCACAATGACGCATAGTAACTTACACTAATCGACCATTACATTATAAGTTATTCTGCCGTTTATGTCAAGTTTTTTCAATGTTTGCCATGTTTTTTCTCTGTTTTGACAACTTTATTTTCAAATATGCCCCTATTTTAGTATATTTTGCACAATTATTTTATATATATTCATTTATTTTGCTTATTGATATCTACATATATATAATATTATTTTCTTTTAAATCAGCGCCGTAGATTTTTATAAATTACACAAAAAAAGCACCGTGCGGTGCTTTTTTATTTTTATTTTTTTCAGACCAGACTCGACGCGTTTTGTCTGAGCCTTGCCACAGCGTCCACGCCCGCCTTTTTTTCAATCAGGCTGTACGCTTTTTTAAGATTCGGTTTTCTTTTTTCAAGGTTATGACAATCGGAAGCCACTACGTCTATAAGGTCTTTCTTTATCATTTTAATAATCCTTGCGCGCATGAACAGCGAGTCGAAGCAGTCCGCGTCAACCTGTATCACGCAGCCCATTTCTTTCAGATAGGTTACGTTCTTTTCATTCTTGAAAAGAAAATCGTATCTGTCAATGTGGGCGATTATCGGAGTTACGTTATAATAAGACATTATCTTATAAATGAGGTCCGAATTATCCTCAAAATCCCCGAGTTCGTACGGGATTTCGAGAAGAATGTTGTTTGTACCTTCAAAGCATATCGGTTTCAACGATTCATAATTAAGCATAATCTTATGAATATTGACTTCCGCACCTGCATACACCCGGATATTTATATTATTTTCCTCGATAAGCCGTTTTATCGTTTCAAGTCTTTCGTCGCGCTTTGCGACAAATTCTTCAAGCTGCTTGTTCGCAGAGTAAAAATGGCTTGTTGACACAACTCTTGTAATTCCGTCGGCTTCAAGCGCCTTAAGCAGCAAAAGACTATCGTTTTCGGTTTTCGGCCCGTCGTCAATATTACTCAATATATGTGTATGTATATCAGTCATATTCTTCTCCGCAATTCATTTTCCGTTTTTTATTCTTTTTCTTTGCTCTTTCGTGAATTATCGGCGGCGTCAATGTTCTTGTATCTGTACTTATAGCTGTAATTGTATCCTCTCTTGTTCTTATGCTTCTTGTTTACCACGCGGTTTAAGATTACGCCGATAATGTTTGCTTTTGCAAGTTTGAGTGCCGAAAGTGCTTTTGCAACTTCCGGATACGTCGAGCTTGCGTATGCGCATACGAACGCTACTCCGTCAACCATGCTCGACAGCAGAACGCCGTCGGAAACGATGTTTACGGGGGGTGCGTCGATGATTACGTAGTCGTAGTCCTTATCAACCTCTTCAAGAAGTTTAATCATGGCTTTGCTGCTTAAGAGTTCCGACGGGTTCGGAGGCAGAAGACCTGAGGGAATGATGAAAAGGTTTTCGGTTTCGCTCTTGCGGTAAATGCATTCTTCTATCGTATTCATTCCCGAAAGAATGTTTGAAAGTCCTTTACGGCTCTCAATATTATAGTATTTATTGATCGTCGGTTTTCTGAGGTCGGCGTCTATAAGGAGTACCTTCGTATCGGTTTCGGAAAGCGTTTCCGCAAGGTTTACGGACGTGGTTGATTTTCCTTCGCCCGCTTCGGCGCTGACAATAAGGATTTTACGGCACGCATGCTGCTTGTTGTACGGCATGGAGAACAACAGATTCGTTCTGAGCGTCTTATATGCTTCGACAAGCTGAAAGTTTGACGAGGCATTTGTTATAAGAACTTCTTTCGATGAAAAGTTTTTCTTTTCTTTTGCGTTGTTTTTTTCGTTATTCATTGTCATAAACCCCCTTCTCAGTGTCTTTCATAGTTTCTTGAAGAATATTTCGAAGAATAGTATCCGCCGTATCTGCTTCTTGAATGTTCACTGTATTCGGGGATAATTCCGAGAACGGGAAGTCCGATTATTTCTTCAAATTCTTTTTCGTCTTTTATTCTTACGTCAATTATTTCGATGATGAAGAATATTGCGAATACCACGATTGCCGCGGCAAACGCTCCTATGAGGATATTTACGGACGTTTTTACGTTTTTGGGCGATTCGTTGAGTCTTGCCTTGTCAGCAATTTTCAGCGTGTTTTCCGAGCCTGATCTTATCTCGGCTATGTACGCTTCCGCGTTGTTTTCGATACACTGCGCGATGGTCAGCGCGTCTTCCGGCGAATATGCCGAAACGGTAACGGTAAAGCTTTCGGAATCCTCAGCCATTGAGTACTTTATCGACCTGTACAGCTCGTCCGCTTTGTATTCTCTCGAAAGGTTTTCTTTTTCAAGTTTGGGAATAATCTCTTCAACAAAGTCCTTTGTGTTCAGGATAAGAGTATACGTCGGCACAAACATTCTCGAAACGGTGAGGTTTCTGTTTGCGTCTATGGAATACGTTCCCGAGGTGTCGTCGACAACCGACGTGTCTATGAAATATTTGGTTACCGACTCATATTTCGGAACTATTATTTTTTTACTGTAATACAATGCGATCAAACCGCCGACAATCATTGCCGCAAGTATAATCCAGACTCTTTTTATAAGAATATTAAAGAGATCCATCAAGGTTATTTCTCTGTTGCCCATAACTATCCATCCTTATATTTTTATTTAGTATATTTTATCATGTAAACTGTAAAAAGTCAACATCTTTTTACTCGTTCAGTCCGAGCATTACCTTTAATATCTCCGACACGTTCTTTTCTACCGTGCGGCCCCTGCAATCCACCGTATAATCGGCGTATTTTTCGTAAAAAGGCGTCCTGTAATCGTAAATATCCTTTAACGTTTCGTTGTTCTCCGCCGCAATTCCCCGCGTATCCCTGTTGTTTACCCTGTGGGATATTACGCTGTACGGCAGATAAAGATAAACGCATATTCCGTTCTTTTTCAAATGCTTCATGGACGTTTCGCGAAGCACCGCGCTGCCGCCCGTCGCAACGACGCACGGAGTTTTCATGTCAAGGCTCTTTATCGCAGCCTCCTCCTCGTCGAGAAGGCCCTTTACGCCAACCTTTTCAAGAGTCTGATGGAGAAGCTCTCCCGTTCTGTTCTGTATTACCATGTCGGTATCTATAAAATCCACGCCGAGCGTTTTCGCGAGTATTACGCCTATCGTGCTCTTGCCCGCTCCCGGCATTCCTATCAGAATTATGTTTTTCATATAAGTACTTGTTTTTTAACCTTTCTTTTTGTAAAAATTCTTTGCCGCAGTAAGCGTATTTTTCATGAGCATTGTGATTGTCATGGGGCCTACTCCGCCCGGAACGGGCGTAATAAACGACGCCTTCTTTTCACATTCCTCAAACGCAGCGTCTCCCGTAAGCTTGCCATCGGCGTTTCTGTTCATTCCGACGTCGATGAGCACGGCGCCCTCTTTTACCATATCGGCTTTTAAAAATTCGGCTTTTCCGATTGCCATAACTATTATATCCGCCTGTCTCGTTATATCAGCAAGGTCTCTCGTCTTTGAGTGGCATACCGTAACGGTCGCGTTTGCGTGAAGCATAAGCATTGCCATAGGCTTTCCGACTATGTTGCTTCTGCCGACGACAACGCATCTCTTGCCCGTCGGGTCTATTCCGTATTCCTTCAAAAATTCCATAACTCCCGCGGGCGTACACGGAAGAAAGCTGTAATCGCCTATCATTATTTTTCCGACGTTTACGGGATGAAACGCGTCGACGTCCTTTTCGGGCGAAATATTATTTATTACGAGCGCTTCGTCGAGGTGCTTCGGAAGCGGCGACTGAACGAGAATTCCGTGAATGTCGTCCCTTTCGTTGAGCTTATGTACAAGCGACAGAAGTTCTTCTTCAGTGGTATTTTCTTCAAGCAGATACATTTCCGACTTGAAACCCACTTCTGCGCAGGCTTTTTCCTTGTTTCTGACGTATATTTTCGAAGCGTTGTCGTCTCCGACGAGAATCACCGCAAGCCCGGGAGTAATTCCCGTTTCCTTTGCAAATTCCGCGCTTTCGCTTTTAATCTGCTCTCTTATCTTTGCGGACAACGCTTTTCCGTCCATTATAACTGCCATTTTATTTCTCCTCAACCTTTTTCGCGCCTTTATGCCTGAAAGCAAGAACTATAAGAAGTATCAACCCCACAACGAAGCACGCAAGTCCTATCGCCTGGGAAATTCTTATATTTCCGATATAAAGGCTGTCGCCCCTGAGGCCTTCGATTATACACCTGCCGAGTCCGTACCACGTTATATACCACAAAAATACGTTTCCGTTGTATTTTCTCTTTTTCCAGAACGCGTTTATTATCAAAAAACCTATCAGGTTCCACACCGACTCGTACAAAAACGTCGGGTGCACCATTTCGCCGTTTATCGTCATGAGAAGCGGGTTTCCGTAAGCAAGGGACGTAAGGTCTATGCTCTTACCCAAAAAATCGTACTGTCCCACGACGCCGTACGCTTCCGCATTCATGAAGTTGCCCCATCTGCCTATAATCTGACCTATCATGACGGCGGGAGACGCGCAGTCGAGAAGCGCAAGAACGCTTATCTTTTTTACCTTACACACGATTATCATCGCAATAAGTCCCGCGATAATGCATCCGTAGATTGCAAGGCCGCCCTCCCAGATGGCGATTACGTCGTAAAACGATTTATATTCTATTTCGTTGAGCGTCGTAAGAACGTAAAACACCCTTGCGCCGATAATACCCGACGGTATGCATATAATTATGACGTCAAGTATGTCGTCGGCTTTTATACCGAGGCTCTTCATTCTGTAATAGGCGTAAAGACAGCCCAAAATCATTCCGACAACTATAATCACGCCGTACCATCTTACCTGAAGAAAGCCGATGGAAAAAGCCGTGTTGTTTATGCTGAACGGCTGAATTCCTATATTCGGAAAACCAATATAATTCATACAAATACCTCTTTATTTTTCTATCGGATAAATCGTGGACAAAACGAAGTCGTTTTCGTCAAATTCTTGTTCAAGCAATTCTTTTACTTCATCAAAAGTCGTTTTTTCTATCGTTTCGGGATAGTTTAACATATCAAATCCCGAAAATACGTTTACCAGAAAGTCGTTTGCGATGTCCTCGGTTGAGTTGAAAACCCTTAAAGAATCGGCGTATTTTGCGCGTTTCAGTCTCTCGAAAACGTTTTTATCAAGTCCGTTCTTTTTGTATTCCGCGATTTCCGCCTTAACAAGCTCATACACCTTCTCAGGCTCGTTTGACGCTCCCGAAATGCCGCAGTGAGCGAAATATTCCGACGCCTCGTACTCGCACGAGAACGACGAGTCAATTATTCCCTCGTTATAGCATTTATTATAGAATTTACTGCTCTTTCCGAACATCATATCGAGAAGTATTTCGTATTTTATCTGTTTTTTCGCAAGTTTTTCGCCGGTAGCGGGCACGTCGTTGTCCTTAATACCCACCGCGAACATCGGCATTGCAACTTCGAGGCGTTTTGACACGAATTCCTTATATCTTCCTCTCGGCTCGTCGGGATAAAATCTCTTTACCTCGGGTATTTCCACGTCGAAAAGCACCTTGTCGCATACTTCCCCGATTTTTTCGCATTCGACGTCTCCGCATATGCAAAGCGCCATATTCGACGGGTTATAAAACGCGCCGTAAGTGTCGTAAAGAAGTTCGGGAGTAATCTTCGCTATCGTTTCCGTCGTTCCCGCCGTATCGATTCTTACGGTATTGTTGGTATAAAGGCCTGTGAGCATACCGAAATAAAGCTGCCACGACGGGTTATCGTCGTACATTCTTATTTCCTGACCTATTATGCCCTGCTCTTTGTTTACCGTTTCCTTCGTATAGTACGGGTGGGTTACGAAATCGAGCAGTATTTCGAGGGACTCGTACACTTTATCGGTTGCCGAAAACAGATAGCACGTGCGTTCAAACGTGGTATAC
>JAEESG010000129.1 GCA_016286245.1 Clostridiales bacterium | reverse complement strand
CACTCGATACCGTGTCCGAAAAGGAGATACAGAAGGCGATAAACAATATGTCGAAAAACAGAACGACGTTTATAGTCGCACATAGACTTTCCACCATAAAAGACGCGGATAGGATAGCAGTCATAAAAGACGGCGTGTGCTGCGAAATCGGAACCTTCGACGAACTCATCGCAAAGAAAGGCGAATTCTACGCAATGCAGACTCTGCAGTCGATATAAAATGAAAGAAAAACCCCGTCGGGCTTGCCCGACGGGGTTTTGCCTTAACCAATCAAATCAGCTGATTTCAACTGCTTCGGCAAGAGGTATCATGGATATTTTACTTGTCAACTGATTTTTATTGCTTCCGAAAGCGGAGCAAGCGCTCCGTCAAGGAGGAAGACCTTTATATCCGCGTTTTGCGAGCAATTCAGTTCAAACTCCACGTTTGTGCCGCCAAGCGCGGGTATCAGGACGGATTTTTGCTGTATGCCGATAAAACGACCGTCTTCGTATACGGCGGCATATATTTCAGCTTCCGTTTCTACGGAAAGATTGTTTGCGGCTGTGACGGCGAAAGTGTAAACACCGTTTTCAAATGAAACTTCGTCATACGTGAGCGCAAAATCGGGGACTTCGGTGTAAGTGTTTGTCACGGTTTCCATCAGAACCACTTCGTCAGCAGCTCCGTCGCTGTCTGTGTCAACGGAAAGAGTAACCGCTTCGGAAGTTTGTTCAATCGTTACGGTTGTCGTATTTGTTATTTCAACGTCGGTTGAAACGAAAGTTATTTGTTCGGTACTTTCGGTAACGTCCTGCACCGCAACGCTGAGCTGACCGTCGTCAACACCTAAAATGCGAACGGAATATCCCTCAACCAGATCAATCACTTTTCCGTATTCGCCGTTTTCTTCTTCAAATACGTAGAAATTGCCGTATTCCGTATAATAGTTTCCTTCCACGGCGTTTTCAACGGTATAAACGATGTTTCCGTTCTGATCTGCGATTTCTATATCGACAGGGCATGCTATTACCATGCGCTTTATGTAGTTTATCGGCTTGAAGAGACCCGAATCAAGGGTGGTTTTTGTAATTGAAGTGAACTTTTCGACTTGCAGCCAAAATTTCTTAAGACTTCCTTTATCACGATGCTTTCTGTCAATTTTCACTATTATCTCGTTGTTGCAATAAACGTCAATGTAATCGGAATCCTCAGTTGTCATTGCTTGAATCAAGTCGGAATCGGCAAAGCCCCGTAAAATCAAGCAATCGCTGCCGGATATGTCCCGAATAAAGTCAAGACCGTCTCCCTTATTATAAATGTATGTATCATTGTCTTTATAGCCGTCCAGGAAATCCGTGCCTTTTCCGCCTATGATCAGATCAGCTGAAAAACTTCCGGTGATATTGTCAGAGCCGTCGCCTCCGAAAGAACTGCTAAAGAAAGAATTAAGGATAACTGATTGGAATTCCGATAAACCGCAGAAATTGTCGTTTCCACCGGTGCCGAAATTAATGATACTGCCGCCTAACGGCATAATTGACGGAATAACCCAGGATAATCTTCCTACTTCTGTTTTTGTCGGGTTAGAGGTTAATTCGATGTTTCCTGCCGCATTTTTGTAAATAAAATTATTTAAACTGTGAAAAGCGGATACGGAAATATTTCCGACGTCACCGAATAATTTTCTCGGCTTGAGTATAGAGTCTAACGTTCCGGTGAAATCTCTTCGATGAGCATAATCAACAAAATTCCAGTTGTCGGTTCCATTGAACATTTGCGACATGTATTGCGGATAATATATGTAAGCTATATCAAGGAAAGGAGCGGCGTTAAACGTAATGCCCTTGTCACCCGAATAAGCCGAGACGATATCTCCCAAAGCGCCGCCGAGAGAATGTCCCGTAATACCGATTGCTGTCGGTTTAGCTCTTTTTTTTATATCATTGTAATAATCTATAGCCATCCACACTTGAGAACCGTTGCCGTTCAGAAGCATTTTGGCGTTGTTTTTTATCCAATCCCTCCACACTTCCAAAGGGTCGGACCAATCGCTTAAATCAACCGATCCGCGATAGGTAATCATTATTTCGTTATCGTCGTTTTCAAATGCCATTGCAAAAAAGCCGGATAATGAGTTTTCCTTATATGAGTGAAATTTCCAACCTTTGATGTGATCATATAATTCAGAGTACAATATATCATCTTTCCATATCTGCGACCATTTTGAGCCAAGCATTTTCTTTACGGATGTGCCTTTACTCGCAGGACCGGAATATGCCAAATCTGCCAAAGCAAGATAATCAATATCTGTCAGTTCTGCAAGAGAACATGGATGTTCGGGTACAGCATTACACGGATAAAATTTGTTTCCGTAAAGAATGTCGGCAACTATCACATCGCTTGCTTCATATATAACCGTTCCGTCCGTCCATGCTTTTCCCGTTATTGTCGGGAACACAGACGAAACTGTCGGGAACGAATATACAGTGTCTGTGATAAAAATCATTTTTGCGTTGGCGGATACTTCCGCATCTTTAAGAATCATACCGTTGCTCGGAAAGCACCAGAGTTCAACGTCGTCGACGTTTTCTCTTGTGTAGTCGGTGCCGTCAGAAATCAGGCAGAAGAACGACCAGTTTGCAACGGCTCCCGCGGGAGTCGTACGGGTGTAGGTTCTCCAGGTGTCTTTGTTTGCGTTCGCGCCGCTCGATGCGGCTGCCGCGAGAGGAGCGGTCTTGTTATATGCGTTTTCTGCGTTGTAATTATAGAACGTTCTTGTCGATCCGCCGGGATCGAGTTCGGATTTAACCATTACGCTGAGTTTTATGGTCTGCTTACCTACCGGCCATTCGGGAAGTTCCGATTCGGGATCTATTGTAAATCCGAAGTTGGATATGCAGCTTGAAAATGGCGAATCGGAGTCT
>JAEESG010000128.1 GCA_016286245.1 Clostridiales bacterium | reverse complement strand
CAACGAAATAACCGAAAATTTTTTGATTGTCGTTCCTTTCGGGCTGTATCTGAAAATTATGGGCGTAAAAAGCAAAAATGCCGTGCTTACAGGGCTTGCTTTCAGCTTTTTGCTCGAAATTTGCCAGTACGTTTTCAAAATAGGCACAAGCGACATTACGGATATTATTACAAATACGGCGGGAACAGCCTTTGGCGTGGGTATCTTCGTTTTTGCGGGAAAACTTCTTACTGACCGGGCGGAAAAGATAAGCAGAATTACAGCGTTTGCTTCGACGGGGCTTTTTGCCGCGGCAATTTTCGTTTTGCTTGCTTTGAGCAGATAATTTTTGTTTGGCTACGAAAAAAAGTTATAAAAAACCTGAAAGCTTCGGCTCTCGGGTTTTTATTATATTATAAATAAAATATATATAAATACTGTTGACTAAAATCTTTGCAGGTGATAAAATTATCTTGACAAATTATATTTGAAAGGCAGTGCAAAAAATGAAAATGACGTTTCGCTGGTACGGCGAAGACGACCCCGTAACTCTTGAAAAAATAAGGCAGATACCGTGCGTAACGGGCGTGGTTACCGCGGTTTATTCGGTCCCTGCCGGAGAAGTCTGGCCTATGGACGATATTCTGAAGCTTAAAAGCAGGGTGAACGCCGTCGGTCTTGAAATGGAAGTAATCGAGAGCGTTCCCGTTCATGAAGATATTAAACTGAAAAAAGGCAATTATAAAACGTATATCGAAAATTACAAGGAAAACATAAGGCGCCTTGCAAAAGCCGGCGTAAAGTGCATCTGCTATAATTTTATGCCGGTGTTCGACTGGACCCGTTCAGGACTCGACCATGAGCTTCCCGACGGCTCGAATGCACTCGTTTACTATAAAGAGGACGTGACGAAAATGGACCCGACTAAAATGACTCTTCCCGGCTGGGACGCGTCGTATACGCCCGATGAAATAAAAGGCCTTATAGACGAGTACAAGGAGCTCGGAGAAGAAGGTCTTTGGAGCAATCTTGAATATTTTATAAAAGAAATAATGCCCGTCGCATCGGAGTGTAACGTCAATATGGCAATTCACCCGGACGACCCGCCGTGGAGCATTTTCGGAATACCGAGAATAATAACCGACGAAAAAAACATTGACCGCTTTTTGTCGCTGTATGACGACAAGCATCACGGACTGACTCTTTGCAGCGGAAGCTTAGGCTGCGCAAAATTCAACGACTATACGGCAATGGTGCGCAAGTATTCGGCAATGGGACGGGTTCATTTCGCTCACGTAAGAAACATAAAAATACTTGACGACGGCTCGTTTGAAGAAAGCGGACATATGTCGAAATGCGGTTCTCTCGACGTGGTTGAAATTTTGAAAGCATATTATGAAACGGGCTTTGAAGGCTATCTCCGTCCCGACCACGGAAGAATGATATGGGGAGAAAGGGGAAAACCCGGTTACGGACTTTACGACAGAGCGCTCGGCGCAATGTATATGGCGGGAATATGGGAAACACTTGAAAAAACGGGAGGAAAAACAAAATGAAACTGCCTTTTAAAATAGACTTGACGGATAAGGTCGCCGTAATAACGGGCGGAGGCGGAGTGCTTTGCAGCACTTTTGCAAAAGCGATAGCTTCCTGCGGCGCAAAGGTTGCCGTTCTGGACCTGAATATCGACGCGGCGGATAAGGTCGCGGACGAGATAACGAAAGACGGCGGAATTGCAATAGGCGTGAAAGCAAACGTGCTTGAAAGGGCAAGTCTTGAAGAAGCGAAAAAAGTCGTAAACGAAAAACTCGGTTCGGTTGATATTCTTTTGAACGGAGCCGGAGGCAATAATCCGAAAGGAACAACCTCAAACGAGTATTATGAAATCGGGGACGAGGAAAAAGAGGGAATAAAGACGTTTTTCGACCTCGATCCCGACGGAATAAGCTTCGTGTTCAACCTCAACTTTATCGGAACGTTTCTTCCGATACAGGTGTTCGCGCATGATCTGATAGGCAAAAAGGACGCTGAAATAATAAATATTTCATCAATGAACGCATTTACTCCGCTTACCAAAATACCTGCGTACAGCGGTGCAAAAGCGGCAATTTCGAATTTTACGCAGTGGCTTGCCGTGCATTTTTCAAAGGTTGGCATAAGAGTGAACGCCATTGCGCCCGGTTTTTTCCTGACGAATCAGAACAGAGCGCTGCTGCTTTCCGAAAACGGGGAATATACCGAGCGATCAAAGAAAATAATATCACAGACGCCTATGGGAAGATTCGGTGAGAAGGAAGAGCTTATAGGCACGCTGCTGTGGCTTTTGTGCTCTGACGCGTCGAGCTTCGTAAACGGAGTCGTCGTTCCCGTGGACGGCGGATTTTCTGCTTACAGCGGGGTATAAAAATGGGAATTGTAAACGAAGATTTTCTGCTTAAAAACAAAACCGCAAAAGTTTTGTATAACGAATTTGCAAAAAATATGCCGATAATCGACTATCATTGCCATCTGTCCCCGAAAATGATAGCGGAAGATTATTCTTTCAGAAACGCATACGACCTGTTTTTGAGCGCAGACCACTATAAATGGCGCCAGATGCGCGCAATGGGAATAGACGAGGAGTATATTACGGGCTCTGCGGACGAATACGAAAAATGGCTTTCGTTTGCGAAAATAATGCCGTATCTTATCGGAAACCCGCTTTATCACTGGACGGCGCTTGAATTAAAGAGATATTTTGATATAGACGAGCCCCTTTGCGAAAAAAGCGCAAGGCAAATTTGGGATAACGTGAACGAAAAGCTCAAAGGCGCGGATTTTTCGGCAAAATCGCTGATAAGAAAATCAAATGTCAAGGTAATATGCACGACCGACAGCCCGTATGACGACCTTGAATACCATAAAATGCTGTCGGGCTTTGAAACGAAGGTGCTTCCGACATTCCGCCCCGACATAAACGGCAGAATTGAGAG
>JAEESG010000030.1 GCA_016286245.1 Clostridiales bacterium | reverse complement strand
AGACGTTTTCAAAAAGGCGGGCGTTCTTTCGGGGGGAGAAAAGGCAAGACTTACGTTTGCAAAGCTAATGCTTCAGAAAAGAGATATGCTGATTTTGGACGAGCCGACAAACAACCTCGACGCGCCGTCGAGAGAGGCGCTCGAAAAGGCGCTGCTCGAGTATAAAGGCACAGTTTTTTGCGTGTCGCACGACAGATATTTCATAAATAAACTCGCAACGCGTATTCTTGATATGAGGGAAAACGGATGCTTCGACTATAACGGAGACTACGAAAGCTACCTTGCACATAAGGACCTGCTCCTGACGGAAACGGAAAACCCGGACGGCAAGGGCGATGCACTTCAAAAAGGCAAGGCCGGATACATAAAGGGCAAGGAAGAAAAGAGCAGAGCGAGAAAGCTTGAAAGACAGATAGAGAATACGGAAAGCAGAATCGCCGAACTTGAAGCAAAACTTAAAGAAAACGAAAGAATGCAGGAAGAAAGCGCGACGGATTACGTAAAAGTAGGCGAGCTTTTCGGAATGCATGAGAAAATCCGGGAAGAACTGGAAGAATTGTACGAAAAACTTGATAATTTATTGTAAAAAACGACAATAGGTCAAAATTTCCAACACGTAGAAATTTTGACCTGTTTTTTGTGCAAAAGCTACAAAGAAATATGAATAAAAAGACAATAAAAAGAGGAAAAAACAAGTAAATAAAAATTATGCGTCAAAAATAACGGTTTTAAGAATTTATACTTTAAATGAAAAATACGGGATTTTGAGGGTTTTAAGAAAATGAGATTAAATTATAATCAATTATATCATCAAAAACTATACATTTTTACGAAAAAATAAATTTCAGTCCCCGAAAAACCGCAAAAAACGGCAAATGCATTTTTGATTTTTTCGGAGTCGTAAAATGGAGCCATATATAATATGTAAGACTTGACAAAAAAGGCCCGAAGTGGTATGCTATGCTTATCTAAATAGGTGTTTTGCGCCTTTTTTTAGGGGCTTTATTTTTTTCTCGAAAAGCCGTGAAAAATGTCGCAAAACGCTTGTTCGTTAGGCTAAAACAATCAAGGCAGGAGGAAAACAGCATATGAGCATGCTAAAGCACAAGAACAGACTTGCCGCGCTTATATTGACGGCAGGAATGCTTGTACAGCCGCTTTCGGGCGTTGCGGTCAATGCCGAAACCGCAGAATCCGAAGCAGGCAAAACGGTTGACGACACGTCATATACTTTGAACTCGCTCGCGGATATGAAGGACCTTATGGTTTCGATAAACTACGAGCAGTACCTCAGCGAACATGAAAACGTTCCTGACGCGAAAAAAGAGATAGTAATCGACGTCGCCGACTATAATAAGGAGCTTTCGAAAGGCGAAATCACCGTAAACAATAATGATACCGTCGTAAGAGACGGTAAGGAAGTAAAGGCTTCCACGGTTACAACGACCGACGAAGGCAGACTTATCTACGACGTTGAAATTCCCGAAGAAGCGATGTATTCCGTTACCGTGGAATATTATCCCGTAGAAGGCAACGGCGCGACGATAGAAAGAATACTTCTTATCGACGAAAAAATACCTTTCAGCGAAGCGCGTTACATGAACTTCTCGAGAATCTGGAAGGACATCGAAGAAAAGGGATATTCGAGAGAAGCAAGAACGTTCAAGGTTGATATAAACAGAAACGAAATGAGACCGGTAAAGACCGAAGCGCCCGAATGGTGCACGCTTACGCTGTCCGACTCTCAGATGTTCTACGTTGAACCTTTCAAGTTCTGCCTCGGAGAAGGCAAACATACGATAGGCTTCGAATCGGCGAGCGAACCTCTGAAAATCGCGTCGATAAAGCTTCATGCCGTTGAACCGATTATGACGTATGAAGAATATCTCGAAAAATATAAGAACGTTCCCGACGCAAACACCGACGAAATCGTAATGATACATGCCGAAACGCCCCTTACGACGTCAGAGCAGGTTATATACGCGATGAACGACAGAACGTCGGCGATAACCATCCCGCAGGCAACCGACGCTACGCTGCTCAACACCATAGGCGGAAACGGCGGCGACAAGTGGAAGACGCAGGGACAGTGGATAGAGTGGACGTTTGAAGTTCCCGAAACGGGAATGTATTACATAGTCCCGAGATTCAAGCAGACCATAAACGCGGGTCTTTTCTCCTCGCGTAAACTGTATATCGACGGAGAAGTGCCTTTCCTCGAAGCAAACGACCTGCAGTTCAAATACAGCTCCGACTGGCAGACGGAATGCTTAAACGACGGAAGTACAAAATTCAAATTCTACCTTGAAAAAGGAACCCATAAGATAAAACTGGAAGTTGCGCTCGGCAAAATGGCGGAAATTTTACGCACAATAAGCGCAAGTACAGACAGGCTTAACGGATATTACAGAAAAATACTTATGATAACGGGCTCGGATCCCGACCAGTATACCGATTATCAGTTTTCGAAGCTTATTCCCGACGTTCTGAGAGGAATGAGAGAGGAATCGGCAAAGCTCAAGGAGGTTTCCGCACAGCTCGAACAGACCATAGGCGGAAAGGGCGAGAATACCGTAATACTCGACAGAGTATCGTACCTGCTCGATATTATGGGAAAAGACCAGGATAAGATAGCGTCCAGCCTTGCAAACTACAAGAGCTATATCGGAAGCCTCGGCACGTGGCTGCTTTCGACAAAGGCGCAGCCCCTGCAGCTTGACTATATAGTGGTTCAGTCCGCTTCAAACGATAAAATGCCCAAAGCGGAGGCCGGATTCTTTGAATCGGTCGCTCACGAGGTAAAATCGTTCATAATGTCTTTCTTCGTTGACTATAACTCCATGGGCGCAAGCACGAAATACGATAAGGACAATCCGAACGCGATAGAAGTGTGGATTACCGACGGACGAGACCAGGCGACGATCATGCGCCAGATGGTTGACGACAGCTTCACGGCACAGTACGGAATATCCGTAAACTTAAAGCTTATCGCGGCGGGCACGCTTCTTCCCGCAACGCTTGCAGGTTCGGGTCCCGACGTATCGATGGACCTTGACCCGGTAGGATACGGTATAAGAAACGCCGTAATTCCGCTAAACTACTTTGAAAATACAAATAAATATATGGGAGAAGAAATACTCGGCTTCAGCGACGTAAAGGCAAAATACTTCGATAATAACGAAGAATTTTTCGTTCCGCTGACCGTGCTTGACCCCGACAGAAGAGAGTTCGTCGGAAAGGAATACCCCATTTACGACGATGACGACGCGGAATTTGCGGTAGTCAACGGAGTTGAGAGAAACGGCGTCGTAACGTACGGACTTCCGTCGAGACTCGACTTCCCGATGCTCTTCTACCGCAAGGACGTCTTCACCGAAATGGGACTTGAAGTTCCCCAGACGTGGGACGACGTCGAGACCATGATAAGAGCGCTGTCGGAAGGCCAGCTCGAAATGGGATTCGCACAGACGCTCGCACAGATAAGAATGTATCAGACGGGCGAAGAATGGTATAAGTCGTGCTACGACTATGAAGACTACGAGGGCGAAAAAGACCTCCAGAGCAGAGAATATCTGAGAACCGTCGGAATACAGACAAACCTCGACAGCAACGGAGCGCTTGATGCGTTCCAGAGAATGACCGAATGGTTTACCCTGTACGGACAGCCGATAGCATACGATTTTGCAAACCGTTTCAGAACGGGCGAGCTTCCGATAGCAATACAGAGCTATACGCTTTATAATCAGCTTAAGGTATTCGCTCCGGAAATCAGCGGTCTTTGGGAATTCGTACAGCTGCCCGGCGTTGAGCAGGAGGACGGTACGATAAACCATAATTCACCTATTACGATTACGTCTATAATGATGATGAGAAACGCGGCGGACGACTTGAAGCCCGGACAGGACGTAACGGAATCACAAAGAGCCCAGAACGCATGGAAATATATGCAGTGGTGGGTAGGCACCGAAGCACAGGAACGTTTCGGAAAAGAACAGGTAGCCATCATGGGAACCGCGGCAAAATATAATTCCGCAAACGTTGAGGCACTCAAGGGCCAGTCGTGGACGGCACAGGAAAAGAAAAACCTCAATCAGCAGTTCAAATCGCTCAAGGGAACGCCGATGTCGCCCGGTAACTACATCGTGGCAAGATATACGAACTTCGCGTTCTATAAGGTGGTTGACGAGGACGAGGTTGCGTCCGAAGCAATGCTCGGATACGTTGACGATATAAACAACGAACTTACCAGAAAGCGTAAGGAATACGGATTCTTAACGCTCGACGAATACAAAGAACAGCTCGAAGCCAAAGGCATCGGCAAGAAAACTGATTCCGAATAAGATCAAGGAGTGAATTCAATGTCAGAAAAAGTTAATGCGGCTCAGGCTCCGAAGTTGCGTAAGGACATGACGAAATGGCAGTGGATACGCAGGGAAATGAATAAAAATAAGATAGGATACCTTATGGTAGCGCCCTATTACCTCGTGTTCCTTACCTTTACCGTCGTACCCGTATTCGCGTCTCTGTTTTTGAGTCTGACACAGTTCAATATGCTTGAACCCCCGATATTCATAGGGGTTGATAACTATATCAGATTGCTGCTCGACGACGATATCTTTCTTCTTGCATGCAGCAATACGCTGATATTCGCGACAATGACGGGCCCGGTATCATACCTGCTCTGTCTTATGTTCGCATGGTTTATAAACGAACTTACGCCGAGAATAAGAGCGGTCGTAACGCTCATATTCTACGCGCCGAGTATTTCGGGCCAGGTATACCTCATCTGGCAGACGCTTTTCTCAAGCGACCAGTACGGATGGATAAACGGTACGCTCATGAAGCTCGGTATTACGGCGGGGCCGATACTGTGGTTCCAGGATAAGCGGTACATAATGACGCTCGTTATAGTGGTTGCATTGTGGACCTCGCTCGGCACGTCGTTCCTTTCGTTCATCGCAGGCTTCCAGGTAGTTGATAAATCGCTTTACGAGGCGGCTGCGGTTGACGGAATAAAGAACAGATGGCAGGAACTCTGGTACGTAACGCTGCCGGTAATGAAAAACCAGATGATGTTCGCGGCTATCATGTCGATAACGAGCTCGTTCGGATTCGGCGCGATAGTAACGGCGCTGTGCGGATTCCCAAGCGTGGACTACGCGGCGCATACGATAATGCACCACCTGGAAGACTACGGCGGACAGCGTTGGGAAGTGGGATACGCGTCCGCGATAGCGACGATACTGTTTGCTATAATGATAGGATGCAACCTGCTTGTAAATAAAATCTTGTCGAAGGTAGGTAAATGATATGAAATTTAAGATCAAAAGACGTTCATTTAACCGTTCCGTCGGCGGAGATATAGGAATAAACATACTGCTCATAGTTTTCGGACTTTTCATGTTCCTGCCTATGGTCTACGCGATATCACAGTCGCTCAAACCGCTTGACGAACTGTGGATATTCCCGCCGAGATTCATAGTAAGAAATCCGAGTTTCGCAAACTTCAAGGAACTGTTCCGACTCATGAGCGAAAGCTGGGTTCCGTTTTCGAGATACATATTCAATACCGCGTTCGTGGCGGCGGCGGGAACGTTCGGACACCTGTTCTTTGCATCTCTTGCGGCATACGCCATGACAAAGATAAAGTTTCCGGGCAGACAGGGCATGTTCAAGCTCGTATACTACTCCTTGATGTTCAACTCGACGGTATCCGCGCTTTCAAACTTCATAATCATGTCGATGTTCGGCTGGATAGATACGTATCTGTCGCTTATAATCCCGGCATTCGGCTCAACTCTCGGTTTTTACCTTATGAGACAGTTCATGGAATCCACCGTGCCCGATTCGGTGCTTGAATCGGCGCGTCTGGACGGAGCAAAGGAACTTCTCATATACTGGCGCATAGTAATGCCCATGGTAAAGCCGGCATGGCTGACGCTTATAGTTTACTCGTTCCAGGGACTGTGGAACAGCGGAACTTCGATATACATATACAGTGAAGAGCTTAAAACGTTCAACTATGCGATACAGCAGATACTTGCGGGCGGTATAGTACGTTCTGGCGCGGCTGCCGCGGCGACGGTAATCATGATGCTCGTTCCGGTAACGGTATTCATCATCACGCAGAGCAACATAATTGAAACGATGGCAAGCTCAGGCATGAAGGATTAAGGAGGAGAGAATATGAAAAAGATAACGAAAATACTTCTCCTCGCGCTTTGTGCTCTGATACTGTTCGGAAGCATCCCGACCGGCGCGATAGTGCCTTATTCGACGTATACGTACGATATCGACGGAAATTATATGAAATCTCCCGACGCATACGTGCCGTACGAAGTGATAAACTCGGCAAGCATAGGACTTGAAGAAGAACTTTCCGAACCGTTCGATATGTGCGTCGGAAAAGAACTTGTAAAAAATACGGAAGACGATACGTATTACACCGTCTGGGATAAAATGATATATATATCCGACATAGGCGAAAATCCGAGGGTAATAGCGGTTGAATATGATGAAAATACGCATAAATACAGCGTAAAATACATATTGAAATCGTTTGTGAATAACTGGGGCGTTCCGGACGAAATGACCTCACCCAGAGGACTGTACGCAACGGAAAACGAGCTGTACGTCTGCGATACCGACGCGGCGAGAATACTCGTTTTCGCGGCAAAGGACACGGACGAGTATAAAACGGGCGATTTTATAAGGATAATAGAGGAACCGCACAGCGAAGTGTTCCCCGAAAACCATATTTATAAGCCCGTCGCGGTTGCAGTCGGAAATTCGGGATATATATACGTAGTATCATCGACAACGTATCAGGGAATTATATCCTTGAATAACGACGGACAGTTTACCGCGTTCCTCGGAACGCAGACTCAGTCGGTATCCCTTATGACAATGATCTGGAGAAGATTCCAGACGGCTGAACAGAGAAAAAAATCGAGCACGGCGGTAACGCTTGAATTCAATAATATAAATATTGATGAAAAAGGCTTCATTTACGCGACAACTTCCGCGATAGACGATAACGACCTTCTTAACGCAATATCGTCAAAGAGCAAGGATAACGCATATTCACCCGCAAAGAAATTCAATCCGAGCGGCGAGGACGTAATGAAACGCTCGGGCTTTTATCCTCCGTCCGGTGAAATAAACGTAATGACGGAAGATACGATAACCCCGAACTATTCGATATCCGGTCCGTCCACGATAATCGATATCGCACTCGGTCCGGAGGGAACCTGGTCCATAATCGACCAGAAACGCCAGAGAGTGTTCACCTATGACGAAGACGGAAACCTCCTTTTCGCTTTCGGAGATAAGGGAAGCCAGCTCGGCAATATAACGCTTATCCAGGCGATAGATTATGCCGGAGACAATATGCTTATTCTCGATAAGGATAACGATAATATAACGGTATTCAAGAGAACAAGCTACGGCGATGAGCTTATAAACGTTTTAAAACTTCAGAGAGACAGAAAATACGACGAAGCGGCAACGAGATGGGAAAAAATACTCCAGAGAAACTCCAACTTCGATATGTCGTACATAGGAATAGGCAAGAGCCTGTACCGTCAGGGAATGTATAAGGAAGCAATGAAGTCTTATCAGTATGCGTACGATACCGAAAACTATTCGGAAGCGTACCAGCAGGTAAGAAAAAACTGGGTTGAAAAATACGTTATCGTAATTCCCATCGTTGTAGTCGTGTTTGTAATACTTCTTTCGAGAATATTTGCCTACGCAAAGAAGAAAAACCTTGCAGGACAGGTTACAAAGGAAAAGCGTACTCTCTGGGAAGAATTCATATACGGATTCCATATACTGTTCCACCCGTTCGACGGCTTCTGGGATATAAAACACGAAAAGAGAGCGGGAGTCAAGGGAGCAACGCTGATACTGGCGATTACGGCGGTAACGTACGTGTATTCGGTAATCGGTAAAGCGTATCTGATAGACCCGCATCCGAAAGAGACCAACGTGCTCGTTACGGTGATGTCGCTGCTGCTGCCGATAGCACTGTGGGTAGTGGCGAACTGGTGCTTAACGACGCTTTTCGACGGCGAAGGAAGCATAAAGGATATATATATCACGACTTGCTACTCGCTGTTCCCGCTTCCGGCATTCTTCGTTCTCACAACGCTGCTGTCGAATATAGTAACGCTTAACGAATCGTCGCTTCTGACGCTTGCAATGGGCGTGGCGTTCTTCTGGACGGGATTGCTGCTGTTCTTCGGAACGATGGTAATACACGATTACACACTGTTCAAGAACGTGCTTACGACAATAGTATCCATCGTGGGAATGGCATTCATAATATTCCTCGGAGTGCTTTTCACAAGCCTGATAGGAAAACTGATAACGTTCATTGCGGGCATTATCAGTGAAATATCGTACAGAATGTAGCGAAAGGAGAAGATAAAAATGAAAACAAAAAGAATAATGAAATATCTTCTTTCGCTCGTTATGATAGTATCGATAATCTTTTCGGCAGCGGTTATCGTAAACGCCGCCGAAGAAGAGGAAGACGTTGTAAAGGACGCGACGTATTACCTTACGACGCCTTATGGAAGCGCGGAAGAAAAACTTGAAACGATGACGCTGTATTTTGAAAACGGCGAATATGAGATATACGGCCTCGAACAGACGGGAGAAGTGGGAATAAGAGTCAAGAAAACGGGACAGATACTTCTCACCAACCCTTATGACGCGGCGTCGTCAAAATCGTCGGATTCCGTAAAACAGCAGCTGCTTTCGCAGATATTGCTTTCGTATACGGACGTCTCGGGCGCTTCGGGAACGAAAAATACCTTCAACGACGCGGCGTTTGCGGCGGAAGATACAAAACAGATTGTGATGAAGAAGACAAAAACGGGTCTCAGAGTCGAATATACGATAGGACGAGAAACGGTAAAATATCTTGTTCCCCGCCAGATAGAAAAAACGGCGTTTGAAGAGAATATCATGAGTTATTTCGAAAAAGGAACGAGATCATACGATAAAGTAAACTCGTATTACGTGCTTTACGATATAAACGACCCGTCAATGTCGTCCGCGGCGATAGAAGCTGCAAAGACGAAATATCCGATAACCGAAAAATATCCGATATACGTGCTTGACGCGGGAGTCGGAAACAGAGAGCTTCTCGAGCTCGAAGGATATATAAAGAATACGTACTATAACGATTACGAAAAAATCGAAGAGATGTACGAAATGCTCGATTACGTCGATACCTCAACGGCGCCGGCGCTCTTCAGATTCGCAATAGAGTATAATATCGACGAAAACGGTATTGAAATATCGCTTCCGTCAACGAGCATAAGATACGATTCCGCAAACTATACCTTAAAGAGCGTACAGCTCCTGCCGTATTTCTGCGCAGGCAGCAATACTAATACGGGATTTACGCTCGTTCCCGACGGCTCGGGCGCAATAACGAGATTTGAAGACATAGCGTCCAAAGCGTTCGTCCTTACGGCAAAGGCGTACGGAAGAGACTATTCGTACCACTCGATTTCGGGCAGTTATCAGGAAAAAATAACGCTTCCCGCATTCGGAGTTCTTGAAAATAAGGACGGAAAAACGCAGGGCTACGTAGGATATATGACCGAAGGCGACTCCTTGAGCGAAATTACCGCGGATCACGGCGGAACGCTTCATAAGTTCAGCTCGGTATATACGGTGTTCTATCCGAGGCAGAGCGATACGTACGTGCTTGAAGGTGTGTCGTCGACAGGAAGCGCCACGTGGACGGTGCAGAGCGACAGAAAATATACCGGAAGATATACGATGCGCATTTTCCCCGTGTACGGAGACGACTGCGACTATAACGATATGGCGGCAAAGGTGAGGGAATATCTCGTTGCGACGGGAAAACTCACCAAAAAGGAAAAATCAGACGATACGTCGGAAAACGTTCCTATATATATAGAAACCTTCGGCTCGCTGAAAACCTCAAAGAAGATATTGGGCTTCCCGACGAAGGTTCAGACTCCGCTCACAACCTTTGCACAGGTAAAGGAAATGGCCGAAGAGCTGAAATCCGAAGGTCTCGAAAACATCAATTTCCGCCTTACCGGCTGGTATAACGGAGGCCTTGAGCATACGGCGCCGTCAAAACTCAACGTTCTCGGCGTTCTGGGCGGTAAAAAAGGCCTTGAAGAACTTACCGAATACGGAAGAGAAAATAACGTGGGCATATATCCCGACCTCGATTTCGTTTACGTAAGCTTCCTCGGTTCATTTGACAAATTCGACTATAAGAAGCATACCGTAAAGACAATAGATAACAGAAGCGCAGCGTTCAGAGAGTATAACGCTCTGTATCAGGGCTTTGAAGAGGGCGGAGCGCTCATAATTTCGCCGAACGCAATGACGAAATTCTATGAAGATATAAAGGATAAGTTCAAAGAGCTGGGAGCAACGGGCATGTCCGTCGCTACGCTCGGCTCGGAGCTCAGCTCCGACCATAATCCCGACTTCTCACTCAACAGAGAAGACGCAAAGATGACGATTGCAAATCTTCTTGCCGAAATCAAGGAAGATAATTCAAGCGTAATGATAAACGACGGAAACTCGTACGCAATTCCGTACGCAGACCACATACTTAACGTTCCGCTTGAAAGCAGCCTGAATATTAACGCAAGCGAATCGATACCGTTCGTCGGCATGGTGCTTCACGGAAACGTAGATTTTTCGGGAAGACCGATAAACCTCGACGGAGACTTCGACTACAGCGTGCTTAAAGCGATAGAGAACGGCGCAAGCCTGTATTTCGTGCTCTCGAAGGAGAACACGTCCGAGCTCAAGCAGTTCGAGCGCTTCAGCAGATATTACGCGATAGGCTACGATATCTGGAAAGAAGACCTTGTAAACGTATATAAGAAATTCAACGAAGCAATGAAGAAGGTCAAATACTCGTACATAACCGACCACGAAAAGATAGACGATAAGGTTTATAAGGTCGTATACGACGGCAAGACCGAATTCATTCTCAACTATAATACGCACGACGTAGATGTCGACGGGCAAACGGTTGAAGCGATGAGCTTCCTTGAGAAAGACGCATGAAAGGGGTGCAGTGAAAATGAATAAAACAGTAAAAAAGAAAAAGATTGCATCTCTTGACGCAAAAAAAGCGAGAGCCGGCTGGTTTTTCGTGCTTCCGTTTGTGTTGGGCTTTGTGCTGCTGTACATACCGATGCTGTTTCAGTCGATTGAATTCAGCTTCAGCGAACTGAATATCATAACAAACCCCGGAGGCGGCGGAGGCGGATACGAACTTACGTTCGTCGGACTTACAAACTACAGCGACGCACTGTTTTCAGACGCAAGCTACGCACAGATACTCGTTTCAAGTATAAGACAGCTGCTGCTCGACGTGCCCGCGATAGTAATATTCTCGCTGTTCATGGCGATAATACTCAATCAGAAAATGGCGGGCAGAGCCGTGTTCAGAGCGATATTCTTCATCCCGGTTATTCTCTCCACCGGTCTTATAGATAAGATCGACCAGGGCAATGCGGTAATGAACTATATGGAAACGGCAGGCATTGACACCGGAGCGGCTGACGCACTCGGTCCGGGAGGCGGAGGAGGAGCCGGAGGGCTCGGACTTGTAAACGCACTCGATATAACGGGCTTTCTCGGAAATATAGCAATCGGCTCAGAGCTTGTTTCGTACGTTGTAAACATAGTAAACAACATATTCAACATAGTAAACCGCTCGGGCGTACAGATGCTCATATTCCTCGCAGGACTGCAGTCAATATCCCCCGCAATATACGAATCGTGTAAAATCGACGGTGCAACGGGCTGGGAAACGTTCTGGAAGATTACTTTCCCGATGATAAGCCCGATGATACTTGTAAATACGATTTATACGGTTATCGACTCGTTCACGTCGAAATCAAACGAAGTTATGGCGTATATCGAGGCAGTGTTTGAGGGAACGTCAAAACAGTCAAGAGTACTTTCGTCGGCGATGTCGTGGATGTATTTCGGAATAGTACTGCTGCTTATATCTGCGGTAACGGGCATAATTTCACTGTTCGTATTCTATCAAAGAAGAGATTAAAGGAAGGAGGACGCACTTATGGATCAGCAAAAAAAGCTTACCAGGAAAGAAATGAAAGTTGATTTCGAAGGAAAAATAGGCAAAGTTGACCGTTTTAAACAGCACGTGTTTTCAAAGACGTTCCTCACGAAATTAATCTGGGGTATTTTCCGCTATATTCTTCTGATAGGAATATCATACATAATAATATATCCGTTCATAACGAAAATTGCGGCGTCATTCATGACGACGAGCGATTTCACCGACCAGACGGTAAAGCTCATATCGAAGCACCCGTCTCTTGACCAGTGGATATATATAATAAAGGAAAATAAGTATTGGCAGGCGCTGTTCAATACTGCGAGAATAGCAGTGCTTTGCGGACTGTTCCAGACGATGATCTGCGCGATAATCGGATACGGATTTGCAAAGTTCAAATTCAAGGGCAGAGGTTTGCTTTTCATAGCGGTTATAATAACCATGCTTATTCCGCATGAAACACTGATTCTTGCAATGTTCATGAAGTTCAGATATTTCGATATACTCGGAATATTGAAGCTCTTTACGGGAGATTCGATAAGCCTTCTCAATACGGAATGGCCGCTGTATATTCTGTCGATAACGGGCCTTGCTTTCAAAAACGGACTGTATATATTCATATTCAGACAGTTTTACAGAGGAATCCCGGATGAACTTGAAGAAGCGGCGTATATAGACGGAACGGGCGTTTTCGAGACGTTCTTCAGAATAATCGTTCCGCTGTCTCTTCCGATGATGACGACGGTGTTCATGTTTGCATTCTCGTGGCAGTGGACGGATACGTTCTATACGGCGTCCCCGTTCTTCACGGCAAGCGCAAGCCCGATGCTTGCGAATATTGTAAGTAAAATTCCTCCGAGCCTTAAGATGGAATACGCGGCTACGACTCTTTGGGAATCGGCAATCAATAATACGAGCGGTCTGCTTGTAATATTGCCGTTGTTCATAATATTCCTGTTCGCACAGCGCGCATTTGTTGAAGGAATAGAACGTTCGGGTATAGTAGGATAATAATCTTTAAGGCGGCAAGGAAAATCCTTGCCGCCGCTTTAAAAAAGGGGAGGTAAGAGAGGTGAAAATAGCATACGTCGGAATAGATTTGCTGTACGGCGCGCTTTCATACCTTTCCGGAACAGAGCATGATATAATGAAGATTTTTACGTGTAAAACCGATAATTTTACGGAATTCAATACAAAAATCATCAGTTTTGCACGGGAGAATAATATCCCGTGTACCTTGGACAGAATAACAGGAAAAGACGTGGAAAATCTCGTAAAAGACGGCTGCGAGCTTCTTGTTTGCGCGGGATACTATTTTAAAATACCCGTAAATAAGCATTTAATGCAGATAAACGTCCACCCCGCACTTCTGCCGAACGGACGCGGCCCCTGGCCTATGCCGTACGATATTCTGGGGAAAAAGAGGGAAAGCGGAGTAACGATTCATAAAATCGCAGACGGCTTTGACGAGGGAGATATCGTTTTGCAAAGAAAATTTGAGCTTTCGGACAGCGAAAACCTTGAAACGCTCATGTATAAGGTAAATAATATTCTTCCCGAAATGCTGTCCGAGTTTTTGAAGTCCCCGAAATCGCTTTATGAAAACGCAAAACCGCAAGGCGCGGGAACTTACCTTAAAATGCCCGAAAAAGACGCTTATACCGTGTCGGGCGACACACAGTTTGAGACTGCAGAGCGCATTTTGAGAGCATTTTACGGCTATGAGTGCTTTTATCGCACAAATGACGGCGAAAAATGCCTCATAAAAGCCACGGCAAAAAGGACTCTCGACGGTATAAAGGACGACGAAACCGCATTTGAACTTAAAGACGGATACGTCGTTTGTAAAAAAAGTAATGTTTATGATGTATAGGTAGAAAATATGTGGGATATAAAGATTGTAATCATATATTTAATAATAATTTCGGCAGTTTCCGTGATAATCACGGTGTTCGATAAATATGCGGCGCGCCGCGGCATGTACAGAATCTCCGAGAGGGCGCTGCTTACCGCCGCCGCCATAGGCGGCAGCGTCGCAATGTACGTAACCATGCTCGTGATACGGCATAAAACGAAGCACGCGAAATTTATGCTCGGAATACCGGTCATAATCGTGCTCCAGATACTTCTTTTCGTGTTTTTCCGCGATAAAATATTGAAGTAAATATATAATATTGTAAAAACCCCGTCTTTTGAAAAAAGACGGGGTTTTTTTATGCGCCCGAAAATAAAAACATAAAATGAATAAATTGACGAAAAA
Organism: Clostridiales bacterium; assembly: GCA_016286245.1. Taxonomy (GTDB): domain Bacteria; phylum Bacillota; class Clostridia; order Oscillospirales; family CAG-382; genus UMGS882. Next base: position 676 of record JAEESG010000030.1, on the reverse strand, counting down.
CGAAATAAGACTTGAAAAAAAGAGAAAAATTGAATAAAATGCAAAAATTAAGAATATAATTATAAACGGTTAAAAAAATATAAACAAAAGGCGAAAAAATAACAAATTTCGAAAAAAAGGTTGACAAATAAAAAAAATTATGATAGTATTTACGCTTGCAAAAAAAGAAAACCCGCAAAACCCCGAAAAAGAAACAAAGGAGCGTAGCGTATTTGTGAATAAATTGATAACAAAACTGCCGGAATTTGCAAAGTACCTTTTCATTTCGGCAATAACGGCGGCGCTGCTTGCCATGCCTGCGTTCTGCTTTTCAGAAACCTACGGCAATATGCCCGAAGACGCGGAAAACACGGTAGCCGAAGCGGTAAGCGGTCCTGTTGATATAACGCTTGTAAAAAACGGAGAAACTTATAATTATACCTATTTTCCCGTCGAATGCGGAGAATTCCTGCAGTTTGCGGGAGTAACGCTTTCCGAAACGGAAAAGGTAAGCGTACCCGAAAACCTGATACTGTACGACGATATAGTAATAGACGTGTCGTCTGTTCAGTACGTTGAATATACCGTCGAGCAGCAGATCGATTACGGATACGACATAACGGAAGTCGACACCATACCCAAGGGAACCATGAACGTAATTTACGAGGGCGCGTACGGAAGAAAGCTCGTAACGTAT
>JAEESG010000029.1 GCA_016286245.1 Clostridiales bacterium | reverse complement strand
GATGCGTGTCGCTTTTCATTCTTTCGCTTAATACGCTTATAAAGGCTTATACAAGATTCAAGTCGTTTGCGGTTATTATTTCCAAAAAGAGCAAGACGATAACCAAGCCCGTAGAGGGCGTGTCAAACGAAGCCGCGGCATTTTCAAAATATCTGAGCGAGGAATCCGAAATACTCAGAATTACCAAAACCGATATGGTCGAGGATTTCGCGTCAAGAGTGTATACGGTGCCGAAAGCCGCGAACGTCTGCAACGTGTTTATGTATCTTTCGATTGCGGTTTCAATCGTAATAGGAGTATTTTCTTTCGCTTTCCGACAGGAAACGGTATATGAGGCAATAACGTCAGCCGTGTTTATCTTTGCTTTTTCCGCACCGCTCGGCTTTTTGATTTCGACGGCGTTTCCGTATTTTCTGACGTCGATAAAACTTGCGAAAAACCATTCGGCAATTTTGGGAGAGGCCGCTCCCGATACGTATGAAAACGCAGACGTAATATCGTTTGACGACACGGAAGTTTTCCCGCCCAAAGCCGTAAAGATAACAAGCGTAAACACTTATAACGAACACAGAATAGATAAAGTCATAGTTTATATGGCAAAGATATTCGATAAGGTGGAAGGCCCGCTTTCCTATATCTTTTCAAGCACGATACAGGAAATAAGCCAGGACGAGGGCGAGGTAATGCTTATCGAAACGTCGGGCGACGGACTCCATCTTAAAATCGGGGAGGACGATGTGCTCGTCGGAACGGGAAATTATTTAAGAATGTACGATATACAGACGCCCGCCGATAATATCGACGAAACGGAGCTGCGGTCTCTTACGAGTATTCTCTGGCTTGCATGCAATAAACAGCTCGCGGCGAAATTCTATATCAAATATACGCTCAATAAGAACTTTGAAAAACTGCTCAAAGGGCTTTACGACGCGGGAATATGCTGCGGCGTGAGAACGTCGGACCCCGGTATCAATAATCAGCTTATTACCGGAAACCTCAAGGGCGCAAATTACCCGATAAGCGTAATAAACAAAGAGACGAAAGAGATAGGAAAGACGGAAGAAACCGCGTCGGGCGGCGTTGTAAGTCTGTCGGGAATACATAATTATTTAAGGAGCTTTATTTCCTGCTCAAAACTCAGGTCAGCGTACAGAACGAATAAATTCATAGCGATTCTTTCATCCATCGTGGGAATAACGCTGTCCGGACTCTGCGTTCTGATGTCGGCAACCGTTTCTCCGGTAATTGCAGTGCTGTTTCAGCTTTTGTGGATGATACCGCAGATGCTGTTCTCAATATTCGGAAGATAAAAACGAAATAAAAATTAAAAAAACTCCCTTGAAAAAGGGATTTTTTTTAAGCGAAAACCAAAAACAAGACTAAATTTCACTTTTATTGCGGATTCACATTTAATGTTTCAGCTCTCTTTTTTGTTCCTTTCTCTCCCCGGAGAGAAAGAAACAAAGACTGTTTTTCCCGCTTTCTTGAAAGAAAGCGGGGCAAAGAACTTCCATTTTTAAAAGATTTTTTCTTTGTGTGCGACTTTCTGCGCAAATGCGGCTATAAACCTTTTTAAGTTTCAGCTCTCTTTGGTTACTTTCTCTCCCCTGAGAGAAAGTAACAGAAAAACCGTTTTTCAGTCGAAAAAATCTGAAAAAATAATCCCGATACTTTAACAGTATCGGGATTATTTTATATTTCTTTTATCAGGTCTTCCATGCTGTACATGCCGTTTTGTCTGCCTGCAATGAATTTCGCCGCGCGGATAGCGCCTGCTGCAAAGATTTCTCTTGACTGAGCCGTGTGTGATATCGAAATAATTTCGTTGTTTCCCGCAAATATTACTTCATGCTCACCGACAATAGTTCCTCCGCGGACGGAATGAATGCCTATTTCATTCTTTTCGCGCTTTTTCTTTTCCTTCGTCCTGTCAAAGACGTATTCTCCGTCTCTTACTGATTTTACCGCTTCGGCGATCATAAGAGCGGTACCGCTCGGAGCGTCGATTTTCTGATTGTGATGCTTTTCGATAATTTCGACGTCAAAATCATTAAGTACCGCCGCCGCCTTTTTGACAAGCTCGGTCAGAAGGTTTACTCCGAGGGACATGTTGGCGCTTTTGAATACGGGAACGGTTTTGGAGGTGTCGCGTATCATATTCAGTTCGTCGTCGGAGTGTCCGGTTGTTGAAAAAACAACGGGCGTTTTTGTTTCGAGGGCGTATCTGCAAAGCACGGGTGCAAATGAGTGGTGGGAAAAATCAATGATTGCGTCGGCCTTGTCCTGAAGCTCAAAGGGGTCGGACACGGTCGGAAATTTGTGGGGAACACCGAGATTTATGTCAATTCCGCCGATAATTTCGACAGAATCGGTGTTTTCACACATTGTTTCCAGAACTTTTCCCATTTTACCGTTAATACCGCTTATAATCAGCCTTACCATTTTTATACTTCCTTTTTTTATTTTCAGAATTTCAAACCGACGTTTTTCATCTCGTTAATGAGCTTTGCCTTGTTCGCGTCGGATATTTCGCAAAGGGGCAGCCTTATTTCTTCTCCGCAGAAGCCGAGTAAATTCATGGCGGCTTTTACGGGAATGGGATTTACTTCCGAGAAGAGAGCGTTTATAAGGGGAATGTATTTTATCTGCGCGTCGGCCGCTTTTTTAACGTTTCCACTCAAAAAGTCTGCGCAAATGTCGTGCGTTTCCTTCGGAAGAAGATTTGAAAGCACGGATATTACGCCTTTTCCGCCGAGCGACATGATGGGAATAATCTGGTCGTCGTTGCCGGAGTAAAGGTCGAGATCGTCTCCGCACAGAGCGCGCGTCTGAGCAACGGCGGAGAGATTTCCTCCCGCTTCTTTTGCCGCAACTATATTTTCGTGCCTGCAAAGCTCCGCATACGTTTCGGGAGCAATGTTTACGCCTGTTCTCGATGGAACGTTGTAAAGAATAATCGGTTTGTCTACCGCGTCCGCTACTGCGAAAAAGTGCTTAACCAAACCTTTTTGCGTTGTCTTGTTGTAATAGGGGGTAACCTGAAGCAGAGCGTCGGCTCCCACGTCGCAGGCAAATTTCGAAAGATCAACGGCGTAGGCCGTGTCGTTGCTTCCCGTGCCCGCAATAATCGGAACGCGGTGATTTGCCTTCTTTACGCAGAATTCAATAAGATTTCTGTGTTCCTCGTCGGTAAGAGTCGAACTTTCGCCGGTTGTGCCGCAGACAACGACCGCGTCGATGCCGGAGGCGATTTGGAATTCCAGAAGGGAAGCGAATTTGTCAAAATCGACCGTCCCGTTCTTCATAGGTGTGATGATTGCGGTTGCCGCGCCTGTAAATACAGTTTGATGCATGATAAAGTCTCCTTTTTAAGTAAAATGCAAATAAAAAAAGCCGATACATCGGCTATCAAACGTATGGCACAAGCATACAAAAATGATAGCCCAACATTGCATACGCAATGACAGTCGCAAAGTTGTTGACCCTGCGCCCAGCTGCCGCTGACAAACGGCGCTTCGGCGTCTTTTCCTTTCACAAAGGTCCGTAATGGCTTATGTCGTCGCCGACGACCTTTGTTACTGATAAAAAACGCGCCTCTATCTTAGTATATTAAAATGTTTATTATTTGCTTAGGTAAATCATAACATAACTTCCGAAAAAAGTCAATAGGAAAAAAATATTATACTATTTGCATAATTTTTCGCAAAAAATATATGAATTTTTCATAAAAAAATTCAAAAATCTATTGACATTTTGAACAAAAAAAGGTAAAATAATACGTAAATAGTGGGTAATAAACGCGTTTTGAGACCGTTTTCCGATTTTATTTATAATAACAAATTGAAATTTTGGAGAAAAAATGCTCTGGATAAAAAACACGATATATACATCAACCGAGGGAATCGAGCCCGTTTCGGGTATTCTGCTCATGAACGGGATAAACGGATACGAGGTGCTTGACGGCAAGGATTTCGAGAGTTTCCTTGAAAATAAGGAAGTTTATTTTGATTATATCGAGGAGGACCTGCTTAAAATAAAGGACTGCGAAACGACGGTAACGTTTTACGTGCCGGAAAACGCGAAAGGACTTGAAACGGTTCTTTCGGTAAAAAAAGCGCTTGAAAGACTCAAATCGGAAAGAGACGACTGCGGAAGACTGAAAATGGATTCCGATACAAAGCTCGAGGAAGAGGACTGGGAAAATAACTGGAAAAAATATTTCAAACCTTTTTCGGTCGGCAATAATCTCGTAATCAAACCTACGTGGGAAAATTATACAAACGAAAAGGGAAAAACGGTAATTGAAATCGACCCCTCGTCTTCCTTCGGGACAGGCTCCCATACCACGACGAGACTCTGCCTTGAAAAAATAGAGGAACTTCTCGCAAATAAGCAAAACGCCGCGGATATACAGATGCTCGATATGGGCTGCGGAAGCGGAATTCTGGGAATTGCCGCCGTAAAACTCGGCGTAAAGCACGTGCGCGCGGTAGATATCGACGAGAATTCGGCGCGCATTGCTAAAGAAAATTATGAGGTCAACGGAATAAGTCCCGATAAATACGAGGTTTTCGCGGGAAATACGCTTGAAGACGAAAAACTGTATTCGACGCTTAAAGGCATAAAATACGATATGATAGCCGCAAACATCGTCGCCGACGTGATAATTTGGATGGCGGATATGTTTTGCGAGTTTCTGAAAGACGACGGAAAACTCATTTGTTCGGGAATAATTTCCGAGCGCGCAGGCGAGGTTACGGATGCGCTTGAAAAAGCGGGCTTTAAGGTCGTCGATTTCGCCGAAAAAGAAGAATGGGCGGTGATTGTGCTGTGCCACGATTCTTTGTAGATTTGACGGACGCGTCTCCCGGTGAGACAATTAAAATTACCGGGGAAGATGCAAGACATATTTCGCTTTCGCTTCGCGCACGCGTGAAAGAAACATACACGCTGTGCGGAAAAGACGGGCTTGAATATCTCTCCGAAATAGAAAATATCGATTCGCAAAGCGTTACTTTCGTGATAATTGACAAGAAAACGGGCACGTCCGAGCCGTCGGTCAAAGTTACGCTTTATCAGGCTCTCGTAAAGGGAGATAAATTCGACGAAATCGTGCAAAAAGCGGTCGAACTCGGCGCGTCGGAAATAGTTCCCGTAATTTCCGCAAGGTGCGTGTCAAAACCCGATGGGAAAACGCTTGAAAAAAAGACGGCGCGTTGGCAAAAAATCGCAAAAGAGGCGGCGATGCAGAGCGGAAGGGCAATTATCCCGACCGTAGGGGACGCGCTTTCGTATAAAGAGGCGCTCGAAAAAATAAAAAAATGCGATTGCGGCTTTGTGTGTTACGAATCGGAGCCGCACATACCGCTTAAAAAAATATTAGAAGAAACAAAAAAAGGCGCCGTAACGTGTGGCTTTCTCATAGGACCCGAGGGAGGGCTTTCGGATGAGGAACGCAAAACCGCGCAGGGCATGGGAATACCGCTTGCGTCATTGGGAGAAAGAATTTTGCGTACCGAAACCGCACCGCTTTGCGTACTGTCCGCAATAATGTTTTACAGCGGGAACCTGGAATAAAAAATAATAATAACGGAGTGTATAAAATGGCATCAAGATTTTCAAGAAATTCTGCGAAAAAAAAGGGAAGCGTCAGCAAAAAGGATATCGATTTTTATAAAATGTCGGTGCTGTTCTTTATCGCATGCGCGGTCGTAATGCTGATACTGAAGGCAAGCTCGACGCTGAACGTTCGCCAGGCGACGGGCGGAAACACGGCGTACGAACTAAACCGCATTTTCAACAATCCTTTTTATATAGGAGTGGTCGCGGTGCTGCTCGTAGCGTCAATAGTCTGGTACGCGGTATGCAGAATAAAAAAGAAGGACGAGAGCGGCAAAAACTTTTCAAGCATAAACGCGGTCGCTATAATGATGTACGTTACGGCGTTTTCCGCTTTTTTCGGCAGACGCGTGATAAACAGTATAAAGGATTGTATGTTCGCCCTTATCGCAACAATAGTTCTGGTGCTCATTTATTATATCTCCAAAATATATTACCGTGATTTTCTCGTGTTCAGTATCGAAAACGCAGTGCTCGCGCTGTTTTTGTACAGATACTGGCACGTATACACGACGGGCGGAATAATTGGCAAGATACTTCTTATAATTGCCGCCGCGGCGTTCGGAATTGCGATTTCGGTGATAGTGAAATCAAAATACGTTTCAAGAAATAAATCGGCTGAGAAAAAACATTATTCGCTTATTTTCTTCCCGTATTATATCTCGCTTGCGGTGTGGTCGGTGTTCATGCTAATAAAGCTGCCTGACCCGCTGGGTACGCCGATACTGACTTTAGGACAAATGCTTGTCGCATTTTTGATACAGTATATAGTGTTCGCTATAATTTATACGATTAAACTTATTAATATGTGAGTAGGGGAAATGTAAAATGTTTGCAAGAGTTTTTCAAAACGTAATAAATCAGTTAAAAGAAGGCATTAACAGAAAAATTTACGTGCTTGACGACGCCGGAACGGTTATCGCCGGTTCGGACCTCATAAACGTAGGCGAAACAAGACCCGAAGCGCTCGGATATTTCGAAAGCGACGCGCCCGTGGTTATTGCGGGAAACACTTATTTTCCGATGGGCTCCTACAATATGCCCGAAAACGTAATTATCATCGAAGGCGACGATGCGGAAGCGGCGGATATATGCAAAGTCCTGTCCGTTTCCTTCAACAACATAAAAACGCTTTACGGCGAGAAATACGACAAAATCAGCTTCATCAAGAATATCATTCTCGACAATATCCTTTCGAGCGATATTTATATCAAAGCAAAGGAACTGAATTTCGGAATCGACGCGCCCAAAGCGGTGTTCTTCATCAGATTCAGCGAAATGGGCGAGGTAATACCTTACGACATTCTGCAGAATATGTTTCCCGATAAGAATAAGGATTACGTCATAAGCATAGGCGAAAACGACGTTGTTCTCGTCAAGGAAGTAAAGTATAACACCGACACAAAAGAACTCGAGAAAATCGCGCATTCAATAGCGGACACGATAAGCGCGGAATTCTACCTCGGCGTTACGATAGGAATAGGCACGGTTGCCGAGACGCTCAGAGACCTTTCCGCGTCGTTCAAGGAGGCGCAGGTTGCAATAGAAGTCGGCAAAGTGTTCAACACAAAGCAGAACATAATCAATTATGAAAACTTAGGTATCGGAAGACTCATTTATCAGCTCCCGACGACGCTTTGCGAAATGTTTTTGCAGGAAGTGTTCAAAAAAGGCTCGCTCGACAGCCTGGACAGAGAGACGCTTCTTACGATTCAGGCGTTCTTTGACAATAACTTAAACGTTTCCGAAACGTCGAGAAAGCTTTTCGTGCACAGAAATACACTCGTTTACAGACTTGAAAAAATCAGAAAAATAACGGGGCTTGATCTGCGCGAATTCGATAACGCGATAACCTTCAAGGTTGCGCTTATGGTAAAGAAGTACCTGACCTCAAAACCGATAAAATATTGATTTGGGAGTATTTTGATGATAGAATTCAAAAACGTCAGCAAAGCGTATTCGGAAAACAATTACGTTTTGAAGGATATAAATATTAAAATCAACGACGGTGAATTTGTCTTTATAGTGGGACACTCGGGAGCGGGCAAGACTACGCTTACAAAGCTGCTGCTCAGAGAAGAAAAGGTGTCGGACGGCAGACTCATAATCGACAATTTCAGACTTGATAAAATGCGCGAAAGCAAGGTCCCGTATCTTCGACGGACAATGGGCTTCGTTTTCCAGGATTTCAGACTGTTTCCGAATAAAACGGTTTATGAAAACGTCGCTTTTGCCATGCAGGTTATCGGCGCATCAAATAAAAAGATAAAAAAAGAGGTTCCCGCGTTTATCGAAGCCGTGGGACTCAAAGACAGAATGCACGCTTTCCCGGCACAGCTTTCCGGCGGCGAAAAGCAGAGAGTCGCGCTTGCAAGAGCGCTTGCAAATAACCCGAAAATCATTATAGCGGATGAGCCTACGGGAAATATAGACCCCGAAATGAGTCTCGATATAATGAAACTGCTTATCGCGCTCAACGAACAGCTCGGAAAGACGATTATTGTCGTTACGCATGAAAAGGACCTTGTCGATAAGTTCCAGAAACGCGTAATAACGCTCAAAAACGGAATCGTCGAAAGCGACAGAACAGGCGGTATGTACAATGAATAGACTGAATTTCGTATCGGAAGGAACAAGACAATTTTTCAGAGGCAGATTCAGGACTTTTGCCTCGATAGTTATACTTACGTCGTCGCTGCTTCTTGTCGGAGTGTTCGCAACGCTCATGATAGTAATAAATAAGAGCGTCGACAATATCGACGATTTCAATAAAATAGTCGTTTATATGAAGCTCGATACACAGAGCGAGCAGGTAAGCAACGCAAAAAAGCAGATAGAGGGCCTCAAAAACGTAAAAAGCGTAAAATTCATATCAAAAGCCGACGCCCTTTCGTCCGAAAAGGTGAAATTCGGCGATGATTACGCATATATATTCGATTCCTATGACGAAACCACAAACCCGCTGCCCGACTCGTTCGAAATAGAGTATGTGGACATAAACGGCGTGGACGCGCTTGTCTATAACCTCGAAAGACTCGACGCCGACGGCGACGGAAAGGACGACGGAATCGTCGATAAGGTCAAAAACAGATACGATATTGCCAAAAACATAAATAATTTCAAAAACGTCATTTCCATAGGCGGAACGTGGCTCATGTCGCTGCTTATCGCACTTTCGGTGTTCGTTATATCGAATACCATAAGGCTTACATATCATTCAAGAGAGCTGGAAGTTACGGTAATGCGCTATATCGGCGCGACAAAGACGTATATTACCATGCCTTTCATGTTTGAAGGCGCGCTGATAGGACTCGTGTCGGGACTTATAGGTTACGGAGTGCAGTATTATATTTACTGCGGACCCATGGCGGAGCTTGCGAAAAAACTCGAGGGGTATATAATTCTTCCCGCGTTTGAAGAAATGAATCCGCTTTACCTTGCAATATATTTGGGAGCGGGTCTTGTTCTCGGTATTTTCGGAAGCGCGATTGCAATAAGAAGATTTATGAAGGCGTAAATTACGGAGGAACGGTTTTGAAAAAAAGTATTAAGTTTTTATCTGTTTTGGTATGCCTTGTTTCAGTGGCGTATATATGCTTTCAAACTCCGTATTTTTTCGGAGCGGACGCGGCAAAATCGAATGCGCAGATTCAAAGCGAAATCGACTCGCTCAGCGACAGAATGAAGCAGATTGAATCGGAAAAATCCGATTTGACAAGCAAAATCGAAGGCGCAAAATCCGAAGCAAAGTCGCTTGCGTCGGAAATAACAAGCCTCAAACACGAAATCGATATTCTCGACGAACAGATAATAATAATTGATTCTTTGCTCGTTCAGTATGAGGAATTGGTAAAGGAAAAAGAGGAACAGATAGCGGAGCTTGAAATTGAGATTGCAAAACAGCAGAGAATGCTTGACGATATGATAAGGATGTCGTTTGAATACGACAGCTTTGCAAGCACCGTTGAATTTATTTTCAGCGCGGAAAATTTCAGCGACCTCATATCGAGAGTAGACCTCATTTCATACCATTTGTCATATAATACCAACGTTCTCGAAAAGTTTAAAGAAACCTCCAAAGAGCTTGCGGCGACAAAAGCCGAATATGAAGATGCTCTTGTCAAAATGAGTGATTTGAAGACGGAAAAAGAGGGACTTAAAGAACAGCTTGTCGAAAAGCAGAAGATTGCCGCGCAAAAGCAGGCGGCGGCCCTTGAAAACGTCGAAGAATACGAAAAGGAACTTGAAGAAAAGAGAAAATTCGTAGAAGACCTCAACAGCCAGATAAAGGCACTTGCCGCAATGTTCGCAAAAGAGGATAAATCGAATTATTCGGGAATACTGCTGTTCCCGCTTCCGTCAAACGTGTCTTATACATTAACGTCCTATTACGGATACAGAACAGACCCGTTTACCGGAAAACAGGATTACCATAACGGATACGATTTTGCATGCCCCAAGGGAACGCCTATTCTGGCGGCCGACGACGGAACGGTCGTGCTTGCCGAATATAACGGCGGATACGGCAACTGCGTTACGATAAACCACGGCGGCGGACTTATGACGCTTTACGCGCATTGCAGTTCAATAAACGTAGTGTCGGGACAAAAGGTGAAAAGGGGAGACGTCATAGCATACGTCGGCTCCACAGGACGCTCTACGGGCAACCACCTGCACTTCACGACGTATAAAAATGGAAATCTTGTTGACCCGGCGGATTATCTCGGAATGAAATTCTGAATATAAAAACTGCCCGTGAAAAAAGCGGGCAGTTTTTTCAAAAAATATAAAAAGAAAGGGCGGTAATATGAAGAATTCGGGCGGTACGAAAAAGAGTACGTATATATCCGTTTTTGCAATTCTGCTTGCCGCGGCGGTACTTATAACGTGGCAGATTTCGTATTATTATCTTACAAAAACGCTCAACGATAAATATTCCAAGATATTTTCCGAAATAACGACGGAAAACGATATAAGCCATATCGTTTATAATACGGATGGAATAATAAGGGGAAAATATATAGGCTCGATAAACGATAACGCTTTGCTTGAAAAAACGCTCGAAGGCTATCTTGAAGGCCTTGACGACAGATATTCGTCATATATGAACGCAAAGGAATACGAAGAATATCTGCTTGAAAGCAGTGAAAAGGCGAGAACGGGAATAGGCGTTTCGGCTTTGTACGATAAAAAGGAGAACGGCCTGTATATTCTCAGCGTAAACGAAAAAGGCCCCGCTTATGCGGCGGGAATCGTTCCGGGCGACGTAATTACCGAAATAGACGGAAGCAACGTCGTAATGCTGGGACAGCACCTTGCCGAAAATAAGATTACCGGCGGAGATATCGGCTCTGAGGTAACGCTTAAAGTTGAAAATAAATACCGCGCGGCAAGAGAAGTAAAAGTAACGAGAGAAGAGCTGAAAACCGAAAAAATCACGGGAAAAATGCTCGAAAATCTCGTGGGACTCATAACGATAAAGGAATTTACCGCGGATACCGCAAACGAGTTCAAAAACGTTATAAAGGAACTGTCGGAGAGCGGAGCCGAAAAATTCATTATCGATATAAGAAACAACCCCGGCGGCGATATCGACGGAATATCTCAGCTGCTCGATTTTCTGCTTCCGGAAGGAACAACGGTTATAGTAAGCAATAAGAACGGCAAACAAAAGACGTATACGTCGGACCCCGTTTCGTTCAACGCACCGATGGCGCTGCTTGTAAATAAAAATACCGCGGGAACGGCGGAATTGTTCGCCGCGGCGATAAGGGATTATAATAAGGCGCAGATAGTCGGAAGCACGACGTACGGAAAAGGCTCGATCCAGGAGGTAACGGAACTTCCCGAGGGCGGCGCGAATATATCGACGGGAATGTATCTTCCGCCGTCGGAGGTAAGCTTTGAAAACACGGGAATTACCCCGGAATTTGAAGTTGAACTTCCCGAAATGTATTTGAGAAACTATTTTAGCATGACCGAAGATAAAGACCCGCAGCTTCAGAAAGCGAAAGAAGTGCTTGAAAGCATAGATTCCGACGTGGAATATTAAAGAAAAAGGAGATAAATATGAAAAACTTTGTTAAAATTATTACCTTACTGCTTGTAATAACTGCTGCACTCGGACTTTGCGCATGTGAACTGAATATCCCGGGAATGACGAAAACGGGTTCGGAATCCTCGTCGGAGACGAAGGATACACCCGATAAACCCGAAATAACGGATAATTTTGAAATATCGGATAATTCCGAAGATATAACGGATAACTCCGACGCGGATCCCGGGACGGACGAAACGCCCGAACCGCCCGTCCCCGAACGGACGGTAAACCCGTTTCCGGCGTCGGCAGACGGCGTAAAAATCGGCGATATGTTCGGACTTGGCTCATTCGAGCAGGATAATAACACGGAAAACGGCACGGAGCCGATAGAATGGCTCGTTGTCGGCACAGACGGAAACAGCTTTCTCGTCGTAAGCGCATACGCACTCGAAGAAAAATGCTTAAACGACGAGCGTATGGAAAACGTAAAATGGGAAACGTGTACGCTTCGCGCCTGGCTGAACGGCGACTTTTATGAAAATTCCTTTACAACGGAGGAAAAAGCGCATATAAAGACGGTAACCCTCGTCAACGATGGCAGCCCCACAAAATCGTATATTTCGGGCGGAAACGATACCGAAGATAAGGTGTTCATCTTGAGTAAATCGGAAATCGAAACGTATTTTTCGGATACGACGTACGGAATATGCCCACCGACCGAAACCATGATTGCGAAAGGATATTTTTCGGTATACCCGGAAAATCAGATGCTTATACCGTACGGAAGAGCGTATACACAGTATTGGGTGCGTACCCCAGGCGATAACAGACTCTATTTTTGCTGGTATAACTCCCGATCAGACTTATTAAGCGAATTCGGAACCCAGGTAGATACAAAGCAGATGTGCGTGCGCCCTGCAATGTGGATAACCGTGTGATGTTTTCCGCATAAATTTACGGAGGATAAATATGGAAAAAGCAAAAATATATTTCATAAGAAAAATCAGCCCGGAAAACGTTGTAAAACTTTATAAAAAGCTGAATAAGGAACTGCCCGGAAAGGTGGCGGTAAAGGTTCATTCGGGGGAAGAAGGCAATCAGAATTATCTGAGACCGGAATTTATGAGGCCGATGGTCGAGTACGTAAACGGAACGATAGTCGAGTGTAATACCGCGTATTCCGGGGAAAGAAATACGACCGAAAAGCACTTGAAAACCATAAAAAGACATGGATGGAATGAATTTTTCGACGTTGATTTGCTGGACGCACAAGGCCCCGACCTTTCGATACCCGTAAAAAACGGATTTCATCTGAAAGAGGACTTCTTGGGTAAAAATATCGAAAAATACGATTCAATGCTTGTGCTTTCACATTTCAAAGGACATCCCATGGGCGGCTTTGGAGGCGCGCTGAAACAGCTTTCAATCGGCTGCGCTTCATCGGAGGGAAAAGCATGGATTCACTCCGCGGGCACGAATAAGGACCAGTATACGCTGTGGAATAATCTGCCCCCGCAGGACCATTTTCTCGAAAGCATGGCGGACGCCGCGTCGGCGGTAGTGGACTACTTTAAGGGGAATACGGCGTTTATAAATATTATGTGTAATATGAGCGTCGACTGCGATTGCTGCGCGGTGGCGGAAGACCCCTGCTTGAAGGATATAGGCATTCTTGCAAGCCTCGACCCGATAGCCCTCGATCAGGCCTGCGTCGATCTGGTAGCAAACTCCGACGACCCCGGTAAAGAGCATTTTATGCAAAGAGTAAATTCAAGAAACGGTATTCATACGATAGAAGCGGCATCAGAGCTGGGCTTCGGAACGAGAGAATACGAACTTGTCGAGATAAAATAATAAGGCGGAAAAAGATATGAAATTCAAATTTTTGGGAACGGCGGCTTTTGAGGGCATCCCGGCGCTGTTCTGTAACTGCGAAAGGTGCAGACAAATAAGACAGACGGGCGGAAGGTCCGTGAGAACGAGAACACAGGCTATCATCGACGAAGAATTGCTTATAGATTTTCCCGCCGATACCGTAAGCCACGTGCTTTCAAATAATATCGACCTCGGTAAAGTGAAAAACTGCCTTATAACTCATAGCCACTCCGACCACCTGTATACCGAGGATATAACGATACTTGCGGGCGGCTTTTCGTATCCCGCGCCGGATTATGAGATAACCTTCTTCGCGTCGGAAATTGCGGGAAAGGGAATTGAAAGAATACTGAAGGATATTCCAAAGGCACGCCTTCATACCGTAAAGGAATTTGACGTAGTGGGGGCGGATAAATATACCGTAACCGTGCTCCCCGCAATTCACGACGAGCATTCGGGACCCGTGATTTATCAGATAAGCGACGGCGAAAAAACCGTGCTTTACGCACTCGATACACATTTTCCACGCGACGATATATGGGAATACTGGGAAAAAACAAAACCGCATTTCGACCTTGTGGTTATGGACTGTACAAACGCACTCAGACCAATGAATTACGTGGGACACATGAGCCTTTTTGAAAATATCGAGATTAAAAAGAAAATGACGGAAATGGGATTTGCCGACGAAAAAACCGTTTTCGTGTCGAATCATTTTTCGCATAACGGACTTCACGTGCCGTATGAGGAATTTTCCGAAATAGCAATTCAAAAAAACATTCTGACGTCGTATGACGGGATGGAACTGAATATTTAAGGGTATAACAAATTGAGAAACATAACGTTCGGAGGAAAAACTTGAAGGAATTTCGCTTTGCAGTCAAAAATACGGTCCCAATCTTCTTTACGTATCTGTTTATCGGAATTGCCTTCGGAATAATGATGAGCGACGCGGGGTACGGTATTTTGCTTTCCGTTGCTTCCGCCGTGTTCATATACGCAGGCTCCATGCAGCTTGTAATGGTGCCCATGATGGCGTCGGGCGCACCGCTGGTTTCTCTTGCGCTGACGGCGCTTTTTATAAACGCCCGCCACGTCTTTTACGGAATCGGCTTTATAGATAAGTTTCGTAAAATGGGTTGGCGTTATCCGTATATGATAATGGCGCTCACCGACGAAACGTATTCAATACTCTGCTCGGTAAAGGACGATAAAGGACTTGACGAGGAAAAGTGCGCGTTTTTAATCTCGCTTCTTAACCATTCGTATTGGATTTTCGGGTGCTTTCTCGGCGCGTTTGCGGGACATTTTCTTCCGTTTGATATGCGCGGAATAGAGTTTTCCGCCGTCGCGTTCTTTTTGGTCGTAGTCGTCAATCAGTGGAACCGGTTCCGCTCAAAAATTCCGTTTTTTGCAGCGGTAATTTTCGCGTCAACCCTGTTTTGGCTTCTCGGAAAGGACTATTTTCTTATCCCGACGCTGATTGCGTGCCTTGCGGCGCTTCTGCTGCTTCAAAAGCCCGTTGAGAAAAAGGAGGGCTTTGAAAATGATAAGTAACGCAGTCTATCCTGCCGCGGCAATAGCCGTCGTCGCGGTTGTAACGTGGATGCTCTGCGCTTTCCCGTTCCTGCTGTTCGGCACACGGCCGCTGCCCAAAACGGTAAAATATCTCGGGAAAACGCTCCCCACGGCAATTATGACGGTGCTTGTAATATACTGCCTGCGCGATACCGATTTCGGAAAATATCCTTTCGGCCTTGCCGAAATCGTCTCTTGCGCGCTGGTTGTCATACTTCAGACCGCGCGAAAGAATATGTATCTTTCGATAATCGCAGGAACATTGTGCTATATGATACTTATAAGAGTGTAATATAATTCCGACTAAATTTAAATATTATTTGTTGAAAAGTTTAAATGCTTATTTCTAGGAGATGAACAATATGAAACTGGTTGTTGAAGAACTAACAAAAGACTTTCGCAGTATTAAAGCTGTTGATCATA
>JAEESG010000028.1 GCA_016286245.1 Clostridiales bacterium | reverse complement strand
ACTCCTTACGTCTCCTGTGAGCCTTATGGAAGTAATATTCGCGAAATTCTTCGCGGCGTATACGCTTTTCACGGGAACGCTCGTTATTTCGTCTGTCGTAAATACCTATGCGCTTGCAAGAATTGCAAGCGAGCAGAAGGATGTAATCAGTAAACTTAATCTGCCGACGGTAATCGGAAGCATTGTCGGAATACTGCTTATAGGCGGCGTTTTTATATCAATAGGACTGTTTTTGTCTGCTTTGACCGAAATGCAGATAGTAGCGGCGATATCGTCGATAGGCGTGTTTATCTTCATCTTTTTGCTTAGCATCGTACCGTCGTTCTTTGAAAACAGCATAATAAGAACGGTAATAAAATGGATATCGATATTCGACCGGTATTATGCGTTTACCGGCGGAGTATTCGATATTACCGCGGTAATCTATTATATAAGTCTTACGGTTGTATTTCTTTTCCTGACAATACGTGTTTACGAAAAACGCAGATGGTCTTGAAAAAACGGAAAGTATGAGAGGGAACAGAAATGAATAAAAGATTTTCATCGGCAAAATTCAAATACGGCTCGGTTGCAATAGTGTTTACCGTTGTGTTCGTCGTATTTGTGATACTTTTCAACGCGATTGTATCGATTGTCGCAAATAAAAAAGGCGGATTTTACGTTGACCTCACGGGAGAACAGATATATTCTCTGTCGGAGCCGTCGCTAAAAGCGATAGACGGACTTGAAAAGAACGTGGAGATAATTTTCTGCATGACGGAGGATAAGCTCGAGGATTCCGTCGAAATGTCGTATATAAAAAGACTTGCCGAAAAATACGTGTCGGCAAGCGATAAAATAACAGTTTCGTACGTCGACTGCGTAAAGAACCCGACGTATTTCAACCAGTTCAAGAAATCGAGTACCGATACGATTTCCATGACGTCGGTGATAGTAAACTGCGCGGAAAATAAGAGATACGTCGTGTACGGCGTGAAAAACTTCTTTAAGTTTGCGTCCGAGACGGGAAGCGTATTCGCTTACGACGGCGAAAATAAGTTTACGAGCGCGATAATGCAGACGGCGCTCAATACGACGCAGAAAGCGGCGTTTATCAACGGACACGGCGAGCAGCACAGCAACGCGTTTGAGTCGCTTCTTGTGGAGCAGGGATACGAGGTTGCGGATATAAATCTCAAAGAGATAAACGAAGATGAGCTTTCAAAATACAATCTTCTTATAATATGCGACCCCGAATATGACTATACCGGCCTTTCCGATATGCAGGAAAACAGGGTAAACGAGATAAGTATGCTCAATAATTATCTCACTAAAAATTTCGGAAACCTCATGGTGTTTATCGACTATGAAACGCCGAACTTGAAAGAATTTTCGGCATTCCTTGCGGATGACTGGGGCGTGTCCTACAGCCAGGGCAATCTTATCGCTGAAAATTCGGAGTCTGCGGTTTCAGCGGGACTTACAACGTTTATCGGAACTCCCGATTCGACCGGCGAATATGCGACGAAGGTGCACGCGTCGGTTACCAAATCCGGTGCGCAGGCAACGCTGTTCGGCTTTGCCACACCGCTTTTCATAGAATTTACCGAAAAGCAGAACAAAAAAGTTGACGCCGTTTACAAAACGTCTCAGAGGACGCAGCTTTATACGAACGGGGAATTCGTATCTCTTTCGTCGGCGCCCGTAATGACGCTGTCAACCTATACGAAGATTTACGACAGCAATAAAAAGCAGGCAAACGTTCTGGTATGCGGTTCTCTCGAATTTCTCAACTATATTTCGAATAACGCCTACGCAAACGCCGATATATTAAAAAGCGCGTTTGCCGTTATGGGAAATGAAAGCGTAGTTACCGGTATAGATTATAAGGTTTTGGAGGATACGACGCTTACCGTGTCTCAGAAAGCGTTCAGAGCAAACGTAATCAGACTTACAGTGATAATACCCGTAATTATAGCGGTAATCGGCATATTCGTATATATAAAGAGGAAAAAGGCTTAATGGGAAATACTGAAAAAAACGTTCGTAAAACGGCGTTTGCAAAGGAAAAAATCACGATAATAATACTCGCGTCTCTTGCTTTGATTCTGGGAATAGTATATATAGTTCTTGTAAACCTGAACGGCAAAAAGCAGATAGTGCTTCCACTGTACGACAGCGAGGGAGACAGACTCGATTATACGTATTCCGTAAAAAGCGGCGCAATCACAAAGACAGAGAATAGGGAAGACTCGATTCTGCTCGAATACGACGGAGAGGTGGAATATACGTCAAATCCGTTTATTTTCGAGGAAATTGCAAGAAACGACGTTTCGGAAATTGAGGTAAGCAACCGGTACGGCGGATTTACCGTGTACAGAGACGAATACAGCGGAAACTTCTTTTTCAAGGGCAACGAATATCAGCTTTACGACCACGAGAGCCTCGGATATATGATATTTTACGCAAGATCGTTCCTTGCGGACAGCAGACTTGACGCCGAGTACAAAACGAAAGAGGAACTTGCGGATTTCGGACTTGACGACAAATCACCGAAAACCACAATTAAGGTTACCGACAATAAGGGAAACAGCAACACCGTGATAATCGGCTCACAACTCGTTACCGGTACGGGATATTACGCAAAACACGAAAATAAGCCGTACGTTTACGTAATAAGCAATAATTACGAGCTGTTTTTGAAGAGCGTAAACAACTATTTAAGCCCGGTAATCGCAGAACCGCTTTCAAATTCGGAATATTCGTACGTCGAAGAATTCGATATAGCCAAAAACGGAGAACCGTTTATGGCAAGCCGCATCGTGCCGGAGGAAATGCGTTCCTCGACGGGAAAGAACGACCTGCATAAGCTCACGTACCCGGGAGGTTATTCCGCTTCGCTCAATAACTATTACAGCGCGCTTTATAATTTTATCGACATAAAAGGCACGCAGGTGGTGGAAACGAACGTGCTGAATAACTCGACGGAGGAAAGAGCGGCGGAATTGTTTGAAAAATACGGATTTACCGTTCCTTCAAACGACGTTTATTACGTATATAACGGCAAAGAACACCGCTTCCTTACCGGAAACAAGTTTGTCGATTCCGACGGAGTAACGGTATATTACGCATATTCGTATTATATGGATACGATAGTGAAACTGCCGCTTGACAACGCGCCGTTTTTGGAATACAGGCTTATTGATTTCATAGACGAGAATATTTTCAGAACGAATATCAATAACGTTGAGTCTTTAAGAGTGCAGACGGCTGACAGAGAGTACGTGTTTACGCTTTCCGGAGAGGGAAAAGCCCTCGAGGTTAAAGAGGAAACGACGGGAAGGAAAATCGATACCGACTCGTTCAGACAGTTTTATATTTCGCTGCTCAATATAAAAATAGACGGATACGACGCCGATAAAACCGCGTCATATCCGACCGAGCTTGCGTTTGACGTAAAAACCGTGTTCGGAGAGGAGTATAACTATTCCTTTGCAACCATATCAACCACGAGAAACCGTATAAAGCTTGACGAGGACTCGGAATTTTATACGAACAGGACGTATATAACGACCGCAATTGAAAAGCTTGACGCTCTCATGAAAGGCGAAATACTCAAAGCCGACTATTGATACAAAAAAGCGGCAAAAGATGTAAAAATTTGTCAAAACCCGTCGGAAAAACGACAAAAAAGCGCAAAAAAGGCACGTTTTGTCGCATAAAAACCGATAAAATATGCGTAATTTACTTGACATAATACTTAAAATAGGGTAAAATAAATTATACAGACGGCATGAATCTAATCAAACGAGAAACGGAGAAAAACTATGTCAGAAGAAACATTTGATTTTGAACAGGAAGTATTTACTCTGACCGATGAAGAGGGAAACGAAAGCGATTTCGAGTTTATCGGAAAAATAGAACTTGACGGCAATACTTACGTTGCGCTCATACCCGTTGAGGGAAAAGATGAGGAATACGTGATATTGAAAATAGTCAAAGACGAGTCCGGCGACGAAATTCTCGTAACGATAGAGGACGACGACGAGTTCGATAAAGCGGCCGACGCGTTTGAAGACGAATTCATGTCGGAAATAGACCTTGACGCCGGAACAGAGGAAAAAGAATAATAAAAACGCAAATGCATATAATATAACAGGCAGAAAGTCATAAGAAATTATGATTATGCTGGAGGGTGCGTGATGCTTGCTTCTATAAACCCACATCACGAAATTGGAGCTCGCGGTTCCAAAGTCGGATGCAGACCTCCTGACGTTCCTGATTCCCGTATGAAAAAAGACGGAAAAGAACCGGAATTAATCAGACGCTGGTAGCACAAGAACAGAGGACAGAGCACCGCCTTGCATAAAGCAGGGTTTTCATTGGCACCACACGGCTCCCCGGCAAAGAAACCTGAATAACGGCGGCTTTTTAAGCCGCCTTATTTTGTAATAAACGGTTTTCGGCAGGTGATAAAAATAAGAAAGATAACGGTATTAAAAAACGACGCTGACAAAAGAATAGACAAGTTTCTTTCCAAAACACTTTACAATATTCCGCAGTCGCTCCTTTATAAAATGATTCGTACGAAAAAAATAAAGCTTAACGGCAAAAGGTGCGAGCCGGGTACAACGCTTTCCATAGGGGACGAGATAGAGCTTTATATTTCCGACGAATTTTTTGATGAGAGCAAAAAAGAGGAAAAAACGGATTTTCTCAAAAACGTAAAACTTGACCTCGGGGATGACGAAATAGTTTATGAGGATAAAAATATTATTCTGATAGATAAACCGCAGGGGGAACTCGTCCACTCGCAGGAGAGTAAGAACGCAAAAGAAATCTGCCTTGCGGACAGGCTTTGCGGATACCTTTACAAAAGGGGAGAGTATAACCCGAAGGAGCAGAACAGCTTTGCTCCCGCGCTGTGCAACAGACTTGACAGAAATACGTGCGGCATTGTCATTGCGGCGAAGAACGCAAAAGCGCTCGCTTTGATGAATAAGAAAATAAAGGACAGGGAGATACTTAAAAAATATCTCTGTACCGTTTACGGAGTGCCGCAGAAGAAGTCCGCAACACTCAAAAATTATCTTTATAAGGATAAAGACAACAACAGAGTGTATATTTTTGAGAGCGCCTCCGAAGCAAAGCAGAAAATGCATATAAAATACGACGACGACATAAAGACGGTAATTACGAAATATAAAGTCGTAAAAAGCTTCGGCGATAAATCGCTTCTCGAGGTGGAACTCGTAACGGGAAGAACGCATCAGATAAGGGCGCACCTCGCATACATAGGACATCCGATAGTCGGGGACGGAAAGTACGGCAAAAATCATAAGTCAAAAACGGGAAAACAGTATCAGATGCTGTGTTCGTATTACCTCAAATTCGACTTCAAAACCGACTCGGGAATTCTCGCGTACCTTGACGGTAAAGAATTCAAAAGTAAATATAATATGGAAACGACAAAATAAAAATCCACCCGCATAGCGGGTGGTTTTTCATTTTCGGGCATAGCCCTACACAATACTGGCAGCGCACAAGTGCGCTGATTATTGGCCTGCCAGCCATGCATCCGTTACTTACCACCCATAAATGGGTCCCGTGGGTCAAATAATGCTATTTGATCCGACTCTTTGTCTCTTTTTAGTTGCTCTGATATATATTCCTTTATTGCTTTTGTGTTTTTCCCCACGGTATCTACGTAATATCCCTTACACCAAAATTCGCGATTTCGGTATGCAAATTTCATGTTTCCCCATTTCTGAAATATCAGCAATGCGCTTTTTCCTTTTAAATATCCCATAAATCCCGAAACGCTAATTTTGGGCGGGATACTCACTAACATATGTATATGGTCTATACACACTTCTCCTTCAATTATTTCCACCCCTTTCCATTGGCACAATTTTCGTAGTATATCTCTTATTTCTATTCTTTTATCTTCATAAAATACTTTTCTTCTATACTTCGGTGCAAATACTATATGATACTTGCAATTCCACTTGGTATGTGCTAAACTATTTGTGTCTATGGCTTCTTTTTTCATAGATATTCCTCCGATTGTTTTTTATTCTGACTGACAGGTCAGTTTATTATATCACAATCGGAGGTCTCTTTCATCGGTTAACCTTTTCCCTACCACGCGACTATCGCGTGGTTTTCTTTTTACAATAAAAGCGGCGCAAAAGCGCCGCTTTTCAAATTATATTCATAAGTGCGTTAAGCGTAACGTACCCCTGCGGATTTTCCCGCATCAGATTCCATATTCCGCCGCCGGCAAGGCTGTATTCGTATATCAAATCAACTTTTGCTTCAAAACTTCTCGCGTCCTCGTACCATACGACATGCTCGCGCCCTTTTTCGTCTGTATAGAAAAAGAACGGAGCTTTCGCACTTTCGTCAAAGCTTATTTCCGCCTTGTAAAATAATGCCGTATTCAGCGCCTCCACGGTTGATATGGATATAGCCGAGGTGATACCCCTTTCGTACGGCAGCGGCCAGTCGTAGCCGTAATTTGATATGCCGAGAAGTATTTTTTCGGACGGAATGGACGTGAGCGCGTATTCGATAATACGCCTTACGGAATTTACAGGTGCGACGGCAAGCGGCGGCCCGTAACGGTAACCCCACTCGTAGGTCATGAGAAAGACGTAGTTTGCCGCTTCTCCGAGCAAGGCGTAGTCTATGCCCTCGTATAAAAGCCCCGTCTGGTCGTCCGCATATTTCGGCGGCAGTGCGACTATGCAGAAATAGCCGTTCTCGTTCAACGTTTTCGTCATTGAACGGATAAAGCTGACGTAAAGGAATTTGTCCTCGGCAAATAAATATTCAAAGTCAATATCTATGCCGACGTAGCCTTTGTTTATTATGTTTTCAAGGCAGTTTTGTATGAGATTTGACACGGCGTTTTCGTTTGAAAGCAGCTCGTGCGCAAGCTCATTGCTGAAAATACCGTTTGCCGTTAGCGTGGACAGGTGCATCAACGGCTTTACCGAGTAATTGACGGCAGTGCTTATGAGATTATCGTCGTTCGGGAAAATAAGTTCGCCTTCCGGCGTAAAGCCGTACGTAAAGGGAATGAGATACGTCATATAAGAAACGACCGTGTCCAGCAAATCGTTTTCTATGAATTCGTAGGCGTACCCGGTAAGAATTTTTTCGCCAAAAGGATTTGGTTCGTATTCTATCACGATTTCTTCACCCGAGAGCACGTAGTTTCTGCCCGCAAGAAATATGTTGTTTCGTAAAAGTGTCTTTTCCGATACACCGAAACGCGAAGCAACGGAGGACAGAAGTTCGTCCTGCGGAGGCGTATATACCCTTTGCGGAAATAAAAGAACAAGGCTCTGCCCGACGACGAGGTCCGCGTTTTCGTTAAGCCCGTTGTCGTATATTATTTTTTGAGGATTCAGATTGTAGGCGTTTGATATCGAAAAAACGGTGTCAGACGGGTTTACCGTAATAATCTGCATATTTTTCTCCCTTTGCTTTTTATTGATATTATATTCAAAATCTCAAAAAAGTTGAACGTTTTGATGCCTTTTCGCATAAAATGTAAAAAAAGCACCCGGAGGAATAAATATGCTGTGGATATTCGCAAATATGCTTTTTTTGTTCTTAAGGCTTTCGGGAACGTCGAGCTTTCCGCCGCCGCTTTCCAAAGAGGAGGAAAAGAAGTATTTCGAGCTTTGCAGAAAAGGCGACAAAAATGCGAGAAATATACTTATAGAGCGGAATCTGCGGCTTGTCGCGCATATTGCGAAAAAGTACTGCTATTCGGGCTGCGACAATGAGGACCTCATTTCAATAGGTACGATTGGACTTATAAAAGCGATAGATTCGTATAACATAAACAGCGGCACGAGATTTGCAACGTATGCCGGCAAATGTCTGCAAAACGAGATTCTCATGTATTTCCGGTCGCAGAAAAAACAGTCGGCGGAGGTGTCGCTTGCCGACGCCGTCGAAACGGATAAGGACGGAAATCCGCTGACGTATATGGACCTCGTGTGCAGTGACGAGGACGTTGCGGAAAAGATAGATTTCAAGATAAAAATGGAGCAGATTTGCGAAAAAATAAACTCTGTGCTGACCCCGGTTGAAAAACAGATAATAATAATGCGTTACGGGCTTGGATTCACAAAGCCGGTAACGCAAAGAGAGGTCGCAAGCAGACTTAATATATCAAGGTCATACGTTTCAAGACTTGAATCAAAGGCGATTGCAAAAATAAGAGAGAGCCTGCAATAAAAATACGGTATGCTTTGCATACCGTAAAATTTTATATAAACTCCCGCAGCAGTGAGTTTTCCGGAACAAGCTCCTTGCTTATCGAGTCGAGATTTTTGATAAAGTCGTAAATGTGCACGGCGTTGGAATAATAGACGCTTTTTTCGGGCACTTCGAGGAGAATTTTCATAAGATCGTCTCTGAAAATATATTTTTCATACTCAAAATACGTGTTTATCGTGCAGTCAGCGTATGAGACGAACGGATAAACGTACTTTTTTTCACCTGAAAGCACGCTGTTCCAGCGCGCAAACGTCATTTCGGCATTGGTGCTGCGGTAATTGTAGTCGCGAACAAGACGGCGCATAAGGCGCGTGTAGCGCATATCGCTTTTCTGCTCGGTGTGGCAGTCGAGGAAGAGCTCGAATATGTTTTCTTTGTCGACAAAACCGTTGAGAATTTTCGGATTGAGCGCATGAAGCCCCTCGATTATCGCAATATCGTCTTTTTCAAGCTTGAAGACGTTGTATTTTCTGCTTCTTTTCGCACGCACGAAATCAAATACGGGAGAGCGCGTCTTTTTTCCCGCAACGAGATTTGAAAGCACTCTGTGAAGTTCGTCAAGGTCGATGCTGTCGATGGTTTCGTAGTCTCTGTTTCCTTCCTCGTCAAAGCCCATTTCGCACGGATTTTTGAAAAAATCGTCAATGGACAGCATGTGCGTCCTTTTGCCGCTGTTTTGTAGGAAATCCTTGAGCTTCGACGTGGTCGTGGTTTTTCCCGAACAGCTCGGCCCGGAAATGAGTATGAGTTTTATATTTTTGTCGGCAAGAATTCCTTCGGCAACGTCTTTTATCGCCGATTCGTATCTATTTTCGTCGTTTTTTATTAAATCTGCGGCGGAAATCATTGTTTTCTCCTTTTTTTGAAATGCCGGGCGTTGTATCGGGGTTCTTGTATAAGTGTATGCTTCCGTTCTCATTTAGGTTCTTTATAATAATCACCGCAAACGGAAAGAAAATGAGCCCGAACGTGCCTGCAAGCCTAAGGCCTAGGTACATGGATATAAGATTTGCAATAGGGTGTATGCCGACTGCGTCGCCTAAAATTTTCGGCTCCGCTATCTGGCGTACTACCGTAATTATAACATAAAGAGCGGCAATACACAACGCTTTTTTTGTACTTCCGGTCAGGAAGAGGAATATACTCCACGGAACGAGTACCGTGCCGGTGCCGAAAACGGGCAGAAAATCAACGAAAGCGGTGATAATCGAGATGATTGTCGAATACTCTTCTCCGATTAACGAAAGGCCCGTCCACAGCTCCGCAAAGGTCATGAAAAAGATAATTCCGTACGCGCGGAAAACGCCGGAAACCGTGGAAAAGAACTGCGTTTTCAAGTCCTTTGAAAAGAACAGCATTTTTTCGCTCATCTGTTTTTTGAAAAAGGATACGATAACGTCGTAGTCATAGGTGAAATAAAATGCCGAAATAACGGTAACGCCGAAAAACAGCAAAATCTGCGGAAGCGCTTTCAACACGTCGAAAAGCGTTTTTGCGGCAAGAGGAAGAATATTTGAGGAAACAAATGAAAAAACCGAGTCAATGTTCTGCAAAAAACCGCTTATTTCCGCGATAAGCGGCAAATATATACCGTCGGGCAGAAAGGAAAGGAT
The DNA here is from genome assembly GCA_016286245.1 of Clostridiales bacterium. GTDB lineage: Bacteria > Bacillota > Clostridia > Oscillospirales > CAG-382 > UMGS882. Next base: position 5,906 of record JAEESG010000028.1, on the reverse strand, counting down.
GTTTTCAAGACTTTCGTAAAGCATATTTTTTATGTTCTCTAAGTTTTCGGCGCTGAAAAAGTCGGATAGCCCCGATAATTCCGAAATAATCCTGCCCGAAATAAAATATAACGCTTCAAATAAAACGGAAAAAATGATAATTATGGTGAGAATGACGACAAAAGCCCTTGAAAACGGGGTTTTTGATACTATTTTGTTTATCGGCTTCTGCAGAAAAACTGATATTGCGAAAGCGAAAATAAACGGAAGAAGGACGCCGAAAAGATATTTGAAAAATATAAACGAAAGCACGGCAAAGAGAATTGCCGCAAGCGCAAAATAAATGAAATTCTTGTATCTGTTCTCGGAAAAGTTCATTGTTCCTCCGTTAAATTCGCGCTTGAAGTCTTGTAAAAAACACTTTACAAAGAAAATGATGTGTGCTATAATAATAAAAACTATTTCTTGATAAGGAAGGCTTTTTATGATAAATATCGCAATACTCGGTTTCGGCGTCGTAGGCTCGGGAGTCGCAGAGGTAATTTCAAAGAATTCAAAGGAACTTGCCGCAAGACTCGACGGGGAAGAACTGAATATAAAATATATTCTCGACAAGAGAACGTTCCCCGACCACCCCTTGGGCTCGCGTGTTACCGATGACATAGATAAGATAATAAACGACGAAGACGTATTTCTTGTAATTGAAACGATGGGCGGACTTCATCCCGCGTACGATTTCAGTAAAAAGGCGCTTCTTGCGGGCAAGAGCGTAATTACGTCGAATAAAGAGGTAGTCGCATCGTGCGGTGCGGAGCTTCTTTCGATAGCAAGAAGCAACAATATAGGCTATCTCTTTGAAGCGAGCGTCGGCGGAGGAATCCCGATAATAAGACCTATGTGGCAGTGCCTTGCCGCAAATAAAATCATACGCATCGCGGGAATTTTGAACGGAACGTGCAATTACATACTCACCAAAATGGAAAAGGAAAAGACGGACTTTGAAACGGCGCTGAAAGAGGCGCAGGAGCTCGGATACGCCGAGCGTAACCCGTCCGCCGACGTCGAGGGAATGGATACCTGCAGAAAAATAAGCATCCTTACGTCCCTTGCTTTCGGAAAGCACGTTTATCCCGAAAAAATACAGTGCGAGGGAATTACTGATATAACCTACGACGATATTCTTTTCGCAAGAAACCGCGGATATGCAATAAAGCTTCTCGGAACGTCCAAAATGGCTTCGGACGGCAAGGTTTACGTTCTCACGGCTCCGTTTTTGGTAAGCGAGGACAACGAAATTGCGGGCGTAAACGACGTTTATAACGGAATTTCGGTTGAAGGCAACGTCGTAGGCGACGTGCTGTTCTGCGGAAGGGGAGCGGGAAGTCTTCCGACGGCAAGCGCCGTTATGGCGGACGTGCTCGACGTAATAAGGGACTGCCGCAAGACGATAGGCTGGAAGAACGAGGAAGCGGACTTCCTTGGCGACATATCGAATAACGTTACCGATTTTTATATCAGGACAAAAGCCGACGAAAATAAGATAAAAGAAGTTTTCGGAAACGTAAAGGTTGAAAAATCGGGAGATAACAGTGTTTTCTTTGCGGGAAAAACGTCTCAGAAGGAAATCGAAGAGAAAATCGCAAAGCTCGGTTTTGATACTGTAAAAATCAGAGTTCTCGACTGATTTAGTATATGCGTTTTTGAAAAAAATAATAAATAAAAAAGCCGAAGCGTTGCGCTTCGGCTTTTTTCATGTTATTAATTATTTCGCATAGTCAACCTGACGGTTTTCACGTATGAGCATAACCTTGATTTGTCCGGGATATTCAAGCTCGTCTTCAATGCGCTTCGCAATATCTCTTGCAAGGAAGGTCATGTCGTCGTCGTTTATCTTTTCGGGCTTGACCATAATTCTTATCTCTCTGCCCGCCTGAATTGCAAAGCAGTTGTCAACGCCGTCAAAGCCTGTCGCGATTTCCTCAAGCTTCTGCAGACGCTTGATGTAGGTTTCGAGATTTTCGCGTCTTGCTCCGGGACGCGCCGCTGAAATTGCGTCGGCAGCCTGAACGAGCATTGCGACAAGAGTTCTTGCCTCAACGTCGCCGTGATGCGCCTCTATCGCGTGAATAACTTCGGAATTCTCGTGATACTTCTTTGCCACGTCAACGCCTATCTGTACGTGCGAGCCTTCTATGTCGTGGTCAAGCGCCTTGCCTATGTCGTGAAGCAGGCCTGCGCGCTTTGCAAGCGTAACGTCCGCGCCAATTTCAGCTGCCATCATGCCGGCAATGTGCGAAACCTCAATTGAATGAACGAGAACGTTCTGACCGTAGCTCGTGCGGTAACGCAGTCTTCCGAGAATTTTTACGAGTTCGGGATTTATGCCGTGGATACCCGTTTCAAACGTAGCCTGCTCTCCGGACTGCTTGATAATCTGCTCAACCTCGCGCTTGCTCTTTTCAACCATTTCCTCAATGCGCGCCGGGTGAATACGGCCGTCGGAAATGAGTTTTTCAAGGGAAAGACGCGCGATTTCACGCCTTACGGGGTCAAAGCTCGAAACCGTAATCGCTTCGGGCGTATCGTCGATAATGAGGTCGACTCCCGTAAGCGTTTCTATTGCCTTTATGTTTCTGCCTTCACGGCCGATTATGCGTCCCTTCATTTCGTCGCTGGGCAGGTCAACCGCGGAAACCGTCGCTTCGCATACAAATTCGGAAGCACATCTCTGAATTGCAAGGGAAATGATGTTTTTCGCTTTGTTGTCGGCTTCTTCCTTGAATTCCTGCTCGATTTCGTTGATTTTTATCGCGGCCTCGTGCCTTACTTCCGACTGAACTCTGTCGAGGATGTATTCCTTCGCCTGTTCGGAGGTAAAGCCGGAAATTTCTTCAAGCTTCTTGATTTCGGAAGCTATAAGGTCGGAAAGCTCCGTTTCACGCTCGGAAAGTTTCTGGGACTTCTGAGCGAGAGCCTCCTCCTTGCGCTCGTAGCTTTCGATTTTCTTGTCAAGGGACTCTTCTTTTTGCTGCGCGTATTTTTCGAGACGCGCGATTTCGTTTCTGCGTTCTTTGATTTCCTTATCAGCTTCGTTTTTGCTCTTGATGATTTCTTCTTTTGCTTCGATAAGGGCTTCCTTTTTTCTCGTTTCGGCGTTTTTAATAGCTTCGTCAATAATGCGTTTTGCTTCGTCGCCCGCAGACTTTATTTTGCCGGCGTCGGACTTCTTTTTAAGCGCGGCGATAATCATCGTTACGGCGATTCCCACGCAAAGTCCTATTGCGATACCGATAAACAGATCCAAAATAAAAACACCTCCTTGTAATTTCATAAATAACAAACAGGCGTCTTGAAAAATATAATATAAAAACCCGCAATACATCGGAGCAGATGTAAACTGTTATAATTTTTGTAATCTATATCAAAAAATATATGCGATGAAAATATATAATAAATATCAAGACACAAGAAAGTTAATTTATAATAATAATTATTATTTTGTATCTATTGATATATTTATTATATAATACGAGAAAATAAATGTCAAGCGATTTACATAATTTTTGCATAAAAATGATAATTTTTTATGAAATTTTCGTTAAAAATGCATAAATAAATGAAAAAATCAACCGCGGCGGATGCCGCGGTTGAGAGTTATCAGTAATTTGCGGTGGTGTTTCCGCCGGCTTTTTTTGAATTTATGCCCATATTTCCCTCAATGTTGTCTATGGCGTCGTTCACACTCTTTGCCGCGTCGCCCGCAACACCGTCAAGGGACATATCGGTGTCGCTGTAGGCGTCGCCGATGCCGCCGTCCGCATTTCCGTTATTTGTGTTTATCTGACCGTAATTGCTGTTTGCTTTTCCCGCCGAATTGTCGGCTGTGTTTGAACAGGAGAGCAGACAAAGGGTGAGAATTGCGCAAATCGAACCCAAAATCAACATTTTAACGGTAGTTTTTTTGCTGCTCATAATAATCTTGCTTTAATGCCGATAATATAATCCGCAAAAAAGCCTCCTTTCTCGAATTATAGCAAATACCTGAATGAAAAAAATCAAACAGGACTGTTTTTATTATGCTTCAAAACGTCGGTTATATTACCGAAACAAAATTCTTGTTTTGGCTTTTTTTGAGTATTTGACTTTTAAAACGATAAAAGATATAATGTAGTTGAGGTAAAAACAAAATAGGAGGAATTGATATGAAGATATTGAATTCACTGAAAAAATCTTCCGACGGAATCGCAAAGACGTCAAAGAGATTTCCGCTGACGGTTATTTGTCTTGCCGCGGTTTTTGTTTTGATGACCTTGCTGATTTTCACGGACTTTGACAGCGAGGACCTCGGCTTTCTTATGATAGCCTTTGCATGCGGCGCGTTTTTCTCGTTTTTTGCAAAACTGTGCGCCGAAAAACTGGGCGCAAAATATAACCGCGAAAATTTGTTTGCGTTTCTCGCGCTTGCGTCGTCGGTTTTCGTTACCGCGCTGATGTTTATACTCCATTACTGGATACAAGAGGATTTCCACTTTTTGTACGTGTTCGGAGTAATTTCCGTAAGCGTCCTTTTTTCCTTCGTCCTTCTGATAAAGGATAAAGAAAAACTCGAAATATTCCCGAATCTGATAAGATCTTTTCTGCTTGCGTTCGCACTCGGATTCATACTGTTTGCCGGCACGTCGCTCTGTGTGCTCGCGTTTGATTCGCTTATAGTCGAAATAGACGAGGTCGAACGCGTGTATCTTATGCTTGCAAATATAACGTGGTTTGTTTCGGCGCTTCTGTTTTTGTCGTACGTCTTTGACGAAAAAAGGGACGATATGCCGTCGAAGGCGTATAAATACGTGTTTTTGTATACCGAGCTTCCGATATACCTCTTGCTCATTTTTATTCTTTATATATACCTTATAAAGATAATCGCGGGTCTGAATATTCCGTCGGGCAGCGTAAATATGTTCGCAAGCTTCGCAAGCGCGTTTTATATATTCAATTACGCCGCACTTAAATGCTACGAAAAGGAAAACCTGCTCGCATCGTTTTTTATAAAGGCGGGCGGCATAATAATGATGCCCGTGATACTCATGCAGTGCGTTTCCCTCGGAATACGCGTTTATTATTACGGACTTACGCCCGCAAGAGTGCTGTCGATATGCTTTATCGCGGCAACAGTTGTTTTCGCGGTGTCATCTGTCGTCAAAAAGTTCGGCTTCAAACCCGCACTTGCCGTTTCGGCATGCATCGTCGGAATAGTGCTCCTCACACCGCTTAACGTTATAAATATTTCCGCAAAAAGCCAGGAACACATACTTGAAAAAACGCTTGTTTCCAACGGAATGCTCGATGAAAACGGCGCAATCGTGCCGAAAAAAGACGATAGCGAAATAAGCAACGAGGATAAAGAAAAACTGACCGGCGCATACGATTATTTAAGATATACGCCCGCAAAATTAAAGGATAATTTTGAAGTCGTAAAACATGAATATTTTGAAGACCTTTTCGGATTTGAAAGGTTTTACGGCTACGGATACGACAAAGAACCGCCCGCAAAAGATATCGAGTACCGCTGGTTCTATAATAACTTCGCACAGGAAAAGCTGGATATTTCGGAATATAAGTCGATGGTTTACGTCTATTACAGCCACTACCGCGACGACGACGTCTATTACGGCGATGAAAAATCGACGGCAGCGCCGTATTATGAGCCCGAAGAAGAGTATTACGGAATAGATTTTACTCTTGTCGCCGATAAACTCATTGAAAACGGGGAAGAACGGTGCGATAATCTTGTTATACCCGTGGATGACGAAAAGGACTTTATCTTCGTCGACGCCGATATAGCAATAGACCACACAGCAAATAACTATAAGAGTATCTATATTTCAGGATACGTGCTGTTTAAATAAGAGCAGAAAAATGCCGCCGCCGAA
>JAEESG010000027.1 GCA_016286245.1 Clostridiales bacterium | reverse complement strand
GGGCTGCAAGGTAAATTGAATTTGTAATTCCCCTTCCCGTGTCAATAGTTTCCTTATTATACAAAAATGCAATTATATATTTTGACATCGTTCCCATACCGATAGCGCACGGCACGGCGATAATCGCCGCCATTCTGAAGGCGGACTCCATCTGCTTTACACAGTCCTCTTTTCTGCCCGCGGCAATGGAGGACGACAGTGCAGGAATTACGCTTATCGCAAAAGGATATATAAACGTGGGCGTCATATTGAAAAGCGGAATTACTATCGACGTATATGCGCCGTAAAAGCTCGTCGCCGCTTCCTCCGTAATACCCGTTTTTATGAGCTGGCGCGCCATGATAAGCGTATCTACGGTATTCGTAAGTCCCATAATAGACGAGGCAAGGGCTATCGGAAGCGCGGTAAACACAAGTTCTTTAAGCAAATCCTTTGTGTCGCGCACCGTCATGTTTTCGGAATCCTTCGCCATCATCTTATAGTCCGCCGAAGAATTATACATGAGCTTTACTATATAGATATAAACCGTGGCGATAAAAACGCCTATCGTAACGCCCGCGATTACGTATGCGGCAACGACGCGCAGTTCATAGCCTTTTTTAACGTAAAAGAACCACGCGGCAAAAAGACCTATACCGAGTTTGCCCGCCGCTTCTATTACCTGCGATACCGCCGACGGCACCATATTCTGCAAGCCCTGAAAATATCCGCGGTATGCGGAGGAAAGGCAGATGAAAAACAGCGTCGGCGCAATGGCTATCATTGCAAGATACGATTCGGGAATTTTGGAAAAGTCGGCGAAAAATCTCGAAAAGGCTATCATCACGACAGTACCTGCAAGACCTACCGAGAAAAACAGCCAATACGATATTTTAAAAATCTTTTTAACTTCCTTGATATTGCCGACCGTCTTGCTCGCGGCAATCATTCTCGATATTGCGACCGGAATTCCCGCGGTCGACAGCATATAAAACGTAACGTATATACTGTATGCCGCGTTAAAATACGCCATACCCTTTACGCCTATCGTATTTGTAAGCGGTATCTTGAATACCGCGCCTATAACCTTTACCATTATGTTGGAGAACAATAAAATTATCGCTCCGAACACAAACGTCTGACTTTTATGTTTTGCCAAAATCATCACCCGTTATCAATAATATTTTTCGTAAAATTCGTATGCGCTCTTTTCGTCAAAGCCCGCATATTTTGACTCATCCAGATATTCGTAAGGATATTTCGGAGAAAAAATCCTTTTTATCGTATTTCTGTCGCGCGAAACGTATTTTGTCGAGCCGTCGGCGCCCGCCGAGAACACGGTATGGTATTCTCCCATCATATACACGTTGTAAAGACATTCAAAGCCCTTCTTTGAATATCCCGTATTATCAAGATTTCCTACGGTATTTTTCTGCTTATACATATAATACGGTTCATACCCGCAGGATATAATCTTTTTTGAGGAATAATTTATCATTTTCGCCGCGGTTTTCGAGTTTGCGTCGATTTTTTCGGCGTCCTGAGTTTTATACACCGAAGATTTTTTAAGCGCAAACGTGTGAACCGTAATATTTGCAGGAGATACGGCTGCTATATCGTCAACACTTTTTTCAAAGCTTTTTTCACTCTCACCGGGAAGCCCCGCGATAAGGTCGGTGTTGATATTGTCAAATCCCGCGTCATGCGCTTCGTTCATACACCTTTTATAGTCCTCAAAAGTATGCTTTCTGCCGACTGCGCAGAGGATATCGTCGTTTGTGGTCTGCGTGTTAATGCTTAATCTCGTTACCCCCGCGCCTTTTATAATTCTTAACTTCTCTTTTGTTGTGCAGTCGGGTCTGCCCGCTTCAAAGGTAAATTCCCTTAAATCGCCTGAATAAAAGTTATCGTTTACAACGTGCAAGAGCTTTGAAATCTGATTTTCGTCAAGTATTGCGGGTGTTCCGCCGCCAATATAGACGGTTTCGATTTTAATACCGCTGCTTTTTGAAAAACGCGATATTTTTTCAATATCCGAATAAAGTTTTTCAAGATAATCGGGTATAAGCGACAGCAGTTTTTTTGTCGAAGACGACACAAACGAGCAGTATCTGCATTTTGACGGGCAGAACGGGATCGAAATATACACGCTTGCCGAGTTGTCTTTAATGTTTTTGACAAGCTTCATCTCGTTTACGGCAGTCATTACGCAGACTTTTGCTCTGTTTTTCGAAACGAGGTACTCTTTTTCAAGGTATTTGCGCGTTTCGCTTTCGGAATGGTCTGAAAGATAGTTTACCGCGACCTTTGCGGGCCTTATACCCGTCATTATCCCCCACTGGGGAACGTACCCGAATATCTCCTTTGCACATTCGAGAAACGCTTTTCCGACGACGTTTTTGCCCTGATTTGCGTTGCTTTCGTCTTTTATTTCGCAAAGAGTTTTTTCGCTTATTCTTCCGTTATGATAAAGTACTGTTTTTGCGGTATATTCGCGTTTATTATCGTCATAATCCGCAAAAACCGAAAGGCTGCTTTTATCTTCATCTGAAAGTGCGAATTTTTCACACGGCAGATACATCAGCACAAGGGATTGCAGATAATTTGCGTTTATCGAATTTGTCTTATCATCGTAATTTATAATCATAGTTTATCCGTATCAAGAATTATCGTTACCGGCCCGTCGTTTAAGAGTTCCACCTTCATATCCGCGCCGAAAACGCCTTTATGGGTGTTTATTTTATAGGTATCATTGAGCAGTGAAACATATTTTTCGTACAAGGCGTTCGCCGCGTCTGGAGAAGCCGCGGAAATAAACGACGGTCTGTTCTGTCCTTTACACTGCGCGCAAAGCGTAAACTGCGAAACGGCAAGAATTTCGCAATTTTCCCCTTTTTCGACCAGATTTGCGGGAGAAACGTTCATTTTTCCGTTTTCGTCCGAGAAAATACGCAGATTTGCGGTCTTTTTTGCGAGCAATTCACACTCTTTTTCCCCGTCGCTTTCATACACGCCAAGCAAAACCAGAAATCCGTCTTTTATCTGCGAAACGGTTTTTTCATCAACCTTTACGCTCGCGTATTTTACGCGCTGTACAAGTGCAATCATTTTATTTAACCTTTCGTATTAAGAAAATCCTCTTGTAACGTCTATTACGTCCTTTATTTTTTTAAGTCTGTCGACAATAAGATTTACGTGAGACGCGTTTCTGCATGAAACGGTAAGGCTTATTATTATATCTCCGTCTGACGTTTCCTTTGAGTTCATGGTATGCACGGGAACGCGCAAATCCGCAAACACGGATGAAATATCCGCGTAAATACTCAAAGAATTCGTAGCATAGATTTTTATAAGCGTCTCGAACGTACCCGTCGTATTTTCCCCCTGTTCGAGAGACACTCTCGACCACCTTACCGTGATCCATCTGTCCCTCTCTTCCGGTTTTTTCAAGCCCGCAAGGGCGTTCGGACAGTCATATTTATGAACCGAAACACCGAATCCCCTCGTAACAAAACCTATAATATTGTCTCCGGGAAGCGGATTGCAGCATTTTGCAAATCTTACCTGGCAGTTATCTATGCTGTCGACGATTACGCTTTGCGTTGCGTCGCTCGCGTTCTTCTTTTCCCTCTTCAGTTCGGAAAGCGGGTCTTTATCGGTTGTAACAATGGCTTCCGTCGGGTCTGCGTTTTTGCTCTGCGTTTCGGCAAACAGTCTGTCGTATTCGTCTTTCAGCCTTGCGATATATCTCGAGAGGGAAAGTCCGCCGTAACCGATATTATTATAAAAGTCGTCGACGTCGGTAAAGCCCGCGCGCTTTGCGACGTTCTCAACCGTCTCGTTTTTGAGATTTTCGTCGTACGTTCTTGCAAAGCGTTTGAATTCGCGGTCAACCTCGTTTTTGCCCTCGACTATGTTTTCGTCGCGTTTTTCCTTCTTGAACCACTGTCTGATTTTATTCTTTGCTTCGCTTGTTTTTACGATTTTGAGCCAGTCTCTGCTCGGACCTTTTGACGAGGACGACGTTACGACTTCGCATATCTGTCCCGTCTGAAGTTCGGTATCTATCGGCACGATAACGCCGTTCACCTTTGCGCCTATCATTTTATTGCCGACCTGAGAGTGAATTGAGTATGCAAAGTCAATCGCATTTGAGCCGACCGGCAGGTTTATTACGTCGCCTTTCGGCGTAAACACGAATATCTCGTCTTCGAACAGGTCGATTTTAAGCGGTCTTAAAAACTCGTCGGGGTCCGCGTCGTCGCTTTCGTTTTCAACGAGCGTTTTTATCCATTTGAGTTTTTCGGCGATATTTTCTTTATCGGTATCACCCGACTTATATTTCCAATGCGCCGCGATACCGTATTCGGCAACCTCGTGCATTTCCCACGTGCGTATCTGCACCTCTATCGGCACGTCTTTTCTTCCGATAACCGTCGTATGAAGCGAGCGGTACATATTCGGCTTCGGTGTGGAAATATAGTCCTTGAATCTTCCCGGTACAAGATTGAACATCTCGTGTATAATTCCGAGCACGGTATAGCATTCAAGTTCCGTATCCACGATAACTCTTATGGCATAAAAGTCGTAAATTTCATCAAAGCTCTTATTCTGATTATACATTTTCTTATAAATGCTGTATATTGACTTGACTCTGCCTTCAAGCTTGAACTTGATGTTCATTTCCGTAAGTTTTTCGATAATCTGCTCTTTTGTGTTGTTTAAGAATTCCTTACTTTCGCCGTATTTATATTCAATGTCGCGTCTTACTTCCTCATAGCCTATCGGGTCAAGGTATTTGAGCGCAAGATTTTCAAGCTCGTTTTTGATTTTCTGGATACCTAACCTATGCGCAAGCGGCGCATAAACGTGCATTGTTTCAAGTGCAATCGAGCGCTGGCTTTTTTCGCTTTTTGCGTTGAGCGTTCTCATATTGTGAAGTCTGTCCGCAAGCTTTATGAATATAACGCGTATATCCTTCGACATTGCAAGGAACATTTTCCTTAAATTCTCAATGCTTTCATATTCCTTGTTTTCAAAATGAATATCGGTAAACTTCGTAAGCCCGTCGACAAGCTCCGCAACGTCTTTCCCGAATTTTTCCGAGAGTATGTCGAGGCTTGTTTTGTTATGACAGTCTTCTATCGTATCATGCAGAAGCGCCGCGCACACCGAATCGGAATCGAGTCCGAGCTCAGATACGATTATGGCGACGGCAATCGGGTGCGTAATATATGGCTCGCCCGATTTTCTGAACTGCCCTTCATGCATTTCAGAGGCATACTCATACGCACTTTTGATTTTGTCAAAATTGTGTTTTCTTTTACTGATTTTTAACTGTTTTTCAAGTTCAGCATAAGTTGCCGGCATACGTTCCACTTTCCTTGCAATTTACCCCTTTATTCTTTTCAGAATAAGGGAATCGTTCAAATCTACCTTTTCGGACGTTGGGATAATCTCTATTTCCACGTCGTCTATATCATTGTATCTGTAAAGTTTTATAAGATTCATTTCGCGAAAAACTTCAAGAGCAATGTTCAAAGAGCATAAACTGATATTCGTCTTGTAATACGAGTTGATTTTAACCTTCATGAAATATGATGAAGCAGAGAGCTTTCCGCCGCACGAAGCACACGCGTTTTTCAAATACATAAAAATCGTTCGGAACGACATAAGCGCAGGTACGTGCTCCGTCGGGCATTTTTCCTTTCCGTTCATTATCTTTTCAAAAAGCTCAAGTTCTTGCATTTTTGCTTTATATTCGCTCTTCTCGGGGCGGACGTCCTTTATGACCATTTGAACCGTGATACATCCCCTGAAATCGTTATATCCGAGCGTAAATATAAAGTCCGCCTTCATGCCCTCTCCGAACGGAAATTCATTTATAGGCATATTGAAATACACGGCGTGGATTCTCTCACCCTTATGCTCGAGAATGAGTTTTATGTGTTTTCCTTCTCCTATAGAGTAAATCTCGCTGATGACCGCGCTTTCCATATAAAAGACGGGCTCCGCGTTTCCCATACCGAACGGCTCAAGCTTCAGTGATTCAAGCGTGTTTTCCACGCTTACGTCCTTACCGGTAAGCTGCATATCGGCGTTTATATACGTACACACGTTTTCAAAATCAAACGCGCTTTTTGCATACTCGTTTATCTTTTTTCTGAACGCGTCGACGTTTTCTCTTGAAATCGACAGTCCCGCCGCAAGCTCATGACCGCCGTATTTTATGACAAGGTCTTTACAACGGGAAATCGCCTCGTTAATGTTAAAGCCTTTTATGCTTCTTCCCGAAGCCTTGCCCAGATCTCCGTCAAACGATATGAGTATCGACGGAAGTCCGTATTTTTCAGTTATTTTCGACGCTACTATTCCTATAACGCCTATATGCCACGTATCCGACGTTAAAACGAGTATTTTATCGTCGGCATAGCTTTTATCGTTTTCTATCTGAGAGACCGCCTGCTCGAATATAAGGTTTTCGACAAGCTGTCTTTCACGGTTGAGCGCACAGAGGTAGTCAGCTATATTCTCCGCTTCCTGCGGGTTTTCGGTTATAAGAAGCTTTATCGCTTTGTTTACGTCGCCTATTCTTCCCGCGGCGTTTATTCTCGGCGCAATAATATATCCTATCGAAGAAGACGTGATTCTCTTTGTCTGATACGTCTTTTTTACGCTTATGGAACTTTCTATAAGTGCGTTAAGTCCGAAATTTGAAGATTTTTCAATTTTATCAAGTCCGGTTTTGACGATTATTCTGTTTTCTCCGGTAACGGGCATAACGTCCGCAACCGTGCCGAGAGCGACGATATCGCAGTATTTGGAGCACAGGTCTCTTATATTTTTATTTTTTTCAAGCGCGCACACAAGCTTGAACACGACGCCCACGCCCGCAAGCTCGCAAAACGGATATTTGCTGTCGTTTCTGTGCGGATTTACGACAGCGCATGCGTCCGGCAGCGTTTCGTGGCATTCGTGGTGGTCGGTAACAACAACGTCGATTCCGCATTCCTTTGCGAATTTGACCTCGTCAAACGCTGTAATTCCGCTGTCAACCGTTATTATAAGTTTAATGCCGCTCTTGCTGAATTTTTCTATCGCCTGCTTATTGAGTCCGTAACCCTCGTTTATTCTTTCGGGAATATAATAATCGGCAATTATGCCTTTTGATTTGAAATAAAGGTACAAAACCGCAACCGACGTTATTCCGTCGACGTCGTAATCGCCGTATATAAGTATTTTTTCTTTTTCATCAATGGCTTTACGTATACGCGCCGCCGCTTTATCCATATCGGGAAGCAAAAACGGGTCGTTCAAAAGAGTATAATCGCCGTTCATGAACTTTACGGCGGCGTCTTTCTCATCTATGCCCTTCGAAACGAGAAGTTTTGCAAGAAAATCGGATATTCCGAGCGTTTTTGCAAGCTCCGCCGCTTTTTTAGGGTCAGGTTGTCCGATATTCCAAATAACGCTTCGCTTATTGTTATCGTGCATCTTCATTTTGCGGACTTCCGCCGCTCTCCTCAATTATTTTGACAATATATGACTGCATATTTTTCTTTGAATAATTGTCGGCGGCATACGCGCATGCAAAAAAAGCGCCGACCGACACCAAAACCGCAAACAAAACGGAATATTCTTCAAATTTCAAAGCGGAAAATATAATATATGCGATAATTCCGAAAATTACGGGAAACAAAAACAGTGCAAACGCAAGCGCAAGTTGTTTTTTGTTTTCAGACTCTATTTCCACCATATCCCCGTGCTTTGCTCCCATATCGTTTTTTGCCGTAATTACATACGTCTTGTTGGTATCGGACAGAAAAAGCTCGGCGTGGCACGCTTCTTTTTGCGAACATGACGCGCATGAATCGCACGCGGTTCTTCTTATTACTTTGACTTTTGCATTACCGTCATTACATTCAATTACGTATGCTTTTGCGTTCATAATATTTCTCCGATATTTTTTCAAGGTAAGCGAATGCGCAAAGCATCGCTTACCTCAAAATTACTCTTCATCTTCATTTTTTTCGGGTACAATCGGGGTCTTTTCTTCCGCTATTACCGTTATATCCGTTATAATATTGCCTTCTTCGGCTTTATAGTTATCATAATATTTAAGTCCGCTTATTTCGCTGAGTTTTATATTATATTCTCCTGCCGAATTTATTACAAGCTGTTCGGTATTAACTTCATTTATAGCGTCTACGTCGTTTACAAGTCCTTTTACGTACACCTTTGTCGGCTGGTATGTTATATTATAGTTTCCGTTATACTGTACGTTGGGTTTTACGCCGTAAAGCGCGGTTTTAAGAACGGAAACGGAAATTTTTGCCGTTCCCGGCTTCATAACTATGTATTTTGAGCTTACTTCATAGCCGTTTGCGTTTTTAAGCACGAGAGGAACGCTTGAAATAACGTTGTTTCTGATGCTGCCGAGATTTATCTCGGCCTCAGCGGTACTTATCGCGTTTATATCAGTTTCGGGGCCCGTAACTTCAATTTCCCCGGGCTCAACAGACACTTCTCCGATTTCATACGGATACTGGAGCGTATAATTTATTTTCGGCTGAACGGAAATTGATTTTTTTATGGTTTTATCAACCGACAGATTTATTTCGCTTATGCTTTGCTCAACGATTTTCGCTCCGTTCGGCGGATCCGTCTTTATAGGCAAGGTATACTCTCCGCGTTCCGTAACCTGCGACAGATCAACCGTCGCTTTTATATCGTTTTTCGTTAATTTATTTATTGCGCTTTTTGTGCCTTTAAGCGTTACGTCAACCGTGCTTTCGTATCCGCTGACAATATCAAGTCCGAGATTATTGTTGAAATTTTCAAATGAAACCGGAACGTCTTTTATCACGCCTTCATACTCAACCGCCTGATAAACGTACAGCCAGAGTATTATCGCGGCAAAAACGGAGAGAATTTTCGGGAGCACGGTGCTCCTTTTTTTCGTTCTCTTTATTTTTCCGTTTTCATCAAACGTTGTTGTGAGGTTCTGCAGCTCTTTTTTTGTATTATTCGTATCTTTTTCGTTCATTTAAAGCCCTCCCTTCACAAATCAGTTGTTTGAATTATTTTGAATCGCGGTTTTCTTTTTATTATCTTCATGAACCATAAGAGAAACAAGTCTTTCTTTCAGTTTTGCGGGGGTGTAGTTTCTCGTCAGTTCTCCGTCGAGAGCAACCGATATAACGCCCGTTTCCTCGGAAACGATTACGACAACCGCGTCGGAATTCTCACTGATACCTAATGCCGCCCTATGACGCGTTCCGAGTTCTCTGTTTAATGAATCGTCGGCGCTCAGCGGAAGAAAACATCCTGCCGAGCAAAGACGGAAATCTCTTATCACAAGCGCGCCGTCATGAAGCGGTGCTTTGTTGAAAAAAATGTTTTTTATCAGGTACTCCGACGGTTCGGAATCTATTATTGTACCGGTTTTGATTATATCTCCGAGTTTTGTGGAGCGTTCGAACACGATAAGCGCACCCACCATTTCCTTTGAAAACGAATCGCATGCGTCAACGACCGCGTTTATGCACTTAAAGACATCGGAAAGCACGTGCTTTTCGGTTCTTCGATTTATACCGGATATAAACGAATTTCCACCGACCTTTTCAAGAAAATAACGGAATTCCGACTGAAAAACGATGATAATTCCGAGTATTCCCACCTGTACGACGTTGCCGAGCAAGAAATTCAGCGCGTACATATTGAAAACGTTGCTTACCAAAAGAAGCGCAAGTATAATTATTATTCCGACGGCAAGCTTGCCTGCTCTTCTGTCTCTGACGAACTTAAAAATATAGTAGAAAACGACAGATACAATCGCTATATCAAGTATATCGAATATTGTAATCGCAGTTATTCTGTTAATTATGTACTCGATTGTATTCGCAATAAAGCTCATTTTCATACCACCTTTTTTAAGTATATATAATATTATATCATATAATATATTTTTTGAAAACATTTTTTTGCTTTTTTTGCAAAAAAATTATTTTAAATAAAAAAGGCAATGCGTGCCGTACATCGCATTGCCTTTACGCTGTTTGAAAATTTCAAAAGCTGTTTATTTTATTTCTTTTTCTTGGAAGAAACGATGATTATTACAACAACTGCTACAACAACTGCTGCAAGAATGATCCAGAGCCAAGGAGAATTGCCGGATGCTGCGGGAGCCGCTGCGTCTTTCGCGGGAGTTTCGTCCTTCTTTTCTTCTGTCTTGTCTTCGTTCTTTGCTGCTTCTTCAGCTGCTTTTGCCGCGTTCTTTATTTCGTCCTTCGTTTCTTTTACGAGGTCGAGAGCTTCGGAAACTTTTGCGGAAACGGTTTCGAAATCGTTAACGTCGAGAGCTTCTTTTGCTGCGCTGATTGCTGCTGCTGCGTCAGCTGCCTTTGCGATTGCTGTTTCGCCTGCTTCTTTTGCGGATTCGGCTATTTCGTCAACCTTTGCTTTTGCAGCTTCGAATTCCTTCGTTGCGGCTTCGGCCTTTGCACCGAGTTCCGCACCGAGTTTTGCAGCGTTGATAGCTGCGATTTCTTCAGCTGTGAGGGGTTCGCCGTTCGTGATATCCGTGAAGTAGTAAACGAAGTCGTTTTCGCCGGAGTTGAAGCAGCTTGCCATTACTACGGGATATGCTTTTCCTTCTGTGAATATTTCGTTGAGCGGATAAGCATAAGGAGCCGTCCATGTCTTGTAGCCGTTGTCGTATGTAAGTGTATATTCGCCAACTTCGTTGCGGTCAACTCTGACTTTAAGAGTTGTGCCGGATTCGATTGCGAACATTGCGTTTACATCAGCTTCTTCTTTTTCCGAGCTGTAAGCCTGCGAGAACTCGTTGATACCGGTGTAAAGTCTTACGCACGGAATCGAGAATATAATAAGCTGTTCGATACCCTGGTTGCCGCCTTCTTCTACGTTGAAGTTGCCAACAGAGAACGTTGTGGGAGCTTTAAGGAAATCTATTGCTACCCAGCAGTCTGTCGTTTCCGTTATTTCGGGAACTTTTTCAAAGAACACCGTAACTTCGAGGCCGTTAAGATCATATTCCTTGTTGATTGCTACGCCGCCCCAGTTGTCGGATGATTCAAAATAACCACCGTGTGAAACTTTAAGGCCTTTTTCGTCATCAACTACCGTAACAGGCGAAGGAGCTTCCGATCTGTCGTTTGTTTCGCTGCCTTCTTCACGGGTTACAAGATAGAAACCGTTGCCGACAACTGCGTCTTCAGCTTTAGGAGCTTCAGCTAATACGATGAATGATGCACAGAGCAGAACTGCTACGAGTGCGATTGATAAAAACTTTTTCATAGTTAGTATATTTCGGTATTCCGAAATACTTCCTCCTTTGTGATTTTAAATTTTGGTTTTTCGATTTATGACAGACAGAACCTGCAATAAGTACGGCAAGCAAGCCTGACATAGTCGCCTGTGAATGAAGCCTTTTTCTTTTTTTGCTACCACCCCTTATACCAAAAATCATATAACAGTTCAAAAATTACTTTATGAACCGTAATTCAAAAGCGCCTCAAAAAATAATACGTGATTGTTGTACTCTTTTTCGTTCATTCCGTCTTTTTTCTTTTTGATGCTTATATATTCATCCTTAAAATACGCAAGTCCCGAAAGTTTCTTGTACGACGGCAGGTCGCTTATTTTTATACCCTTCCCGTCGACGACGTTATCAATGTTTACGCCCGTTATTTCGGACAAATCAGCCATATATTCCTTGTTGCTTTCAAAAAAATTCTTGTCCATTATATAGATGATGCAGTCGCCGAGCGCAAGCTCGAAATTGAAAGAGTCTGTGGCGCTCAGCCCGGTCTGTACGGTGCTTATCTGATCCGGAATATACACGTCTTCCTTGAAATCGGCTTTTACCGCGCCGTCGTTATTATAATCGCCTGCAACAAGCTCGACGTTCTGTATGAAATGCTCCTTTGCCGCCACAGAAAGCCCTTTTGTCGAAATATGGTAAACAAACACGTCGGGCGTCTTTTTTGACACTGCCTGGCAGGTTGCGACGCTTATCATTATTATCGCGGCGAGTCCTATCAATATAACGTATTTATAGTGATACCATATATTTTCAAAAAATTTGAAAAATTTATTCTCTTTCATATCTCTTATCTTAAAAATTTATGCGGAATATTACATTAAAATATTATTCGTTTTACGCTGCAAAAAGAACATTCCGAAAATACCATAAATTTCCATTCGTTTACAAAATGATTATACTACACACAATCCGCTTTGTCAAGATAGTTTTACAACAGTTTGCCATAAACAAACGGCGTTTTTTAGTGAATTTTTGTGATAAATATAAAAAAGAAAGACATCGTTTGCTGTCTTTCTTTTAAAGTTTTCATTTACCTGTATCATTTGTAATCGGGTGCGGGCATACCGCAGTTCGGGCATGAGAGCATATCGCTTGAATACGACTCTCCGCACTCATCGCAGACAATGAAGGCGGGCCTGTTCTTTTCGTTTTCTTCTTTGCTTTCGAGAAGCTTGGTATTGCACTTCGGACAAACGGCAACCTTATCGCTTATTAACTTTCTGCAGTGCGGACATTTTATAAATCTCATTTTCAACTCCCCTTTTTTATACAAATCAAAAAACAATTAATCTTTGTAAACTATTATACTACTTTTTTTCATATTTTGCAAGTGCAAAAACTACCATACAAACGGAATTACTTTGTATTTTACGCGTTTTTTGTATTCAGTGTAGCCCAAAAGCCCTTCTTCAAGCACTTTTTCCTCATTTATCATACGATATGCGATAATCGGGACGTAAAAAAGCAGTATGGCAACTGAAACAAGCGAACCGAGGACAATTCCCGATGAAAGAAACAAAAACAGCGTTGCACAATACATCGGATGCCGCACGATTCCGTAAAGCCCCGTGTCGATAACCTTCTGATTTTCCTGAATTTCAACCGTTCTTGACAGATATTCGTTTTCTCTCAGCACTTCCGCGTACATAATATACGCCGCGAAAAATATTAAAACACCCGCGATCACCGCCCACAGCGGAAGAGGCGTCCATCCGAAGCGAAAATCAAGCCCCGCCGCGACAAACGCGGCGATAAACATCAACCCGGAAAGTGTGATTACGGTTTTCTGTTCTTTTTCGGATTCTTTCTCGTTCAGACGCTTTGCAAGAAGCTTCGTGCTTAATATCATCATAACAATTCCCACAATAAACATCGGGACAAACAAAATGACAATAAAAAGCAGGCCGTTCGGGTATCTCAGTGTACCGGCAGGCAGAAAAAGGCACAAAGAAACGAAAATCAAGCCGAGAAAAAACCTGATAATTGCCTTAAAAAACAGTTTTTTGGTCATATCCTCTCCCCGATTTCAGTTATTCAAAATCCAGTTGTCAAGAAAGCGCATTTGTTCTTCCGTATGAAACCAATGCTCGCCGTTTTCCATTACGGTAAGAGCCGCGTTATGCTTTTTCGCAAAGTATTTTACCGTTTCAAAAGGAACAAGATTGTCTTTGCTTCCATACAGTATTTTTGTATTAACGTCCCATTTTAAAGGATTTTCCCTCAGGTAACACAAATAATTCCACGATAAATCCTCGCCGAAATCAGTGTGAACAGTTCCGTATTCTTTCAATTCGGCTTCCGTAACGCCCGACCACGTCATCATATCGCAAATCAATTTTTCCATATCGACGACCGGCGAAATAAAGTACGCCTTACTTATCAAGCCGTCAATATCCGCATGCATGCTGAAAAAAGCGCCGATGCTGTTTGCAATCAAAATTACGTTTTCGTATTCGTTTTTCAGATTTTCAAGTGCCGATCTGATTTCTTTTCCCGTTTCCCAAGGGGTAAACGTTTTATAATCGAGCCCGAAAACGCGGCTGTCGGGAAAAAGAGGCTCGTAATGCTTTGCCTCGTCGGCATTTCCGCCTTTTCCGTGAATATAAAGTACCGCGTTCATCGCTTTGTTTTCGGCTCCGGAAGCTCGTCGTACATCGCTTCAAGCAGATTTTTCAAGAATTCTCTGTCGTCCACGTTGTCCACGAGCAGCATTTCCTTTGCTCCCTCGTACGGAAGTTCAAATCTTGCGTCGGGCATCATTTTTACAGCGCTCGCGGTCGGTTTTACGAGAAAACGGTCGTCATAAACGCCGCCCGCGACTTTTCCGCGGAAATAGATGATATACTCCCCCATCATTGCGCGGTAAGATACGTTTTCCGCCTCGGACAGCTGTTCCATTATAAAATCAAGATATTCTTTACTCGACGCCATATTCTTCTCCTTATTTTGAAAGCAGTTTTATGAATTTCGTATCGTTCATCTGCTCGTTTGTTATATATTTTCCGTCAAAAAAGAGCGCGTAGGTCGTTATCGGCGTCGGCGCATTCTGCGCGTCGGCTTTGTTTTCGATATGTATCGCCTTGAAAGGCACGTTTTGCTCCTTTGCCGTCTTTTCGACAATCGGCACGTATTTTGCGTTGAACGGGCACTGGCTCGTGTAGTAGAGAACGTGGCCTTTTTCGTCGATTCGCGCTTTTTTTGCGCAGTCCCTGAACTTCGGCTTTTCGGCGCCCTTTGAAAAAGGCAGATACCAAAGCTGAATTCCGTTTTCCGCCTCGTCGCACACCTCAAAGCCCTTGTATTTCAGGTATTTAGGGTCGGCAAGGAACGGCTTTTTCTTTTCGGAAGAGAGGATGCAAAGGCCTTTTCTGCCCTTTTCCCTGCTGTCGCGGATACATTCTCCGAGCAGGTCGTTTGAGTATCCGTGTCCCTTGAACGAGCCGGACACCCAGAGACAGTCGATATACGTGTAACCGTCGGCGCAAATAGGATTCCACGCGTTTTCGGCGGGAATGTACTCGATAAAGCACTTTCCGCGCTCGACGCTTTTTAAGAAAACGAGACCGTCGTCAAAACGCTCCGCAAGCCACGCCTTTTTTGACGAGACCTGAACGTCGTTGTTGTTTGAAATCGCGCAGCAGATGTGCTCCTTTTCGAGGTTTTCCTTTGTAACCCTGATATAATCCATTTAAGCCTCCGGTTATTTTTTCAGAACGCCGATTACGGCATCCTTAAGTTTTGCATAAAGATATTCATACCTCTTTTGTTTTTCTTCTTTTGCAAAATGCACGGTTCTAAACTGTTCAGGACAGTTTTCATAATCAAGACTTCTGTCGCCGAACTGCTCACTTGTCAGGTCAAAAACGCAACCGTCAACGACGTTGAAGCAGTGGAAATTTCCGTCTCCAAGCGGCACACCGCGCACTTTACCGCCGAAAATGTCCTGCATAAGAAACGCCGTAATCGAGCATTGCCCAAGCGTTTTGTTTTCTTTCGACCACCTATCGCGCATGCGCGGCGCACATGTTTCGGCGCACCATATATCCGAAAGCAAATCATAGTAGTCACGCGGCGTAAATCCGCGCGCATCCTTTATATTCGCGTTTTCCCAACC
The DNA here is from genome assembly GCA_016286245.1 of Clostridiales bacterium. GTDB lineage: Bacteria > Bacillota > Clostridia > Oscillospirales > CAG-382 > UMGS882. The sequence goes on along the minus strand of JAEESG010000027.1, from coordinate 577 downwards.
GTAAAAATTGTATTTGTTTATCGAATTTATTTTCGGCGAGTATATTGAGTTAACCGTATCTTTACTCTCATAAATATTCGGTTTCTTAATAGGTGCTTCATATATTTCATCCATCATTAAATCAAATTCTTCACTTGGTTTTTTTCTTTCAACTCTAACCCCTGGACTGGGTTTGGGTTTTAATTCAGAATTAGGCATCTGTCTTGAAATTATATTTGGTTCGGGTAATGGATTATTTTTATTTTCAAGCAAAATTGTTCCTGCACGATTTTTTACTCGTCTTAACAATTCTGTCTCTCTGCTTTCTTTATCAACAGCTTCTGTTGTCTCAGGCAAAATCTTATTTGCAGTTAAATCATCAATTACTCGCTGAATTGTTTTTTCGGGATTTCTATAATATTCACTACCACGAATACGAGTAAATCTCCATCCCAACCGCTCGAGTATTGTTTGGCGTTCCATATCTTCACGTATTTTTGCTTCACCGCTATGATATCTTTCTCCATCGCATTCAATCGCAAATTTGTCTTCTCCATAAATAGCGATTAAGTCAATGCTATATGCACCGACTTTCCGC
>JAEESG010000026.1 GCA_016286245.1 Clostridiales bacterium | reverse complement strand
GAGTTTTCGACGGGAACGCACTCTAAAATTTCGGCGCATCTGAGCTTAACTTTCATAAAGTCGTCGATGGAAATTTCGGATTTTTCGGCACTTTCTGCGTTGTTTTCAGCCTTTTTTTCGCTGTTTTCGGTCTTTTCCGCCGCTTTTCTGTCGGCTTCCAGGCGCGCGTTGAATTCCTTTTCGTCAATTCTTAAGAAAAGAGGGGCGGGAGAGGGGTTAACCTTCGCGTTTTCGGGATATTTACGGCCGAATTGCGCGCCTTCGTCCCAATCACCGATTTTCAGGTTTTCGCTGTTTTCGTCGTTGTTGAGCTGAGACAGAATTTTTTCCGCCGAATCGGGAATAAACGGATAAAGCATGTTCGCGCAGATTCTTATACCCTCCGTTAAGTTGTAAAGCACCGTTGCAAGACGGCCCTTCTTTTCCTCGTCCTTCGCAAGCACCCACGGAGTCGTCTCGTCGATGTATTTGTTGAGCCTGCGCAAAACCGTCATTATTTCCGCGGACGCGTCCGCAATGTGAAGCGTCTCGAATTTGTCCGTAACGGCGTCAAAGCCCGATTTTATAACCGAAACGAGGTCGTCGTCGAAATCGCCTTTTTCGGAAGGCGCGGGAATATAACCGTCAAAATACTTGTTTATCATCGCAACGGTCCTTTGAACAAGGTTTCCGAGCGTGTTTACAAGGTCTGAATTGATTTTCGACACGAGCATTTCGTACGTAATGCTTCCGTCGTTTAAAAACGGCATTTCCGAGAGCACGTAGTATCTTACCGCGTCGGTGCCGAGCAGGTCGGCAAGATAGTCGGCGTACATTACGTTGCCTCTCGATTTTGACATTTTGTCCATACCCGAAAGAAGCCACGGGTGGCCTAAAATCTGTTTTGGCAGCGGCTGACCGAGCGCCATGAGGATAACCGGCCAGTAAATCGTGTGGAATCTCAATATATCCTTGCCTATAATCTGTAAATCCGCGGGCCAGTATTTTTTGTAAAGCTCGCCCTGCTCGTCAACGTCGTATCCGAGCGCCGTAATGTAGTTCGTAAGCGCGTCGATCCATACGTAAATTACGTTTCCGTCGTCAAAATCAACCGGGATGCCCCACGTAAACGTCGAGCGGGAAACGCATAAATCCTGAACGCCCGGCTTTATGAAGTTGTTTATCATTTCCTTCTTGCGCGCTTCGGGAACGATGAAATCGGGGTGTGATTCGATGTAGTCTTCAAGTTTTTTCTGATATTTAGAAAGCTTAAGGAAATATGCCGCTTCTTTTGCCTTTTTAACCTCTCTTCCGCAGTCGGGACACTTTCCGTCGGCTGCCTGCGTTTCCGTCCAGAAGGATTCGCACGGAGTGCAGTACCAGCCCTCGTATTCACCTTTGTAAATGTCGCCCTGCTCGTAGAGCTTTCTGAATATATTCTGAACCGCTTTTACGTGGTAGTCGTCGGTTGTGCGGATGAACTTGTCGTATTTTATGTTCATCTTTTTCCAAATACCCTGCAGATCGGCGGTGATAGCGTCAACGTATTCTTTCGGGGAAATGCCCGCTTCCTTTGCCGCGTCCTCAATTTTCTGTCCGTGCTCGTCTGTTCCCGTGAGCATGAAAACGTCATATCCGCGCATTCTCTTGTATCTTGCAATACAGTCCGTAAGTATCATTTCGTAAGTATTTCCGATGTGCGGCTTTCTCGAGGTGTAGGGAATTGCGGTTGTAACGTAGTATTTCGGTTTCATCTGAATGTTTGCCTTCCTTCTTTGTTTATAGAAATTAATTGTCGCCGTTGTATCTGTTCATCGCTTCCGTAATTTTTCCCGAAACGATAAGCTTACACGCGCAAAGCACGTCTTCAAATCTGTCGAATAATATTTTCTGCTCCTCTTTTGAAAAGCGGGATAAAACCCAGTCGGCAAGGTCTTCTTCGGGATGCGGCTTTTCACCGATACCGATTTTGATGCGGGGAAATTCGTCGGAATTCGTCTGATAAATTACGGATTTTATTCCGTTGTGCCCGCCGTCGCTGCCTTTGGCGCGTATACGCATTTTCCCGAGAGGGAGCGATACGTCGTCGTAAATCACAAGTAAATTTTCGCTTGACAGCTTGTAATACGAAAGCGCCTCGCGCACGGCTTCACCCGAATTGTTCATATATGTCTGGGGAAGCATGAGAAGCACGCGTTTTCCCTCAAGCTCGCATTCAGCGCATAAGGACTTGAATTTCGCGCGGTTTATCTCCACTCCGAGCTTTTGCGAAATGTAGGATAGCGCGAGAAAACCCGTGTTGTGCCGCGTAAAAGCGTATTTGTCGCCAAAATTTCCGAGCCCTGCTATAACGAAACTGATTTTGTTTTCGGTTTCTTTTTTTGTTTCGATTTTTCTGAATAATGCAAAAAGCTTGTCCATTATTATTCTTCCCTTTGAGTAGGATTTAATACCGGCTGATACGCAAGCAGAAATAATTCCTTCGCACGTCCGCATTTTCCCGAAGCGTACAGATAGCCGATCAGAGCCTCAAAACCCGTAGCACGCTTGTATTGAATGAGGTCGCCGTGCTTCGGCGCAAAATGGGTTTTCGCATTCCTGCCGCGGCGGAAAACGTCAGCTTCTTCGCTTGAAAGAAGCGCCTCGACGTTTTCAAAGGCGTCGCTCTGCGCTTCGCAGGTAACGAACGCCTTCGACGCGTTTACAAGGTCGCCGGGTTTCTTGTATGAGCAGTATTTGAGAAGATATTCTCTTGTCAGAATTTCAATAACCGCGTCTCCGAGATACGCAAGCGAAAGAATTCCGTATTCTTTCGCGTCGTGCTCGAAAAACGGAAAAGAGGTCATATCTTTTTCCATTTCGGACCCTGCGGCGTGTCCTCTATAATGACGCCGAGCGCCTTGAGCTCGTCTCTTATTTGGTCTGCGAGCGCAAAGTTCTTTTCTTTTTTCGCTGCCGTCCGCCTTTCGAGCGCTTCGTTAATTTTCGCGGCAAATTCTGAGTCTTCGGGCTCGCTTTCTTTCTCTTTTGCGAAATTCTGCGCGTTTTCTATGAGGTCGAGGGATAAAACTCTGTCAAAATCCGAAATGAGCGCAAGCTTTGTCGCACCGTTTACGTCGGCCTTTATCACGTTGTGCACCGCCGTTATCGCAAGAGACGTGTTTATGTCGTTGTCCATGGCGTCGGTGAAGTCTTTTTTGAGATTTTCAAACGCCGCTTTGTCAATTTCGCCGCCGTTTTCTATTTTTGAAATTTTTTCGATAAGCTTCTGATACGAAGCGTTCGCGTTGTCGAGGTTTTCATAGCTGAAAACTAGGGATTTGCGGTAATGCGAGAGCAGGCAGAAAAATCTGTAAACGACGGGGAGATAATTTTTGCTTTCGAGAAGCGAAACTGTCAGAAATTCGCCCTTCGACTTGCTCATTTTTCCGCTCGAGGTGTTGAGGTGTAAAACGTGCATCCAGTAGTTGCACCACTTGTGGCCGAGGTACGCCTCGCTCTGCGCGATTTCGTTCGTGTGATGGGGAAAAGCGTTGTCAATGCCTCCGCAGTGGATGTCGAGGCGCTCTCCGAGATGCTTCATTGAAATGCACGAGCACTCAATGTGCCAGCCGGGATAACCCACGCCGAAAGGCGAGTCCCATTTGAGTTCCTGGTCTTCAAATTTCGATTTTGTGAACCATAATACGAAATCCGCCTTGTTTTTCTTGTTGTCGTCTTTTTCAACGCCTTCTCTTACACCGTCCTTGAGGTCTTCCTCCTCAAAGTTGTTGAAAACGTAATACTGCTTTAGCTTCGACGTGTCAAAATATACGTTTCCGCCCGCCTTGTAGGCAAAACCCTTGTCGAGAAGCGACTGAATTACTTTGATGAACTCATCGATGCAGTTAGTGGCGGGTTCGACAACGTCGGGCATCTTTATGTTTAATTTTTTGCAGTCCTCAAAAAACGCGTCGGTGTAGAATTTTGCAATTTCCATTACCGTCTTGTTTTCGCGCTTCGCGCCCTTTACCATCTTGTCTTCTCCAGTGTCGGCGTCGCTCGAAAGATGTCCCACGTCGGTTATGTTCATAACGCGCTTCACGTCGTAACCGATATAACGAAGATATTTTTCAAGCACGTCCTCCATAATGTAGGAGCGCAGGTTTCCGATATGGGCGTAGTGATAAACCGTCGGTCCGCAGGTGTACATCGAAACCTTTCCCGGAACGACGGGAACGAATTCTTCTTTTTGTCTTGAAAGTGAGTTGTAGAGTTTCATGATAAAATCCTTTGAAATTATTTATTTTTGTTTTCAAGCTCGGAAAGTCTGTTTTCGAGCGCGCTTATCGTGTCCTTCATTTTTGTGATTTCCGATGCGACCGGGTCGGGAATGTTTATCTGGTCAAGGTCGCTTTCCTTTTGCTCTTTTTCCCTCGGCTGTCCCGAAAAGATTATTCTTGCCGGAACGCCCACGGCTGTTGCTCCCGCGGGCACTTCGCGAAGTACCACTGCACCCGCCGCGATTTTTGCGTTGTCTCCGACGGTAAACGGACCGAGAACCTTCGCACCCGAGCCTATCATTACGTTGTTTCCTATCGTCGGATGCCTTTTTCCCACGTCTTTGCCGGTACCGCCGAGCGTAACGCCCTGATAGATAGTGCAGTTGTCGCCGATTACCGCGGTTTCGCCTATAACGACGCCGGAGCCGTGGTCAATGAAAAGTCCGCTTCCTATGACGGCTCCGGGGTGTATTTCCACTCCGGTAAAAAATCTGCCCGTCTGGGAGAAAAATCTGGCTAAAAACTTTAATCTGAGCTTGTAGAAAAAGTGAGCGATTCTGTAATATATCAACGCATGAAATCCCGAGTAGAGAAAGAACACTTCAAGGCAGTTTCTTGCGGCGGGATCGCGCGCTTTTATCGATTTAAGATCTCTTATTAAACGCATCGAGACCTCCTTTTAAATTTGCGGTTAAAAAATGTATTTTTTGTACGTTATGAAATACAGTATTCCCGAATAAATCGTGAAAAACAGCATTATAACGTAACAAACAAGCGTAAACGGACGGTATTTCACAATAATATCCGAAAAAGCGAAAACGTGCTTTTCAAGCAAGAGAAGCAAAACGAAAATGCATTGCGAAAAGGTCTTTATTTTTCCGGGAAGCGCCGCCGGAATGACGACGTTGTCAGCGTTTTTTGCAATAAGCCTCATCGACGAAACGGCAAGCTCCCTGAAAATGATGATTGACAGAGCGATTATGAGATATATCCTGAATTCGTCGTACACGAGGGTTGCCGCAAGAAGCGCGCCGATAACGAGAAACTTGTCGGCAAGCGGGTCCATGAATTTTCCGAAATCGGTAACGATGTCGTATTTTCTCGCAAGCCTTCCGTCAATAAAATCCGTAATCGCACAGACGGCGAAAATCACGGACGAGATAATTTCGCAAAGCGTCATGTCGGCGCCCGTAAACAAAGGAAGCCACAGCACCGCCATAAAAACGGGAATAAGGATTATTCTCGAGAGCGTAAGCTTGTTTGGAAGATTTTTGTCAATCCTGTTGTTGCTCATAATAACATTCCTTTTAAAAATTACAGTATTGTTTCGCCTAAAAGGTCGTAATCCATAACTTCCGTGATTTTAACTTTTACGAATTCTCCCTCGTTTATTTTTCTTTTTGAAGAAAAATAAACCTTTCCGTCTATTTCGGGCGCGTCGGCGGCGCTTCTTCCGAAATATACGCCGCTCGGAACGTCAAAACCTTCACAGAGTACTTCAATAACTTTTCCGAGCGCTTTTTTGTTGTTTTCGGTGTGTATGCGGTACTGATTCTGCATGATTACGTCCAGCCGCTTTTGCTTTACCTTTTCGGGAACGGTTCCGTCCTTGATTTCATAAGCGGGAGTGCCTTCCTCGCACGAGAACGTAAAGGCGCCGAGCCGTTCGAATTTCGCTTCCTTTAAAAATTCCGCAAGAAGCGCAAAATCGTCCTTGTCTTCCGTCGGGAAACCGACCATGACGGTCGTGCGTATTACGATTCCGGGAATTCTGCTTCGCAGAAGCGCGATTTTTTCCTTGATAAGCGCGCTGTCTCCGCGCCTGCCCATTTTCCTCAAAATTTTGTCGGATATGTGCTGAATGGGCAGATCTATATACTTTACGATTTTTTTCTCACTTGCGATTACGTCGGCAAGAGACTCCGTGATGTCTTCGGGATAACAGTATAAAACTCTTATCCATTTGACGCCGTCAACTTTACATAATTCTTTCAACAAAACGTCGAGAGAGGGTTTGCCGTATATGTCTTTTCCGTAGCTCGTGGTGTCCTGAGCGACGACGACAAGCTCCTTTGCGCCGAGAGACGCGAGCTCTTTTGCTTCCGAAACGACGTCCTCGATTTTTCTGCTCCGAAGCTTTCCTCTTATTGCGGGAATTGCACAGAAGGTGCAGTGATTGTCGCAGCCCTCGGCGATTTTTAAGTATACCGAATATTCGGAACCCGTTACGACTCTGTCTCCGCCTAAAATCTGATTTTCGGCGGCGGTAACGCATTGGTATTTTTTGTTTTCCTTGCCGATGCCTGCTTCATACGCCGCCTTTACGGCGTCAACTATGTTTTCGAGGTCTCCTATCCCGACCGCGGCGTCGATTTCGGGAAGCTCCCTGAACAATTCGTCCTTGTAGCGCTGAACGAGACACCCTGCCGCAACGATACCCTTTAAGTTTCTGTGCTCTTTGAGCCAGGCAACGTCGAGAATCGTTTCAATCGACTCTTTTTTTGCGTCGGCAATAAACGCGCAGGTGTTTACAACGACCACGTCCGCGTCTATATCGTCTTTTACTATCTCCATGCCCGCTTTATTGAGTTTTGCGAGCATAACCTCGCTGTCCACCTGATTTTTGGGACAGCCGAGGGAAATCAAAGCAACTTTAACTGCCATTGAAAAACTCTTTTCTATAAAGAATTATATGCATAATATAACAATATGCACACATAAATAATATATCAATATATAATAACATAAAAAAGCGGATTTTTCAACACCTTTTTGATAATAACAAAAAACCTTATGAAAAGCGCGTTTCATAAGGCGGAATTTGTTTTTTGATTAATATAAAAAGCTGAATAAAACCGAGATTACAATGCCGAGAAGCGAGCCCACAACAACCTGCAGCGGCGTGTGTCCGAGCACTTCTTTTACCTTTTTGTCGTCGGAAATCTGCTTGTCGTCGGACAGTTCGGTAATAAGCTGATTTAAAGTCTTTGCCTGCTCACCCGTGCTTCTTCTCACGCCCGCCGCGTCGTAAACAACTATAAAACTGAGCAGCGCGGAAACCGCGAAAAGCGGATCTGCAAGCCCGTATTTCAGCGCAATCGACATGGAAAGCGCGCATACGGCGGCGGCATGCGATGAAGGCATTCCTCCGGAGGACAGAAAAAGCTTTGAAGACATCTCGTCCTTGTAGTAAATAAGAACTATAATTACTTTCGTAATCTGTGCCACCGCCCACGAAACGGTCGCCGCGATGAACGGGTAGTTTGAAAAAATATCCAAGAGAAAATCAAGTACGAACATATTTATCCTTTCAAATGAAAAATCAGTTTTTGCGGTTTATTATGTAGTCTGAAAGCTCGTATAATGAGGAAACGTCTTTTCCCGCGTTTGAAAACGCCATAAGAGCGGCCTTTGCAAGCTCGGTTTCCTCTTCGGCGAGCACCTTTGCGCCCTCAATGCCGAGTAAGGAAACGAACGTGGTCTTTCCGTTCGCCTCGTCGCTTCCGACGTTTTTGCCTAATTCTTTTGAATCTCCGCAAACGTCAAGAACGTCGTCGGTTATCTGAAATGCAAGTCCCGCATGCTTTGCAAAGGACTTTGCCGCCGATTGCTCGGGAGTGTTTTCGTATTTTCCCGCCGCAATGCAGCCGAGCAGACACGCGCATTCGAACAGCGCGCCCGTCTTCTTTTTCTGTAAAAGAGTGAGCGTTTTTTTGTCCGCGGCGTTGCTTTCGGTCCACATGTCAATCTGCTGGCCCGCAATCATGCCCGTAACGCCCGCACTTTCCGAAAGAATTCTGACGGCCTTTAAATTCCTTTCGGCATCGAAACCGTTGTCAAGCGCAATTACCGGCGCATATAAGAACAGCGCGTCTCCCGCAAGCAGTGCAACGTCTTCGCCGAAAACCTTGTGATTTGTCGGTTTTCCGCGGCGCATGTCGTCGTTGTCCATGCAGGGAAGATCGTCGTGTATGAGGGAGAACGTGTGCGTCATTTCTATTGCGGAAGCGTACGATACGGCGCTTTCCGGAGAAGCGCCGCAAAGAGCGCAGAATTCGTATACGAGAAAAGGACGAAGGCGTTTTCCGCCTGCGAAAAGGCTGTAGGAAAACGAGTCGAACAACGGTTTTACCGCCTCTCTTGCGTATGCGAAATCTTCGTTTTCATATAACGCGTCAACGTGTTTTTTCATAAATTTTTCCGTAAAATCGGAATATTTTTTTATTTTTTCAAACAAACTGCCGTTCTGTAACATATTCGTCTTTCTCTCATTCTTTGTTCAGTAAATTGATTTTTGCTTGCGCGTTTTTCAGCTTTTCAGAGCATAATTTGAGAAGCCCCGCGCTTTCCTCGTAAAGCGTGAGCGCTTTGTCGAGCGGGGGATTCTTGTTTTCAAGCTCGTCGGCGATTGCGTTCAGCCTTTCGAGCGACGCTTCAAATGAGAATTCGGAGTTTTCCGTTTTTGTCTTTTTTGCGGGCATGGTAAAATCCTTTCTTTGCGGCGGATTATTCGGTTACCGTTGCGCCGAATTTTCCGTCCGATACGGTAATTGATATTTTGTCTTTCGGTTTTACGTCCTTTACGCTGGAAATAACCTTGTTGTCCTTGTCAAATACGGCGGAATATCCGCGCGCAAGCACGTTCATCGGGTTTAATGCCGCAAGGCGCGCCGAAACGGCGGCAAGCGAGGCCTTTGCCTCGTCGTTTTTGCGCTCAAAACCAAGCGAAATCCGCCTGTCGAGTGAGGCAATCTGCTCCGAATATCTGTCTAAAAGATATCCGGGCGTGGAAAAGCACTTTTTTTCAAGTAAAACGTCGATAACCGCCTTTTTTTCGGTGATAATCGAATTTATGTCCGCCAAAATGCGCGACGAAAGCGAGTTCAGATAGGAAACGAGCTCGGTTTTGTCGGGAACCGCAAGTTCGGCGGCGGCCGACGGAGTCGGTGCTCGCAAATCCGCTACAAAATCGCATATCGTAAAGTCCGTTTCATGTCCCACAGCCGAAATGACGGGTGTTTCGCAGGCAAAGACGGTATTTGCGAGCTGTTCGTCGTTGAAGGCCCAAAGGTCTTCAATCGAACCGCCGCCTCTGCCGATAATTATGACGTCGCAGCTTTCGTCCGCGTCAAAATACAAAAGTCCCTTGCATAAATCCTCGGCGGCACCCGGACCCTGCACCAGAGCGGGATATATCTCAATGCACGCCAACGGATAACGCCTCGAAATTATGTTTTTCATGTCGGCGACCGCCGCTCCCACGGGAGATGTTATGATGCCGATTTTGTGCGGAAAACGGGGAATAGGCTTTTTGTGCTCGTCGGAAAAGAAGCCTTTTGCCGCAAGTTTCTCCTTCATCTGCTCAAAAGCCGCGTATAAAGAGCCTTTTCCGAGCGGCTCCATATTATCGGCGTAAATCTGGTATACGCCGTCGCGAGGGAAGACCGAAATCCTGCCGGAAACTATTACCGACATGTTTTCCTCGGGCATAAACGGAAGACGGGAAGCATAGGATTGGAACATGACCGCTTTTATAATGGAGGAACCGTCTTTCAGCGTAAAATAATAGTGCCCCGACTGATAGTGGTTTTTGAAATTTGAAATTTCACCCTTAACGTAAACTCTCGATAAAAAGTGAGAAGAATCGAGAAGGCTTTTGATGTATTCGTTGATCTGAGATACTGAAAAAACGTTCCTGTTTTCCATATTTTCAGTTCTCCTTTCCGAATTTTCTCTCACATAAGAGAGCAATTCCGCAGGCGTTGTCGGATGAATATTCGGACGACGCGAAAAAAACGTTTTCAAGGGCGCCGAGCTCTTTTCTGATAATTGTGTTGCATATAACTCCGCCGACAAATAAAACGGGAAGCGCGCCGTAAATGAGGCGTAAATTGTTAACGGATTTAATCAGCGCACGCGCAATGCTCTTAAAAAGGAAAGAGGCACAGTCGCAAGCGTCTTTTCCGTCGGAAATATAACGCTCGAATTTGTTCTGTAAGCCGGAAAGAGAAAAATAACCGCCCTTTACGGAGGAAACGACGGGTATCTTTTCGCTCGAACGAAGGGAAATCCCGTCAAGCTCCTTTCCGCATGGAAAGGGAAGCCCCAAAATAAGACCTGCACGGTCGATAATCTGCCCTGCGCTCGCGTCGGTCGTGCCGCCGATGATTTTTATGTCAAAACCGTCGCCCGAAGGTCTTGCGTGTAACGCCTCCGTCGTGCCGCCCGAGACGTGAAATACGATAAAATCACTGTTTATAAGGGAATCGTTTCCGCACGAATGAAGCCCCGCCATGACGTGCCCGCTTTGATGCGAAAAGTGATATAAAGGAATGCTGTGGGAACTCGAAACGGCGCCCGCAAAGGAAACTCCCGCGAGAAAGCACGGCATGTACGAGCCTTCGACGTCGCGCGGATAGGCGCTTGCGCCCGCTGCACAAAGCGAATACTCTGAAAAATCAATGTCCGAAAATAACTCTTCGGAAAGTGCGGGAAGCGCCTTTACGTGCAAAAATAAGGCTTCGCTCTGGCGGAGCCCCGCTTCTCCCGCGGCAACGGGAAGCAGCTTTCGCACGCTGCGTATTATTTTGCCTTCGCCCGCAAGCGCAAGAGATGTCGTGTAGTTGCTCGTGTCAACGCCTAAAAATAATTTTTTCATAAAAATATATTTAAATCGCCTTTTACTTATTCCGCTTTTTCCTGCTCTTTGATAAGCCTGTACGCGCCGCCCAGAACGCCGTTTACAAAGGCGTAGCTGTCTTCGGCGTCGAATTTTTTAGTAAGTTCGACCGCTTCGTTTATGGAAATTTCGGGTGAAATCGCGTTTTCTCCCGCACTCATGTAAAGCATCTCGTAAACCGCGATTCTCATCGCCGTAAGAGCGATTTTGGAAACTCTTTTTTTGCTCCATTTCTGTAAGCATTTTTCGATAATACCGTCAATTTCACCGATATTTGAAATAACTCCGAAATAGACCTGCGAGAAATACTCGTCGGCACGGATTTCTTCGCTTAAATTTTCGTCGCCCTTTTCAAAAAAGTAATTCAGATACAGCTCCAGCAAATCATCAGGGCTTTCGCCGGTGTGAAAACTGTAGTCAAATAACATTCATAAAACTGCTTCACGTGCTTGTCTGCGTTTCATAAAAATCTCCGAAATCTTCATTAAATTACAGAATAATTATACTTCTTTCAGGGGAAGTTGTCAACAGTAATCGCGCACGCGGCGGAAAGTACGGAGAGTACAGTTTGATATTGACAAAACGGATATTATTGCTATAATATATATTAGGTGTTTGTGTGCAAACGAAAAGACAGCCAAAAGCGTTTGTATGCGGAAATCGAAAGGATGATAAATATGGCAAAAAAGACCGAACGTATTTTTACAAATGCAGCTAATATTCGTCAACTCGTTTATATAAATAATCAAAAAAGACCGGGCAAAGTACTTTTCAGGTACTTTGACCGTGAAGGAAACCTTGAAGAGATAACGTACGGAGCGTTTTTCGAAAAAGTCGAGAAAATAATCGCGTCCATAAAGGAAAAGAACCTTGTCGGAAAAAGAATCGCGATTATAGGCGAAAACTGCCCGGAATGGATAGAATTTTTCTGCGCGGCGATTGCCGCGGGATGTGTTGTAATCCCGTTTGATAAAGAACTGCTCGTCGAAGAGATAAAAGGCTTTATAGAGCTCGGAAAAGTCGACGCGATAGTATTTTCGCCGAGATTTTCCAAAAAATACGCGGAATTCAAAGAAGCGGGCGCACTTGATATTCTCGAATATATCATTCCCGCAAGTACAGCCGAAATAGAGGACGACGGCGATAAAAGAGTCGTTTCGCTCGACGATTTCATAAAGGACGCGACGCCCGAAATAATAACTCCGTCGGAAATCATGAGGGCTCGCCCGAGAGGCGATATGAGCATAATGCTGTTTACAAGCGGCACGACGGGCTCAAGTAAATGCGTAATGCTGTCCGAACGCAATATAATGGCGTGCGCGAAATCGGCGTGCGAAGCCGTTGATTTTTCGGAAAACGACGTTACCATGTCGGTTCTCCCGATACACCATACATACGAACTTACGATAACAATCTGCGAAATGCTTTACGGCATGACGTCGTGCATAAACGATAACTTAAAGCACGTGCTGAAAAACCTTAAACTATTCAAACCCACCTCAATGGTGCTCGTACCGCTTTTCGTTTCAACGTTCAATAAAAAAATCTGGGACGAGGTAAAGAAAAAAGGTAAGGAAAGACAGTTCAGACTCGGTATGACGGCGGCGAATACGCTTAAACTCGTCGGCATAGATATGAGAAGAAAACTGTTCTCGGACGTGCTCGACGCGTTCGGCGGAAATCTTGAAAAGCTTATATGCGGCGGCGCCGCAATGGATCCGGAGCTTATGAAAATGTTCGACACTCTCGGAATCGATCTTTGCGAAGGATACGGCATTACGGAATGTTCCCCCCTTATTTCCGTAAACCCGTATTATAGGAAGAAATACGGTTCCGTGGGCCCGGCGGTTTCATGCTGCGAGGTGAAAATCGACGCCGAAAGCACCGACGAAGAGGGCAGAATGGTGGGCGAAATACTTGCCAAAGGCGAAAACGTCATGGTCGGCTATTTCGATAATCTCGAAGCGAATATGCAGGTGTTCACGGACGACGGCTGGTTCAGAACCGGCGACGTCGGCTATATGGACTCCGACGGATACCTGTATATCACGGGCAGAAAGAAGACCGTCATCGTGCTCAGCAACGGAAAGAACGTCTTCCCGGAGGAAATTGAGGAATATCTCGATAAAATAGACAGCATAGCCGAAAGCGTGGTTGTCGGAAGGCAGAAAGACAACGGCGAAACAGAGGTAACGGCGGTAGTTTACCCCAACTTCGATATGTATCCCGTCGGAATCGATATAGGTATTATCGCGGAAGATATAAAGAAAAAGGTAACCGAGCTCAACAGACATCTTCCGACGTTCAAGCAGATAAGGAACATAGACGTAAGAAAGACGGAGTTTGAAAAGACGACGTCAAGAAAAATAAAGAGATTTCTCGTTAAATAAGGTAACAAAAGGAGTAAAAAAGAGTATGTTTGAGGAAGTAAAGAATTTGCTGGTAGAAGAAATGTCAATAGAGGCTGACGTTGTTACGGAAGACGCGGAGTTCGGAAAGGACCTCGGTTTTAATTCGCTTGAACTTGCGGATTTGGTCGTAATGTGCGAGGACAGATACGCAATCGATATCGACGAGGAAAAGGCGCATACCATAATCACCGTCGGAGATTTCGTAAAGTATCTCGAGGAGCTTCTCCCCGAAAAACAGTAATTTTTGAAAATAATTCGGAAATACACGGAACAAAAAAACGGGGGGACAAAATAATGAAAAGAAATACTGTAAAAAAAGCGGTCGGTATCTTTCTGATACTGGTCGCTTTTGCGATTTTTTGGTCATTTGCCGCATTTTCACAGACGGTAAAGTATAATTTACTGGACGCAAAACTGTTTCCTTCGACGTACGCTGTGGAAGACCAAACGGTAATCGGCGTTCTTTTCACAAAAGAGGACGGTGTTCTTTATTTCGGAACATATTACCATTCCGAAACCTACGGCGACGCGTGGACGGAAGAAAAGGTGGGCAATTACGATTATAAAACCGGATACGCGACTCTTGCGACCCATTGGGACGATAAATATGGGATGGAACGGGTATACGTTGCGTTTACGACGGATGACGGAAAAATAGCGTATTTATACAGGATTCATGTAGGTGGTGCATGGTACGGATTAACTTATATCGAATCGATGAACGTCGGCGGAAACGGAACGGTTTATAACCCCGATATCGATTTTTATTATGGCAGTGATCGGGAAGAAGCATATATCTCCTATATGGATACGAACGGCGCGGATTACTATGATCCCAATGATCCCCACGAAGATACACGTCAAATTCCCGACGTCATGCTTGCGAAAATTGAGCCTGAACCGAGTACTCAAAACTTTTATATAAAAAGCGTTGAAAAAACCGTCGTTGAGGCGGGAGGCGGGTTTAATTACTTTAGTGAAAAAGCAGGCAAATATCAATATTTTGAAAAAACCCCATTCAACGCACATGCCGTTGTAAAAGACGGAAACATAAACGTGGTGTATGAAACCAGAATTAGTGCTTCTTATTTAGAGTCCGGAGAAAATACCCACTTTATCCATTTTTTCTCGGACGCGTCGAACGAAAGCATGGAAGCCGGCAAAGGTGTAGAGATTACTCCTCTTTTTGACGTCTGCGCAAGCGGAAATAATCTGTTTACACTGGTACACGGCAGTTTGAACAGCCTTTCCGGTCTGTATGTCCTCAACGGACAGGAGATAATTTCACAAAGCTATATCAGCGGAATAGGCCATAGCAATGTTAATGCCGCGGACATCACCGCAAATCTCATGCAGAGCGGCGAATTTTCCTATGCCGCGGTATGCTGGTACAAAACCCTCTGCTATTACGACAGCGCGTCAAACAAGAGCGTATATGCGTCTCTGAATACTAAAATGGACGCCGAAAACAAAAAAGTTGTCGTTGTGGAAACGAACAATGAAGAGGATGACGCCCGTTACGTTCTGTATACGGGAGAAAACGGCAAAATCGTTGTCGTGCGTCTTTCCGACTCCGACGTTTCCGACGGCATACAAAGCACCGAAGGCAGGGAGCACTTTATTCCCGCCGAAGAATACCTCTACGTCGGCGGCAAGCGCGTAAACAGCGATAACGCTTCAGACGTCCTCGAAGACGGCAAGGTAAGTTACGACGCCGAAACCAACACCCTTTACTTAAACGGCGCGACGGTAGTGAGAACCGCCGACAACCCGGATAACCACGCGGTTTACTATGCGGGTGAAAAGCCGTTCACGATACACGCGAAGGGCGAAAACACCTTAAAGGGCGGCGGAAGCACATTGAAATACGACGGCTATTCTCATGAAGAAGCAGTTAATGCGGGAATATGGGCTGAATCGGCTCTTACGATCGAGCTTGAAGACGGCGCTGTGCTCAACGCAGCCGGCGGATCTTCGATTTATTACTCAAGCCACGGCATATATACGAACGGAGATTTTGCCGTTTCGGAAAAGGGAACGCTGAACGCCTCCGGCGGCAGTGTTGCACATAATCTTTCTGAAAGCGAATGCGTGGGCATTTTATACTGCGGGAAAATGACGCTGTCAGGCGAAACGTACGTGAATATCTCTTCATTGTACGGCGATTCTTATGCGCTCGAAAACAAATATGACAGTGATTTCATTATCCAAGCCGAAAACTGGACGGGCAATATGACCTTGCAGGCGAAGCTTAGCACCTTGTATTATAGTTATCATGATAAACTGCTTCACGAAGGCATTGCGATAAACGCGTTCAAACGCGTCGACAGCACGGAGTACACGACGCTTTCCGACGAGCCTTCCGACTTGACGGCGCTTTCGCAAAACTACAAAAAACTCGTATTTTATCCGAAGTCGAAAGAAATCGTCTGCACTATCGGCTCGACAGGGTATTATTCGCTGACGGATGCTTTGAACGCCGTAAACGAAGACGATACGGTCATTACGGTATTAAAAGATATCGAATTTGACGGCGCGCGGACGGTAAACGGTTACGACATAACCATCCAAAGCGGAGAAAACGACGTTGTTATCACGCTGACGGGCGCCATGAAATTCGGAGAAGTAGGTGAAGATGCCCATACCTTCACTCTCAGCGGAAACAGTGAGACAAACACGACTCTGACAATACAGCCGAAATTGACCGACGGCGTAAACGCTTTCCGGCCTATCGCCGTGCGAAAGAACCACGGTCTTGTCGTAAAATCCGGAGCGGTACTCAGTTCAAGCAATTTCACAGGCGGATACGGCGGAATGATTAACGTTGCGCAAGATGCGACGCTTAATTTGAACGGAGGTAAAATCGAAAACTGCA
>JAEESG010000025.1 GCA_016286245.1 Clostridiales bacterium | reverse complement strand
CTCCACGATATTCACCGATCACGGCGGCGTCTTCAACAACGGCGTTGTCGCAAGAAGCAAAAATCCCGACGGTCCGTTTGAAAAATGGACGGGCGACGGCTGGGGAGAGCAGAGGATCACCGCGGACGGCTGTCTGAAATGGATGGGAAAGCCCGCGCCGATAATCTATTTTGACGGCGAGTGGAGCGCGTGGGGCGAGGGCGAATTCTCCTTCGTCGTATCGAACGACGTGCTTTATATCTACTACACAAAAACGTCGCGCAAGGCGGACGGCTCCCGCATATCGCAGACGCGCGTCGCCACCGCGGACGCGACGGACGAGAACTGGCCTGCGAAGATAAGACAGAGAGGCGTCGCATACGAGCGCGAAAGCGCGTCGAACGACTCTTTTGACGTCGTTTACAGCGACGAATACGGCAAATTCATAGCCATATCGACCGACGAGCGCTTTACGGAAACGAGTATGCTCGCGATATACGAGTCAAACAACGGCCTGCGCTTCAGACGCTGCAACGATCTGAAGGTGAACGTAGGCTTCATGTGTCACAACAGCGGCATTTCGGGCGACGGGCTGCACTACGTCAAAAAAGGCGATCTCAAGCTGCTCGGCTACGCGTACGGCAACAAATGGGGCTTCTGGGGCACGCGCTTCCACGAATACTCCGTTGAAAAATACTACGGCTTCTACTCGGAAAGGGACAGGGAAAACGTAAAAAGAGAAGTGATCCCCAAGCCGAAGCGCGAGCCGTTTCCGATAAACGTGATGCCGGATGTTATGCCGCCGCGCTTTTACAAAATGAGGTCCGGCGAGACGCTCGACCTCGGATTTATCTGGCTCGATTCCGCGTATAAACACTATAAAGAAGAAAATATAACCTTTGACAATTATGATAAAAGCATAATAGATATAAACGGTCTTACGGTCACGGCAAAGCGCGTCGGCTACACTTACGCAAACGCAAACACGCCGTACGGACTGTCCGCCGAGATACTCATCTACGTTTACCCCGGGGATTTCGACTTCTCCGAGGACGGAAAATATCCCGTTTCCGTGCTTCCCGTGAAAGAGGAATACAAAACGAACCTGAAGGAGAACGAGCGCAAGCAGATACGTCTGATAGTACAGTATTCAAACGGAACGTGGACAGAGACGAGAGGCGCGCAGCACGGAGTAAAATACTACGGATACGACGAAAACATAATTTCCGTAGACGAAAACGGCGTTATTTTCGCCAAAGCCGCGGGAAAAACAAAGGTCACGGCGGCGCTCGGCAGCTTTGAGGTCGTATACAAGGTCATGGTAAACAAGATCTGACCGCTTTTGCCGCTTTTTATACCGGTTCATAACAAAAAACGACCCGTATTATAAAAATATTACGTATTGACATTTTTGATTTTGTGTGCTATAATGATAAAAAATAATTTGTTTGCGCACAGCGCAAGGAAAGGAAAAAAATGAAAAAATTCACAGCGCTTTTAGCGGCGGTCATGGTCATAAGCCTCTTTGTGTCCGCTCTTACCGTCGCTCCCGCGGCTCTTGATTCAGGCGACTGGGAGATAGTCAACCACTCCTCCGGCACACCGGCTAACGTCAAGATCGAGAAAACCGCCGCAAACGGTATAAGACTTTCCCATGAGGGTCATTATCCCGCATCAAACGCAGGTCTTCTCTACAAAAACCCCCTCAACCTCAAAGACGGCATAACTCTCAACGTCACGATCGAAACGAGCGCGGAAGGCTCGGGCGACGCATGGTACGGCTTCTGGCTTCTGAACAAGCCCCTGTACTTTGACTACTCCAACAAGAACGGCGGCAAAGGCCTCGTTCTGCTTTGCCGTCCCGGCGGAGCACATCAGTGGCACGTAATAGACGATTCCGGCTTCCATATGCTCTCAACGGACTACGGCGCCGACGACAAGGACTATTATGAAGCGGGCGTCACCGTTGAATACGAGATAAAGAACATTGACGGAGCTCTTGCCGTTGTGGTCGACGGCGCTCTCGTCGAAGAAGAAAAACTGAACGATATCCTCAAGTTCTTTGAAAACGACGAGGCTTATATAGGCTTCTCAATGTCGCAGACCGAGCTTGAATATCAGAGCTTCGTTATAAACTCGCTGAACGGCGAGGCTCCCGCCTCGACCGGCGACGCGATCCCGATGGAATCCGGCTCCTCCACGACTCCCGAGACGACGGTAGACCCCAACGCTCCGGACTGGAACGATCCCGATCTCAAGAGCTTCACGCTCATTGACTTCACCAAACCCGAGGTCGTCGGTTCTCTCACCTCCAACGACTGCAAGCTTTCCTACGACGAGGTAGAAGGCGCGCTCAAGGTCGAGGTCACCGGTCCCGACCCGTACGTAAACATCCCGATGAAGAAGGCGTGGTACTTTGACGGCGATACCTTCTGCATCGTAAAGATGGATTACAAGACGGATTACGAGGGCGAAGGCACGTTCTACTACACCACAAAGGAAGTTCCGAGCATGGAGATCTGCAGCCTCCAGATAGACATTGAGGCAACGGAGGGCGCATACAAGACGTTCGAGATGGATATGCAGGAATCCTCCTACTGGACGGGCGAGATCAGAAACTTCCGTATCGACCCCGCAGCCCAAGGTGAAGAAGGCCAGGTATTCTACTTCAAGAACATAAACTTCGAGGTCTGGGAGGATGACAATCCCCAGCCCGAAACAAAGCCCGAAACGACCGACGCAAAGACCGAAGCGGATACCGACGCCCAGACCGAAGCCACTACAGAAGCAAAGACAGACGCCGCGACAAAGGCTCCCGAAACGAACGGTTCAAAAGAGAATCCCTCAAACGAGAACAAGGGTGTTCCCGTATTCGTATGGGTGATAATAGGCGTAGTTGCCGCTGCTGCCATCGCCGCGGTCATCGTCATAGTCACAAAGAAAAAGAAATAAAATAACTTAACGGAACGCCTGCCGGTGATCGCCGGCAGGCGTTTTACGGAGGAAAAACATGACGGAAGAAATAACGGAAGCCGTAACGGAAGCAGCCGGCGGGAGCGCGGCGCAGACGCCTTTCGACTGGAACGCGGTCTGGGCTTCTCTTTCCGAGAAATTCATATCGCTTGCAACGAGGCTCGGCGGAGCGATAATCATTCTCATAGCCGGACATTTTCTGATAAAATTCATAACAAAAAAGCTGATAACGGAAAAGCGGATGAAAAAGCTCGAGCCCGGGACCGTCGGCTTTATCCGCACGCTCGTAAAGGTCGTGCTGAACGCGCTGCTTATCGTCACCGCCGTTGCGGTGCTCGGCGTGCCGATGGCGTCCGTCATAGCGGTCCTCGGCGCGGCAGGCGCGGCTGTCGCGCTCGCGCTCCAGGGAACGCTCGGCAACCTGGCAAGCGGCATCATGCTCGTCGTACACCGTCCGTTCCGCCACGGAGATTTCATAGAGGTGAACGGAAACTTAGGCACCGTGCTTGAAATAGGTTTGTTTTCGACTAAGATAAGAACGGTGGACAACAAGCACGTAATAATTCCGAACGGAACGCTGACGAATTCAACCATAATCAATTATTCGTCGGAGGAGCTTCGCCGCGTGGATATGGTCGTTTCCGCCGCTTACGGAACGGATATAGAAAAGGTGAAGCAGGTAATACTCAAATACGCCGAAGGCGACGCGCAGATCCTGAAGGATCCCGCGCCGGTCGTCCGGATGAAGGATATGAGCACAAGCTCCATAGACTTCACCGTCCGCGTATGGGTGGAAAACAAGGATTACTGGGACGTACGCTTCAACCTCTCGGAGAATATTTATACGGAGTTTTTCAAAAACGGCATAGAGATCCCGTTCAATCAGCTTGACGTTCACGTCAAGTAAAAAGGTATGGCAAAGAACGGGACAACGCCTGAAATATTTTTGTATATTTTTTGAAAAACCTATTGCAAAATGTATTAAATTGTGGTATGATGAATACAGTAATATCGGCACGCCAAATGCCGACGTTCGTTATTATTATATAAAGGAGAAAAAATCATGGCAGGTTTTTTAGACACAACCGATCATACAAGTGAATTTGAGGCTGAAGATATAGCCCAGAACAAAGCGATGGGTATCCTTGCTTATATCGGCATACTCGTACTTGTTCCGATATTCGCGGCAAAGAACTCCAAATGGGCGCGCTGGCACGCCAACAGAGGTCTCGTCCTCTTGATCTGCGAGCTCGCAATAGGCTTTACTCTCGGTCTGCTCGGATATATCCCGTACGTCGGTATCGTATTCCGCATACTTGAGTGGCTTGTTTACTTAGCTTTCGCCGGTCTCGTAGTTTTCGGTATCGTGACCGCGGCAAAGGGCAAAGCAAAGGACTTCCCGCTTGTCGGCGGACTCTTGGCCAAAATAAAGATACTCAAATAATAAACGCAAACAATAAAAACGCCGCACTGTAAAGCGGCGTTTTTGTTTTACTGCGCCCGGCTGATGCCGGATGCAGATTCAAGACCCCGATGATCTGACTCCTTCGATAGGCTTTCGCCGTCCCATAAACCTTCCCCCTTTTTGGGGCGCGACGCGTTAAGAAAACTTCACAGTGTGAAGTTTTTAGCCAAAGCGGTGAAGCGATCTGTGATCGCGAACCGGGCAGGGGACCGCGGCCTATACCTTCCCCCGTTGGGGAAGGGGGACCGCTTGCGGTGGATGAGGCGAACGGTTTATATTAAAACTTAAGAGTTTAACTCCTTCAGTCTGCTCCGCAGCCAGCTCCCTCAGAGAGGGAGCCGTTTTTATCCTCCCTGTCAGGCCGGGGTTCCCCGACGCGAACTTGAGAGCGTTGGGGGTTCGCGGCGTGTGGTGGATGAGGCGAAAGGGGTCAGTACAAACTTCACCTTTTCCCGCTCTTCACCGGTTTTAATTCATTGACAGTCATCCCGAGTTTCATCAATATATCGTCGCATATTTTATTGAAAATCATATTGACCGCTTTATTCGTATAACGCAGTACTTTTATATCAAGATCATTCAGTTCTGCGTCTCTTTGTTTGTCTTTTTCCTCGTTTTCCTTTGTTTTATGCTGAACTCCGTCGATTTCTATAACCGTTCTTTTTTCGGCGATATAAAAATCAACTATATAATTTCCTATAAGCTTCTGTCTGTTTACCGTATATGGCAATCGTTTTAATAACTGATACCATATCGTTTTTTCTTCAGGCGTCATGTTTTTTCTTAAATTTTGAGACGCGCTGACAAGATTTTTGTTATAATTATACGACATTTTTCATTCTTGATTTAGTAAGTACAGATTTCGTTCGCCTCATCCACCGCAACCCGCGAACCCCCACCGCTCTCAAGTTCGCGGCGGGGAACCCCGGCGCGGTCCCCCTTCCCCAACAGGGGAAGGTATTGTTCGCCTCATCCACCGCAAGCGGTCCCCCTTCCCCAACGGGGGAAGGTAAAGGGCGGCTCAACCGTTAAATTGCGCGGTCCCCCTTCCCCCGTAGGAGAAGGTAATTATCGGCTGCGCCGACACCTTATTTTTAATTCTTTCCGCGTTCTTTTTCAGTATTGGGGTCGCACGTCGGACAGAGCTCGGGAACGGGGTGGTTCCACGGTCCGTCGTGCATACCTCCTATCCAATGATACCAATATATAAAGGGGCGTCCGCACTTTGTACATACGGTTTCCGCACTCGTCAGAGCGTCAATATAGTTTCCCGTGTTGGGTACCGGAGAGAGACCGCCCGTGACCTCGCCGAGCTGCGCTTCGTGAAGCTCTATCACTTCTTCGGATAATTTCTTATTTTCTTCCATTTTCTCTTTTTATTTATTCTTTCTTATTTATTAAAGGTCTTAATTCTTAATTAAACGTCGATATTCTCGACAAACTTCGCGTTCTGCTCTATGAACTCGCGGCGGGGATCGACCTTGTCGCCCATCAGCGCGGAGAATATCTCGTCGCACTGCATTGCGTCCTCTATCGTCATCCTTATGATCGTTCTGTTCTCGGGGTCCATCGTCGTCTCCCACAGCTGGTCCTTTGACATTTCGCCCAAGCCCTTGTATCTGTCAACGCGTCCCGCGCCGCCTATTTCCTCTATTATCCTGTCTCTGTCCGCGTCGTTATAGGCGTAATACGTGTTTTTGCCCTTGACTATCTTGTAAAGCGGCGGCATTGCGGAATATACGTGTCCGCCCTCTATAAGTCCGCGCATGAAGCGGTAGAAGAACGTTAAAAGCAGTATCCTTATATGAGATCCGTCGACGTCGGCATCCGCCATTATTATTATCTTGCCGTATCTGAGCTTTTCCATATTGAATTCGCTTCCGACGCCGCAGCCGAGAGCAATTATTATCGGAGTAATCTGCGTACTCGAAAGAATTCTGTCGAGTCTTGCCTTTTCAACGTTTAGTATTTTGCCTCTCATAGGCAGAATCGCCTGGAATTTGCTGTCTCTGCCGTCTTTTGCGGTGCCTCCCGCGGAATCTCCTTCGACGAGGAACAGTTCGGTGTTTTCAACGTTTTTATCGTTGCAGTCGGCAAGCTTTCCGGGAAGAGTCGTGCCCTCAAGCGCCGTTTTTCTTCTCGTAAGCTCTCTTGCCTTTTTTGCCGCTTCTCTCGCTCTGGAAGCCGCTATCGCCTTTTCTATAATCGTCTTGCCGACAATCGGATTTTCCTCAAAATACGCGGTAAGCCTTTCGTTCATAAGCGCCTCGACAAACGGCTTTATGTCCGCGTTTCCGAGCTTGCTCTTGGTCTGTCCCTCAAACTGCGCTTCGGGAAGCTTTACGTTTATTACCGCGCAAAGTCCGTCCCTTACGTCCTCGCCCATGAGGTTTTTGTCGTCGGCTTTGAGATAACCGAATTTTCTTCCGTAATCGTTGAGTATTTTCGTAAGCGCGTTCTTAAAGCCGGTTTCGTGCATACCGCCTTCTATCGTTCTTACGTTGTTGGCAAACGAATATATCGTCTCGTCGTATTTGTCGTTGTACTGCATGGCAATTTCGCACGAAACGTCGTCTTTTTTGCCTGAAACGTATATTACGTCGTCGTGGAGCATATTTGCGTGCTTTTTGGAGTTGATATGTTCGACGAAACTCTTTATGCCGCCTTCATAGCAAAGCTCGACGCTCTTTTTCTTTTCCGCTTTCGCTTCCTTTGCTTCCTCTATCGCTTCTTCCTCGGCAAGCTCTTCCGCTTCGTCGTCGATATATTCGGAAATTTCAAGCGCTTTTTCCTCGGTATCGGGTCTCAAATCGATAAGTTCTATTGCAAGTCCCGCGTTTAAAAACGCCTGCTCGCGAAGCATCGAAAGCACCGTCTGATATTTTACGACTATCTCGTCGAATATCTCGTCGTCGGGCATAAATCTCACGTAAAGACCGTGTTCGTCGGTATCGCCCACCTCTTGTATCTCGCGCGCGACCTTTCCACGTTCAAAGCGTTCCGTATACTTTTTGCCGTCGTGGCAGTTTACGATTTCCGTCCATTCCGAAAGCGCGTTTACGACCGACGCGCCCACGCCGTGCAGACCGCCCGAAATTTTATATCCGTCGCCGCCGAATTTTCCGCCTGCGTGAAGCACGGTAAATACCACCTCAAGCGTGGGAATTCCCATTTTCGGGTGTATTCCTGCGGGGATTCCTCTTCCGTTATCCTTGACGGAGATACTGTTGTCCTCGTGCAGCGTTACGATTATCCTGTCGCATATGCCCGCAAGAGCTTCGTCCACCGAATTCGTAACTATTTCGTATATAAGGTGATGAAGTCCCTTTTCCGACGTTGAGCCGATATACATGCCCGGTCTTTTTCTTACGGCTTCAAGGCCCTCCAGGACCTGAATCTGACTCTCGTCGTATTTATGGGCGTTTACGTCCACCTCGGTATCGGTTGCCTTTACTTCTTCGTCAAAATGTTCGTTTTCGTAATTCCTGATTTCCAACATCATCTTCTCCTCAATTTATATTACTCTTATTATTCACATCAAAGATATTTCGACTGTCTCTTCCAGCGTCCGTAAATCGAGGCGCTCGAAAGAGTGGTTATATACGCTTTTTCTTTCCTGCCCGACAGGAAAACCACAAATGATTTCGGAATGTCGTTACCCACCGTTTCAAGCCTCTTTTTGCGCTCAAGCTCGGAAAGATACCTTTTTGTATCGGTTCCGGTGCTTGCGGTGTCGAGATTGAACACGCCGAGCACGTCCTTTTTGTAAAGAACCGTCGTCGCGCCTATGTTTATAAGCGGATGATTCTTTTTTATTTCGCCGTTTTTCATCACGTCAGTCCTTTTCCTTTGCGTCGGGATAATATTTTCCGTTGTCGACCATTATATAATTTACGTTTTTTACCCTTTTTAACGCGTTTCTGTCGCAGTGGCTGATTATAGCCTGCTTGTCCCTTATAAGCTTTATAAGGGCGCTCTCCCGCTGGGAATCGAGCTCTCCGAGCAGGTCATCGAGCAAAAGCACCGGATATTCGCCGGTAATGCTGTTGAATATCTCGCCTTCCGCAAGTTTTATGGCAAGCACCGCGCTTCTCTGCTGTCCCTGAGAACCGAAGGACCTCGCGGAAAATTCCGACACCGCTTCTTCGTTTTCGCCGTATTCCGCATCATTCGTCTCTTCAAGTATTTTCTCTTCGTCGCTGTTTTTTGAAATATAAAAAGCAAGGTCGTCCTTGTGCGGACCGTGAATCGTTCTTCCCTGCTTTATTTCGCTTTGCACGTCCGCTTTGTAGATTTCCGCATATCTGCTTTCGGTATATTCCGGATCGGAAAAATTTTCTTTGGTGGCGGACAGGTATTTTACGTCGAGATTTTCCTTTGAAGCGGTAAGTCCCGAATACATTTCCTTTGCATATATTCTTAAGCTGTCCGCAAGACCGCTTCTCTGCTTCACGAGCACCGACGCCGCCTTTGCAAGCTGGATATTCAGCACGTCGAGATAATCGGAATCAACCTTTGCGCCGAAAGAAACCTTTTTTAGATACGCGTTTTTCTGGGTAAGCATTTTGAGATAATTGTTTAAGCAGTAAACGTATCTGGGGCTTATCTGCGACAATGCGATGTCCATAAACCGTCTTCTTTCTTCGGGACTGCCCTTTATGAGCGACAGATGATTCGGCGTGAAGAGCACCGCGCGGAAATTTCCCAGGAATTCAGACGCCTTTGATAACTCGTAGTCCTCGTAAGTCATGC
The DNA here is from genome assembly GCA_016286245.1 of Clostridiales bacterium. Lineage (GTDB taxonomy): Bacteria > Bacillota > Clostridia > Oscillospirales > CAG-382 > UMGS882. The sequence goes on along the minus strand of JAEESG010000025.1, from coordinate 7,232 downwards.
GCCGCGTAAAGTCGGTATCCTTGTTTTTATGCCACGTTACCGACATTTTTTTGGTCCCTGCAGCGCCCGTATACTCAATTTCCGCAAAAGCCGTATTTTCGCCTCTTTTTATGACCTCGTTCTCGTATCGCGTTCGAAAACTTTTTCCCGAGGCGAAAACGTAAGCGCATTCAAGCGTATTCGTTTTACCCGACGCGTTTTTGCCGTAAAGCACGTTTATCCCGTCAAAAAGGGTCAGCGTCTGAGGCTCGAGATTTCTGAAATTTTCCGTTTTCAGCGAGACAAGCTTCATGTTATCTGCCCTTTTTGTTGCCGTGTATTACGGTTCCCGCAATAAATTTCGGGAGCTTTAACATACGGCGCGCTCTCGACGGATTTTTCTTTAATCTGTAAAACCATTCAAGGTTATGTTTTATATAAAAGTCGGGCGCTCTTTCGGATACGCCCGCGAACACGTCGAGCGAGCCTCCGAGAGCCGCGGCGAAATTCACGTTTTCAAGGTTGTTTTTATTGTTATAAATCCATTTTTCCTGCTTCGGCGCGCCGAGGCACACGAAAAGGATTTTCGCACCGCTCGCGTTTATTTCGGCGATAATATCCTCGTTTTCCTCGTCGTTGAAAAATCCGTCCCTGCCGACCGCTTCAAAGCCGGGATATTTTTCGGAAAGCTTTTCAGCCGCAATTTCCCACACGGCTTTTCCGTCGGCGCTTTCCTTTGCTCCGCCGAAAAAGAAAATCTTTTTATTGTTTTTCGAAGCGTATTCGATTATCTTTTCCCCGAGCTCCACGCCCGCGACCTTCTCTTTGAGCGGTGTTCGAAGTATTTTTGACGCGTACACAACGCCTGCGCCGTCGGGAATTATAAGGGACGCGCCGTTCATAACGTCGTACAGCGTCGGGTTTTCGACGCATGCTTCGACGATTTCGGCGTTTGGCGTAACCATATACGAAAAATTTTCGGTATTTATGAGCTCTACCGCCTTATCCAGCGCCTCGTCCATTGTTACGTTATCAAAATACACGCCTCTGACGTTTATTTTGCCGTTTGTATTTTCCGACATACCTTCGCACCTTTCAAAGAAAAATTCGCTTATATATAATATAATATATATTTATATATATAATAGCACACTTTTTACCGTTTGTAAAGAGTTTTTTTACAATTTGTACCATTTATTATATTATTTCCAAAAAATTTACTTCGAAACATAAAAATACGGCGCAAAAGCGCCGTACAGTGAAAAATATAAAATTCAATTACCGAGCAGTTTCATTTTTTCCGCAAAAAGCGCCGCGTAAACGGAGCATGCCGACACGGTGGGCAGTGAATACCGTATTTTCTTATCTTTATACGGAATATATACCGTTTTGTCCGCGTTTTTCATAAATTCGTCGGAAATTCCTCTCTTTTCTCCTCCGACAAACAGAACGAACGGTTTTTCCGGCTCAAAATCATATACGGAAACCGCCGTTTCGCATACCGCCGAGCACACGATATCAAATCCTGCGTTTTTTATGGCGGAAACCGTTTCTCCGTCATCTTTCGGCGCAAACGAAATATCGCAGAATTCACACGCGCCCGCAGACGATTTTACGAGCGTGCTGTCGGCGTTCTGCCAGTTCCTTTCGGAAAGAATGAATCCTCCCGCGCCGAGCGCGTACATCGTTCTTATCGAGTATCCGAGGTTATACGGGTCCTCAATGCCGTCGAAGTATGCAAAATAGGCGTTATTTTTCCCTTTTTTCAGCATTTCTTCAAGAGGGGTATACTCTCTCTGTCCTGCGAACGCAATCACGCCTCCGTGGCTGGAACCCGCGTTTTTGGAGAAAATACCGAGTGTATTTTCGATTTCTTCCCTTTCCTTGAGTTCAAAAGGCACGTTATTTGCTTTCAAAAACGAAATGAGCGACGTTACTTTTCTGTCGCGTTCCGTTTTTTTGTGCAAATCTATCCAGACGCTGTAAATCTTTCGTTTTTTTGCTTCTATTGCCGCTTTTACGGAAATTATGCCCTCAAGTATGCATCTGTAATCTTCGTTTGCCATATTATTCTGCGTTTGCGGCGTTTCCGGCGTCTTCCGCTTTATCCGTAACAAGCTCTCCGTTTACGAATTCACCGGTATAAGGTTCCTTTCCGTTTCCGAAGTCGTAGGTGCCGAAGCCGTGCATTTTTCCGTCAAGGAATTCGCCCGTATACGTCTCTCCCGTCGTCCATTTGTACGTTCCCTTTCCGGTGCGTGCGTTCTCGGTGAAATCGCCGGTATATTCGTCTCCGTTTGCAAACACGAACTTACATTTTCCGAGATATATCATGCCGTTTTCGAGCTTTACGGTAACTTCACCGCTTCCGGATTTCTTATCATCTGAGAAAGTACCGTAATAATACGAGCCGTCGGCGTAGTGCTCCTCGCCTGCGCCCTCTCTCTTATTATCTTTCCATTCGCCGTAGTAATACGAACCGTCGGCAAACGTGAATTTTCCGACGCCGTCTTTTTTGCCGTCCTTGACGTCGCCATCGTATGTGCTTCCGTCAGACGACGTAACCACAGCCTTCCCGGTGAGCTTATCCTCAAGAAAATCCCCGACGTATTTTGCGCCCGTTTCCTTATATTCGAGCGTACCTTTGCCGTCTCTGTATATTCCCTTTATTTCACCCTCGTAGACGTCTCCCGAGTCGTACACGATTTTTCCGAGGCTGCTGTCTTTTTCCTTCGTCAGCTTGCCTTTCGTTCCGTCGGAATACCTGACTTTTCCGTTTATCGGCTGTCCGAGATAAGTAAAGCCCGAAAACTTAACTCCGTCCCCTTTTATGTATCTGTAGCCCGACGCGTATACTATACCGCCTATAAGCGCGGTGATCACGAAAAGAATCACCGCCGCGAGCGCATACGGCAGATTATTTTTCTTTTTTCTTACGTTTGCTTTTCGATTTTCGTTATTCATAGCAACTACCCTTTACCTTTAATACTCAATCTTCCGAAGGAAGCGAGACTGCGTAATTATCGTTCAATTCATTATTATTTCCGTTTTCATTAACCTCGACTCCCGTCGGGGACGGAATCACCTTTCTTGAAAAGACGTTTTTCGCGTAGTTTTCAAGAAATCTTGCGGCATACGTAAACACAAACGCGCAGAGCGCTACGATAATTGCGGCAAGAATCAGCTTAGGCAGTGAAAACTTATCGTTTAAATGCTTTTTAAGCTTATCCGTGTCGTTTTCTTTCGGGATATAATATTTCAAGATTTTTACCTTCTTGAAAAGCAGGTCGTCGGACTCCTTTTTATCGGTATTTCCGTCATCTTCGCATATTTCCACGGCTTTCGCTATTGCGTTTCCGCCCGAAAGAAAATATTTCGCAAGTTTTTTCGACAGCCCCGCAAAGCCGATTTCGTCAAGCGTTTTCGCGCTGTCTTTTCCGCACGCGTTTTCGGATATTAATTTTTCGGCGGCCTTTGTCGTTATTTTCTGCATAACGAAGTAATAAATCATTGCGATAACGCCCGCGGACGCTATTGTATAAATCAAAGTTTCGGTATTGAATATTTCCATAATCCCTTTTCTCTTTACTGTTATTCCTTGAAGATATCTTTTCCGCAAAGCTGCACAAGCAGTGCTTCGAGGTCTTCTTTTCCGTAAAACTCTATTTCGAGTTTTCCTTTTTTATTACCTTTTATGTACGTCTTTCTTCCGAGTGCGGAGCTTATTCTCTCTTCAAGCTTTTCAAGATATATCTTTTTCTGTCCGCTGATTTTTGTTTTATTTTTCTCTTTTCCGCTTATTATTCTGTTTACAAGCTTTTCCGTCTCGCGCACGGACAACTGTTTTGCCAGAATCACGTCGAGCGTTTCGTTAATAACGTTTTCCTTTTCCAGAGGGAGCAGCGCCCTTGCGTGCCCTGCGGATATATCCCCCGACGCAAGAAAATCGAGCGTGTTTTCGGGAAGCGCAAGGAGTCTTATCGAGTTTGTAACGTTTGAGCGCGAAAGACCGACGATTTTCGCCGTTTCCTCATGGGTAAGCCCGAAATCGTCAATGAGTTTTTTAAGCCCCCTTGCCGTTTCAACGGCGTTCAGGTCTTCTCTTTGAATATTCTCAACGAGTTTTATTGCGTCCGCTTCTTTATCGGTAAGGTCCTTTACGATTACCGGCACTTCGGAAAGCCCCGCGATTTTCGCAGCTCTCCATCTGCGTTCACCCGAAACTATTCTGTATTTGCCCTCGAGCTTTCTTTTTGTCTCGCCGTCGTCGCTTTCTTTCGACGCGTTCATAACCACAAGCGGCTGCAGTACTCCGTATTCCGAGATTGACTCTGCAAGCGTTTTTATCGCTTCATCGTCGAAGGTTTTTCTCGGCTGATTTTTATCCGGCTCAATATCCGACACCCTTACGTACGAAACGGTATCTTTTCCATCTGACGTTACGGTATTTTCGTCGGCGAACAAGCTGTCAAGTCCTCTGCCAAGTCCCTTATTGATTTTCATAAAGTCTGTCCTTTCAAATAATATTTGTATAACTTACCGCTTTTCGGTTAAAATATTTTTTGAAAATACGGTAAAAGAAGGCGTTAATATGGATGATAAAAGAATTTTAAGCGAAAATGAAAAGAAAAAATACAGAAAATATGCCGAAAAACACGCGCCGTCCTCCGCGCTTTTCAAGGACTGCCTTTTGTCGTTTATCGTCGGAGGCATAATATGCGTTATCGGACAAGGTATCGGAGATTTGGCCGGATATCTCGGAGTCAGCGAAGAAAACGTAAAAACCGTAATTCCCGTATGCCTTATTTTTCTGTCATGTCTGCTGACCGGCATCGGTGTTTACGACAATATCGCGTCCTTTGCGAAAGCGGGAACGCTCGTCCCCATAACCGGCTTTGCAAACGCGGTATGCGCGTGCGCGATTGACGCCAAAAGCGAGGGCTTTGTTCTCGGCGTGGGTGCCAAAATGTTTACAATTGCAGGTCCCGTCATAGTTTACGGAAGCGTTTCCTCGGTTATCTGGGGTGTAATCTATTATTTTATAAAATGAGCTCTTCAAGGTCTATTGCCGCGCTGGCGTCGAATTTATTGCGTGCGCAAAGCACCTTTTCCTTTCCGCAGACCTTACAGCAAACCCTTACCTGATCGTAATCTATTACGACTTTGAAGGCTTTGCTGCCGCATTCGCCGCATCTTACGGCGCCTTTCTTTGAAAGCTGGTCGAGTGCGAAAAGTACTTCTCTTACAACGTTTGTATCGGCGACGAGCATGTCGGATTCCTTTTTCGACTGCTCGTCGTCCTGCATGTCCGCGATTAAATCCATAATTATCGACTCGGTTCTGTCGATTTCGTCCTCAACCTTATCCTTATCGCCTATAAAGCATATATCGAGTCCCGAAAAAGAGCATGACAGCAAAAATATGTCCTTTTCAAAAAAAATTTCCGACGAAACGGTATACGGATGCGGGTGCGGACACACAAGGCACGGCACCGACAGCCTTATTTTTCCGTCTTTTTCCATTTTCATATCAAGCGCCGCCTTGCGGCATTCGGTACATTCCATTTTGAAGCCGCCGGCGAGCATAAACATATTCACGTCAGCGGATATTATACATCCGCAGTACGGACATCTGTAAGCAACCCTTGTTTTGTTTTCGGTTTTCATTTTCTCTTTTCCTGTTTTTCCGTAGGTATTTTGTTTATATAAACGTTATTTTTGCATCTTTCGTAATAAAAGAGGTACTGCTGGGCAACCCCTGCGTATTTTCCGCATAAATGCCCGCTTCCGCCGTGCGGATAATACTTTTCGAGTATGCGCTTTACCCACACGTCGACGGGAAACGCGTCGTATCTTGCAAATCCGAAAAGGAGTGTGCACGCCGCGACCTTATTTCCTACGCCCTTTACCGTCAGAAGCTTTTCCGCGGCGCTTTTCGTGTCAAGCTTTGCCGTATCGTCCAGAAAATGCGGATCCTGAAACACGGCTTTTGCGGCGTCGTATATATATTTTGCGCGAAAACCCGTTCTCAACGCGAAAATCTCGTCTTCGCCCGCAAGATACAGCGTTTTTGCGTCGGGAAACGAGTAATATTTCTTATTTCCGTCGTCATATATTTCTTTTCCGTATTTTTCGGACATTCTGCGAATAATCCCTTTTATTCGCGGAATATTGTTGTTCTGACTGATTATAAAGGAGCACAGCGCTTCCCACGCATCCTGCTTCAGTATTCTTATTCCGCCCGCAAATTCCGCCGCTTCCGTCAATATCTTATCATCGGAAAATGATTTTATTATCTTCGAATAATCGGTTTTAAGATCGAAAAAGTCGCTCCAGAAGCCGTCCCACTCTTTTTCGTCGGTATTGTAAAGCTTTAATTTGTCCTCTGTCTGCGAAATCTTTATGTATTTTCCGGAAACCACGCCTTCATAAGCGTTTTCGTCAATTCTGTCGAATCTGAAACACTGCCCGCAGTCGAAAATCTGCGTTATATCGAAATTTTTCGGCTTTTTAACTTCAAAATATCTGTTTTCCAAACCGTTTAACCTCTGAAAAAGAAAAATTTGATTTATGCGTTAAAATGTGTTATTATTGTTGTAACAACGGACGTTCGGAGGATTTCACATGGAAGAAAAAATCTACACAATACCCGTAACCGAAGCTTTCAGAAAAAAGTGCGGCTGCCCGTTCTGCACGCTCATGCGTGATCTTGAAAAAACGGAGCTCGACCTTATAATGGGCGCGTCGATGATGGAGCCCGACATAAGAATAATGACAAACAAGCTCGGCTTTTGCAAAAACCATTACAAAAAAATGAGCGAAATGGGCAACAAACTCAGCCTTGCGCTTATGCTGGAAAGCCACATGAACAAACTGAAAGACGACGCTGCGGTTTACAAAAACTCCCTTTTCGGCAAAGACGTCTCGCAAAAATTTCTCGACAGAACGAACGCCCTTTCAAAAAGCTGTTACGTGTGCGAAAAAGTAAACGAAAAATTTTCAAAAATGATTCGCACCGCGGTATTCTTATGGGAAACGCAAAGCGATTTCGTAAATCTTTTCAAGGAGCAGCCGTATTTTTGTCTGGTGCACGCTTCGTCCCTTGTGGAATGTGCAAAGTCCCGTCTTGACAAAAAGAAATTCCCCGTTTTCGCCCAGGCTCTCGAAGGTGTGCAGGACGCATATTTTTCATCACTTCGCATCTACGTCTCGTGGTTCTGCAAAAAATTCGTTTACAGGTGTGATTCTGGTCCC
>JAEESG010000127.1 GCA_016286245.1 Clostridiales bacterium | reverse complement strand
TATTGTTAGTGATGGTTATAATTGTATCAATTTCCGCTATCAGAAGTGTAACATCTGTGAATGTAAACGGGGAAAGTATCAGAGGATATCAAGCTTCAAAAAATTTACGAGAAGTAAAGAGTAAATGGCACGGATACTTGACCGAAGAAGTATTTGCTGATGTAATTCGTGAAAATGCTGTCGTTGAAGCATCACCTGAGGCGCAGTCAAAGGATTATCATGAAAACAATAAAGCATATGCAATGAAACAAGGTTTTTTAGACTTGCGCGACATAATAAATTGTGCATTCAGTCCTTTTAGAGAATATGATTATTATATTATTAATGAATTATCATCAGAGGACGCCAAAAAGGTTTATGAAAATCGTATTTTAAATCTTCAGGAATGGTTAGCGTCCGATGAAGCCAAAGACAGATATTCAAGTTCTCAAAAAGAATTCTTTTTAAATCAATATCGCAAGCTTAAAACACCATTATACTATGAGTATGCGGATGGTTGGAAAGCATTAATGGATTCTTCTAATACGATTACAATGTTGACAATGCTTCTTTTAAGTTTTCTTGTTTGCAATATTTTCCCCGGAGAATATCAGCAAAAAGCGGATGCAATTTTTTTCTCGTCCGAAGAAGGACGAAAGAAGGGCGTAAAAGCAAAAATAATAGCAGGGTTGACAATTATAACGTCAGTATATTGGGTTTTGGTACTTATTTATACTGTAATTGTATTATTTGTTTTAGGTTTTGGTGGTTGGAATTGCCCGATTCAAGCATATTTTTACGGTTGGAAGAGCTTATATAATATCACTTTTTTAGAAGAATACTTGTTGACTATACTTGGTGGTTATATTGGTACGATGTTTATACTTACTGTTGAAATGCTTGTATCAGTTATTACAAGGTCTGCCATCGTATCGATAGCTGTACCATTTGTATTACTGTTCATTCCATCATTTATTGGAAATCTTGGATCTGCTTCCGGAATTCTTGGATTACTTCCGGATCAGCTTCTTCAGATAGGAAATACAGTTAGATTTTTCAATGCTTATGAAATCGGTAAAACAGTAGTGGGAGCGTTGCCAATATTATTTGTTCTTTATTCAATACTATTATTGTTAATAATTCCTATTATTTACAAATTATATAGGAAATCAGAAGTTTCTTAATTATTTTTTTTCGGGTATTCGAGCCAAAATATAATTTCAAATATAAATTTAATAAAACCCATCCCCCGCAAAAGCGGGGGATGGGTGCTTTTTTATTTCAATTTCACAAAAGATTTATAAGGAAAAACGCGGTTACCGCAAGAATCATGACAGGGGAGAAAACGTACCGCAAAAGCTTGTGAAAGGAATATCCCGTGTCGGAAAAAAGACGAAACGGCGGGGAATAAAACCTGATTTTTCCGCCCCTGTGCTTTGCGTTTTCGTTTTCCGGCGCGCCCTCGGGCGCGTTTTGAAGCGTGATTTCAATTGATTTTCTCCTGCACAGCTTTTCAATCTGCCGCAGCCATAAAAGAAGGAATATAAGAGCGGTTATCGTGAAAATAATGAGGATGAAAGATATTCCTATCCTTTCCGACTCGATAAACGTGAGGCGCGGTGAAAAATATACCGAAAATACGTTGTATGCCGCGTGAATGATTACCGACGGCAGACAAGACGACGTAACGTGCGCAACCGCGGATAAAATGAGCGACGAAATAAAATATACGGGGAAATACGCAAGGTCGAGATGGATGAGAGCAAACGCAAGGGAGGAAACGACGATAGCCGTAAATCCGCCCGCTTTTTCGGCAATTTCCGGCTGAAAAACGCCTCTGAAAAAGATTTCCTCGCATACGGCGGGAACGACGGCCTGCACGAGAATATAAACTAAAACGTTTTTGACCGAAACGAACGCAAGGGATTCGTCCCTTATCGGCGAGAAGAAGTAAGATACCGCAAATTTTCCCGAAGCGACGGAGAAAATAAGCAAAAACAGCGAAATTATTATAAACGGAACGAAAGACGCCGAAAACGGCCTTGCGTAAAAGTACGCGGAACGCTCGGAAACGGGCTTGTAAACTATTCTGAAAATTACCGCAGGGATGATAAATATAAGAACGTCCGAAAGTACGCTCAAAACGTACGACGCGCCTTCTGAAAAATTCCCGAACGCGCCCTGCGAGCGAAGAACGGCGTAGACGAGCGCCGGGATAAACGAGCACGCGAACATTACGTATACGGGAATAAAGCCGACCTCGTACTTTTTGAAGTCTTTTTGGAGCGACGCGCGGCGGAACTTGTAAAACCGCGGCTTTTTTTGCTCTGATACGGGCTCCGGCGTGTTTTCGTCTATGTAATTTTCATTCTTTACGATTTTGTCGAATTTTTTGTTAGCAGACAATAGATTTTATCCCCATTTCCGTAAGTGTGAAGTCCACGCTTCTGTCGTATCTTTTTTCCGCCGGGAGCGCGCTTTCCGAAATACACGCGTCAAAGCATACGCCGACGCTGATCCCGCGGAAATTTTTCAAAAAGCGGTCGTAATATCCCTTGCCGTAGCCGATTCTCCCGCGCTCGAGATCAAAACACAGCCCGGGCACGACGCAAAGGTCGTTTTTTTCGCCTGAAACGTCGTATAAAGGCAGAATTTCCGACGGCTCAAGAATTCCGAACGCGCCCGGCACAAGGTCGGCATAAGACGAAACCTTGTAAAACTTCAAAATCCCTTTCGGATAAGTCTTCGGAAAATATACGCCTTTTCCCGCTTCAAAAGCGGCGTCGATAAAGTATTTTAAATCGGGCTCGCTTTTTATTGCCGAATATACGAGCACGTTTTCGCAAAATTCGAAAGAAACGGTGTCAAGCAAGTTTTTGCATATCGCAAGACTTGCTTTTTCTCTCTGCTTTTCGGGAAGCGAGTCCCTGATTTTCGCGTATTCGCGCCGCAGCGCGCTTTTCTGCTCTCTTAAATCCATAATTTATCTTGCGCAGATGGAATCGCGCACCTTTTCGGCGGCATCTGCGCCTTTAAGCGCCTTTATGAGTTCAAACGAAAACTGCTCCGACGCGCCCGCGGCTTTCGCGGTGATTATTATTGATAGCATTTTTTATTTTTTGCTTTATTATTAATTTATCTTTGGATTTATTTGTGATTTTATTTTTTTCTTTTTGAGTAATTGATGGAATAGGAATATTTGAATATAAAGATTTTGGAATTTTTTCATTTTTCATTTTTATAAATTTATTTATTTATTGATTAAAAATTATCTCTTATTTTTGTGAAGAGTTTTTAGAAAATAAAAAATATTTTTGGGGATTGGGGATTGGGGATTGG
>JAEESG010000126.1 GCA_016286245.1 Clostridiales bacterium | reverse complement strand
AGTATTGCGATAAACACGAACGACAATATATTCAGCATCAGATCCGGGCATTTTGAAACAATTTTATCCGCAAGCGGGATTATGAATTTCATGACAAGAATTGAGGCAATTCCGAAAATAACGGACGTCGGAACGCTCGTTCTTCCGTTTATGTTAAGCGGAATCGTGCTGTAATCCCACCATCTTGCGTGAAACGCCTTTTCCAGAAACCACGACGTCGGATATTCGAGAATCATACTTGCGACAAAGCCTATAATAAGTATCATCCACCATTTAAGGTCCGGGATGCGTCCCGCCTTTATCAAATCGTAAATTATGAAGAAGATTATCGCGCCGAATCCGTATATGGGACACACCGGGCCGTACAAAAAGCCGCGGTTGCTCCAATGATGCTCGTATATTGTGCAGTAAACGCTCTCCCATACCCAGCCGAAGAAACTGAATATAAAAAATATAACGGTATATCTGTTCAAGAGTCTCAAAAAATCCCCTCCGAAAAAGATTATGTTATTTATTTTATACTTCCGTTTTCATTATATCACCGCAAAAAAAAATAATCAAGTCGAATTTTATTGAAAAAACCTCGTCAAATGACGAGGTTTTTTCTGTCTAAAGACTACGATTTTAACAAAATCGGGGTAATCGTTAAAATCAATAACACCATTATAAATTTTTGTATTTTCGATACTTCTTTTTTGCCCGAGAAACCACAGTACTTTTATGGCCCTTCTACATTAAACATAACGCTGTTGTAACCGCCGCAATATGTTTCCAACTGTTTTTCCGCCCAGTTAATAAAAACATCATATAACCTTGCCGCTTCAAAACGGTGTCTGTGTAAAAACTCGATCCGGTTTTTATAAAACAATTCATCAACAGGTGCACCGTCTTTGTAAGCAACAAGATAATTAAACCCATGTTCGTTTTTTAAATACGGTTTTAGTTTATCACTATATGTGTCATTTATGAGAAGCTCTCTCACTTCTTTCATCTTTTCTACAATGTCACGCATCATAGAATCCGGCAAATGATTTTTTTCGTTAAATCTTTCATAGATATACGGATAAAATTCATGAATTATCTCAAGAAGCGGTATTGCATCGTCTTCATCTATTGAAAGAGTGGATATTTCTTCGGAATCGTATATTTCCCACGGGAAATATACATTAAAATCAATTGCCCCTCCGAATGAGCCGCAATACGCCATGTTGAATTTTTCTCTTTGTATCTGTTTTTCTATATTTATGCCTTTTACAAATCTATCCGCCGGGTTAGGAAAAGCATCAAACATTTCTGTTTTGTACATACAGTAATCATAGTTTTTATAAGCCTTGTTGATATTGTTTTTTGCCCACTGAAATGCAGTTTCGCAGCTCATACGATGCATAAGTTCAGTGCAGGGTTGCCCGTCTTTAATGTAAGCTAATCTGTCGGCACATTTAGAGTATGCTTCCAAAGTATATGAAATTTGATAATACTCACCCTCTATTGTAAAACAACGATGGCAAGTGTTTATTTTTTCCGTTTTCAGAAGAACGTCCTTTAACAAATTATAAAAATCCTCTGCCCTTTTCTCAAGGCTTTTACCTGTGCCTTTCCGAAGCGTCACTACATAATCTGCGACCTTATTTCTTCCTCCGTAAGAAGAGCCGAGTTTTCTTAAAAGATATATAGACTTCATATTAGTTTTAATTGCATTATTGAACGCACAAACCCTTTCCCTTATTGCCAAATAATCCACATCACAAATATCTTTGTAATAAAAGAATCTTTTTTTGACCGCGTCATATAATACAAGATCGTTTTCAATCGCAACACCGAGAATTTTTCCTATGATCGCTGTAATTATTTTATACTGTGCCAATATACGAATGTATTCTATTTTTTCTTTTGGAGATGATTCAATAATAAGCCTGTATAAACCTTTATAACTTTCTCCTATTCGACTTTCAATTTCGTCCTTAACTTTTGATGTATCAAATGCTTTTATATGTTTTTCAGCAGAATTTTTCTGCCAAGCGTCTGAAAAATATGAACCAAGTGTCTTGTTTATTATATTAACACACGGAGCGGTACCGGTAGTACACAAAGTTTTATACAAGAAAAGTGTATACATTATTTATCTCCTCTCGATACATCATGAAAAACCATATTCATTACTTTAAATTCATTTTGCAAAGCTTTGTGTGTCATAAAAAGTTAGTTGCCTCCTCACTTAAATCAAGCAAGTAACAAATAGGACTACTATCCTTGTTAAAATAGTAGTCCTATTCTGGCTGCGGAACTAGGATTTGAACCCAGACAAACAGAGTCAGAGTCTGTCGTGCTACCATTACACAATTCCGCAATGCTTTTTTTCGCAGCGTGTTTATTATACAACGCGCCGTGTATTTTGTCAATAGTTTTTTTGAAAAAATCGGTTTTTTGCGGTTGAGCTGCAAAAACGGAGTCCGTACGGACTCCGTTTTCTCATTATTTTACGAAATTCGAATATATCGTCTTTATCGACTTTTCAAAGTCGGTATTATCCACGCCGACTATGATATTAAGCTCGCTTGAGCCCTGGTCTATCATACGGATATTGATATTTTCCTTTGCAAGCGCGTTAAACACCGACGCTGCCGTTCCTTTTGCATTTTTCATTCCGCGTCCCACGACTGCTATAAGCGCGATATTCTTTTCGATGCTTATACTGTCGGGCATCGTCGACGCCATGAGTTCCGATATGATGACGTCTTCCTTTCCTTCAAGCTCGTGGTCGTTGACGACAACGCTCATGGTATCTATTCCCGACGGGAGATGCTCGAAGCTCATTCCGTTCTTTTCGAGAACGTAAAGGAGTTTTCTTCCGAAGCCGATTTCCTCGTTCATCATATCCTTTTCGAGTGTGAGTACCGTAAATCCCTTTTTGCCTGCGATACCCGTAAGCACGCTCGATTCGTTTGCCTTATCGGTATGCGTAACTATCAGCGTACCCTCGTCTTCGGGGGCGTTCGTATTTTTTATATGAATCGGGATTCCCGCCTTTTTTACCGGGAAAATCGCGTCCTCGTGCAGCACCGTTGCTCCCATATATGAAAGCTCGCGCAGCTCTCTGTACGTCAGCACCGATATATTTTTCGGGTTTTCAACTATTCTCGGGTCGGCTATCATTACGCCCGAAACGTCCGTCCAGTTTTCGTATTCGTCGGCGTCGGCGGCGCTTGCGACTATCGCGCCCGTAATATCCGAGCCGCCGCGTGAAAACGTCTTTATGGTATCGTTTGCCGTTACTCCGTAAAAGCCCGGAATTACCGCCCTCTCGCACTCGGCAAGGCGCGGTTTGAGCGTA
>JAEESG010000024.1 GCA_016286245.1 Clostridiales bacterium | reverse complement strand
TATCATGTCTGACGGGAAAAACCACTTTTCATTTTTGAGAAACTGCCCAAGTTCCGCGATAACCGCGTCAACGTTTTCTCCCGTAAGCGCACTTGCGGGAATTATTGCCTTGAAATCAAACATTTTGGAATACTTGTCTATGGTAATAAGAAGCCTGTCCTTTTTTGCAACGTCCGTTTTGTTTATGACGAGAATTGCCGGAAGACGGAATTTTTCGAGATTTTCGATAATATCCTTCTCGGCAGGCGTTATGTTTTCCGTTCCTTCAACTACGAGAATCACCGCGTCGGTGTCGGGAACCGCCGATTTTGCGGCGTTTACCATATATTCTCCGAGCTTGTTTTTCGGCTTGTGAAGCCCCGGGGTGTCGACGAAAACGTACTGCTCACAGCCTTTTGTAAGAATTCCCGTGATTTTTCCGCGCGTGGTCTGCGGCTTTTTGGAAACGGCGGCAACCTTTTCGCCTATCATAGCGTTAAGAAGCGTGCTTTTTCCGACGTTCGGACGGCCGACAATACTTATAAACGCGGTTTTCATGTCTTTTTCGTCCGCTTTTTCTTCGGAAGCTTTTTCGACTGCGGTATTCCTTTTGAGTCCGAGTGTGTCGAGAACGTATTCGCACGTTTCGTTCATATATTCCTCGTCTTCTTTGCTTGTTTCGTGGTCGTATCCCAAAAGGTGAAGCACCGAGTGAACGCATAGGAAGCCTACTTCGCGCTCTATGCCGTGTCCGTATTCTTTCGCCTGCGCGCTTGCTCTTTCAAGGGAAATTACGATATCTCCCAAAGCGCACGGCTCGTCCGACTTGTCGTCGTACTCGATTTCGCCGTTTTCAAACATCGGAAAAGAGAGTACGTCGGTTGCAGCGTCCTTTTTTCTGTACGTTTTGTTCAATTCGCGTATTTTTTCGTCGTCAACAAAAGTAATTGAAATTTCCGCGTTGAATTCAATTTCCGCGTCGTCAAGCGCGGCGATAACCGCCTTTTTTGCAAGCGCTCTGAGCGACGGGGTTAGCTCGATTTTATTTTGTCTGTTGCTTGTATATATTTTGTGTTTCATTCTTCGCCTTTCATTTTACCGTTTTCATATTTTTCGTATGCGTTAATTATCTTCTGAACGAGGGAGTGCCGCACGATGTCCTTTGACGTGAGCCTGAAGACCGAAATGCCCGGAATTTCGTCAAGAATTTTGACCGCCTCGGTAAGACCGCTTTTTATGCCTTTCGGTAAGTCAATCTGCGTAATATCGCCGGTTACGACAACTTTTGAGCCGAAGCCGAGTCTTGTCAGGAACATTTTCATCTGTTCGGGCGTCGTGTTCTGCGCCTCGTCGAGAATAATAAACGAGTCGTCGAGAGTCCGTCCTCTCATATATGCGAGCGGGGCAATTTCTATCGCGCCCTTTTCGAGATTTTTCGTATAACCCTCCATTCCGAGCATCAAAAACAGCGCGTCGTAAAGCGGACGGAGGTACGGGTCGATTTTGCTTTGTAAATCACCGGGCAGAAAACCGAGCCGTTCTCCCGCTTCGACGGCGGGACGGGTTAAGATGATTCTGTTGACCTGCTTTGCACGAAGCGCATTAACCGCCATAGCAACGGCGAGAAAGGTTTTTCCCGTGCCGGCGGGGCCTACGGCGATAGTTAAAGTGTTTGACGCAATAGAATCAACGTACTGCTTTTGACCGACGGTTTTCGCCTTTACGGGACGTCCGCGCGAGGTTACGCATATACAGTCGCCGTCAAGGTTTTGCAGCATTCCGGCGCTTCCGGAGTTTACCATGCTTATTACGTATCTTACCGCCTGTTCGCTCGGCATATCCTCGTTTTCCGGAAGTTTAAGCAGAGATTCTATCGCACTTGCGGCGTTTTCAACGGCGCCCGGTTCATCTCCGATAACGTTTATACCTTCCGACGACTGAAAGAGGCGAACGCCAAATTCGCTTTCGATAATTTTTGTGTTTGTGTCGAAATCGCCGAATATTTGCGCTATCTTTTCGGGGGAAGTGATTTTAACGAGTTTTTCAGTCATATTCCGAATCCTTTCAATATCTATACATTATAATTATATAATAGCTTTGCTTTTTTTTCAATACGCAAAGCGCGTTTTTTTATATTTTGTAAATAATAGAGCAATTATACGTATAACGCAAAATAATCATAAAGCCCGCCGTTTTCATATTATATAGCATGTACAAAAAGCGAAAGGAGGCAAAAAATGAAGACGGATATAATTGCGGGGTTCTTGTGCGGCGACGAAAGACAAACGGCGTGCGCAAGAAAACTTGCAGATATGGGATACGAATGCGCCGTGTGCGGTTTTGAAAAATATAAAGGCGATTTAGGGCTTTGCACAAAGATAAAAAACATCGCCGACCTTGTAGAAATGTCGGATGTACTTGTTTTGCCGCTTCCGGCAACAACGGACGGAATAACCGTAAACGCACCGTTTTCCGAAAAAACAATATATCTTTCGGATATTTTTCCCGAAAAATACTATAAAAAACTGCTTCTTTACGGAAACAGCAAAATAATTGAAAAATATGCAAATGAATATAATATAAAATCTTTCGATTACTGTGAAAGGGAGGACCTGATACTTAAAAACGCGCTGTTAACCGCGGAGGGCGTAATCGGAATCGCTCTTTCCGAAATGAAAGAATCGCTGTATGAGAGTAAATGCCTCGTCGTCGGCTACGGAAGAATAGGCAAAATACTGTCGCAAAGACTTAAAGCGTTCGGAGCGAAAGTTTTTGCCTCATCAAGAAAAGCGGAGAAGCTTTTCGATGCCGAAATGAACGGAATTGTCCCCGTAAAGAACGAAAATCTCGTAAGTGCGGTAAAAAATTGCTCTCTTATTGTAAATACGGTTCCGCAGGTTATTATAGACGAAAGCGTTTTGAGAGAAATCGATGAAAAAACACTTATTATCGACGTTGCTTCAAAGCCGGGAGGAATAGATTTCGAAAAAGCGAGAAATCGAAAGCTGAACGTAATCTGGGCGCTCGGACTGCCCGGAAAAACGGCCCCCGAAACAGCGGGAAGATTCGAAGCCGAAACGATAGACGAAATTATTACGGAAAGCGCGCAAATATTTGGAGGCTGATATGATAGGATACGTAATTTGCGGTTCATTCTGCAATTTTGAAAACAGTATATCGACGCTTGAAAAAATAGTAAAAAAATACGGCGACGTCGTGCCGGTAATGTCGTATAACGCCTATTTTACCGACACGAGATTCGGAAAAGCGGCGGATTTTGTCGGCAGAATCGAAAATATCTGCAAAAGAAAAATCGTCCGTACGCTTGAAGACGCGGAGCCGTTGGGACCGAAAATTAAGCTTGACCTTATGATAGTATGTCCGTGCACGGGAAATACGCTTGCAAAAATCGCAAACGGAATATACGACACCCCCGCATCTCTTGCCGTAAAAGCGCATATAAGAACGGGACGCCCGCTGCTTATAGCCCTTGCGACAAACGACGCGCTTGGCGCAAATTTTGAAAATATTTCAAAGATGTACGTACGAAAAAATATTTTTTTCGTACCGATGCGCGAAGATGATACCGAAAATAAACCGAACAGCCTTGTGTGTGATTTTTCCCTCGTTGAAAAAGCCGCGGAAAACGCGCTTTCGGGAAAGCAGATGCTCCCGCTGATAGTATAAATAAAACCGCTGATTTTTCAGCGGTTTTTTGACGTTTTTCTTTCGTATGAAAAATATTGGACTCCCACGACGCCTAAAACGATAATCAGGCATAAAACGAGACTCGTTATACTGAATTTTTCGCCTCTCATAAATCCCGCCGTCGTGGATACAACCGTGATGACGTTTGAAAAAATCGCGGCTCTCGTAACCGATAAATACTTTTTTGAAACGTTCGTTAAGAAAAAGGCGACTACCGACGACATTAAACCGAGATAGAATATCGAGACGTTGAATCTGACTGATTTAAACGGCAAAATGAGAAGCTCAGCGTTGAATTTTACGGAAATTAACGCATAGACCGTAAAAATCACGGCGGAAACGATCGACATAAAGTACGTTATTTCAAACGGGGAAAATGTTTCGGAAACTTTTCTGCATAAAAGCCCGAAAGCCACCGCCGAGATAACGGCAATACATAAAAGTATGATTCCGCCGACGTACGTTTTTTGCGAGTCTCCGCTGTTGATTACGGTAAGGACCGCAACCGACAAAACCGAAACAAGTCCGAAAACAAACTGAGCGGGCGTCGAGCGCTCTTTTAATATGAGAGATGAAAACAGAAGGCTGAATACGGGGATCAGCGCAATCATGACGGACGAAACGATTATTCCCGTAAATTTGAGCCCGAAGTTTTCGCCGATAAAATATAAAACCGGCTGGATAAGGCTTAAAACTATAAGCTTGTATATCGGCTTGCCTTTTAAGTCGATTTTTATTTTGAAAACCGGAATAATTAAAGTCATCATAAGCGCGGCGACGATAAAGCGCAGCGCAAGCACGACCGCCACGTCCGAGCCGAAAAATACGTCTTTTCCGCTTAGTATTCCGCTTACAGCCTCAAACGCCGAAACCGAAAACAGAAAACTCAGACCGAATATGAAATTTCCGAGAAAACCGCAAAGCATGCCCTTAGTGCTGTCCGACATAATACCTCCGCTACTTTGTTTTTTCGATTTCTCCCGCTTTTGTAAGCGAAATTTTCGTAATTACGGGGCCTATAAGCTCGTAAATGAGCGTTCCGCAAAGGATAATCGCGCGAATACGCGCACCCTGCTCGGGAACAACCTGCGTCGCAACGAGAGAAAGACCGATTGCAACACCCGCCTGGGGAAGAAGCGCGGGGCCGAGATATTTTGATATGCTTTTTTCTGCTTTAGATATTTTTGCTCCGAACCATGCGCCGATTATTTTACCGATTACCCTGAATATAACGTAAATTATTCCGATAACGCCGACGGCAGGCAGGACGGAAAGCTGAAGTTCCGCGCCCGAAAGAACGAAAAACAGCATGAATATCGGAGGAGTGAGCCCGTCCGTAAGCTTCATTATGTGATTTGTCTGCGACGAGAAGTTCGCAAAGCCCGCGCCGAGAGCCATACACAGAAGAAGCGACGAAAAGCCGCACATTTCGGCAATTCCTACTCCTAGGAAAACGAAACCGATTATAAGAGCAAGACGGTTTCCGTCTTTCTTGAACCAGCGCAGCGGAATGCAGAACAGCATGCCGAGAATAAAGCCTACGATAAGCCCGCCGAAAATCTGCCATAACGGGTCAAAAAGCGACGTACGCAGAGATATTTTCGAAGGGTCTTTTATCGCCTGCGCTACTGCTATCGAAACACTGAACATAGCAAGTGCCGTCGCATCGTCAATCGCAACGACAGACAGCAGCATCTCGGTAACGGGCCCTTTTGCCTTGTACTGATTTATAACCATAATCGTCGCGGCAGGTGCGGTTGCGGCCGCTATTGAACTTAAAACTATTGCAAACGTCGGCTCGGCTATTCCGAAAATAAGTAAAGGCGCAAGTACGAAAAGAATCGCGAAAAGGGATTCAAATATCGCAATAACAACCGGAGTCGTTCCGACGCGTTTGAAATAGGAAACTTTGAACTCGTTTCCTATCGAAAAAGCGATGAAACCGAGAGCGACTTCGGAAATAATGTCTATTGAAGCAAGCGTTTCGGCGCCAATAAGTCCCGTAACAGACGGACCTAAAAGAAGACCCGCAACAAGATATCCGGTTACGTTCGGGAGTTTCAAGAGTTTTGCGAGCCTGCCGAAAGCCATGCCCGAAAAAATCATAACCGCAAGGATAAATAGGATATTAAGAGAATTCATTTTTTGTCGCCGAGCCCTTCAATGTAATTTACAGGCAGCGTAAAAATGATGCCCGTGTCGGGATGATTGAGTCCTCCCGTAACCTTGTTTACTATCTGTGAAACAACGGGTATTTTTTCTTTTTCAATGACCAACAGAACGGTTTTGCTTTCCTTGTGGTCGGGGTCGAGAAGCATGCGCAGCGAGCCTACGAACTTGAGTTCGTTGTACTCGTAAAGGTTGTGAGCCATACCCTGACTGTCAAGAATGGTAGCACCCTTTATGTCGTGTTCGACAAATTCCGATAACAAGTCCTTCAAATACTCTGTTTTATTCAATATTAAAACGAGCAGTTCCATATACCGTCTTCCTTTCAGAAAAATTGCTTTTTTAAAGTTTAATAATTATACCACCGTGCGCATATATTGTCAATCATAATTAAGCCCGAAAAGTAAATAAATCCGTTGACATTACGGCATTCGTGTGATATAATAAAAATTGAAAAAAATAAAAAATTCTCTGAAAAATTTCTTTTTCAGAGAGGTATGTCAACGGCGGCAAATCTTTTGATTTCAACGTGTGATTCCTTGCTTTTGACGTCATAAAAAGAAAGGACCGCCGACGTTTTCCGTTATTATTCTATGAAGAACAAAAAGTGTTGACACATGGAAGAAGACGGCGGAAATAACGCTTTTGCACCTTTTTGCAAGATAACGCGTTCATAAAGCGTATTCTTTTGCACATATCAAAAATTTGAATATATTGCGGCTTTTGAAAGGAAAACAAACTATGGT
Organism: Clostridiales bacterium; assembly: GCA_016286245.1. Taxonomy (GTDB): domain Bacteria; phylum Bacillota; class Clostridia; order Oscillospirales; family CAG-382; genus UMGS882. The sequence goes on along the minus strand of JAEESG010000024.1, from coordinate 10,275 downwards.
TAAAATTTCACCCTCCGTTCTGTCGTGCGATTTTGCTGATTTCGGAAACGAAGTAAAAAAAATCACGTCATGCGGCGCGGAATATATACATATAGACGTAATGGACGGACATTTCGTACCGAATATCTCGTTCGGATTTCCGATAGTTGAAGCGGCGAGAAAATCGACAAGCGCCGTGCTCGACGTGCACCTTATGATATCCGACCCCGAAAAATACGCCGAGAAGTTTGCAAAAAGCGGCGCGGATATTATAACTTTTCATTACGAAGCGGTCGAAAACAGCGAAGAACTGATAGATAAAATACATTCCTTCGGTATAAAGGCGGGAATTTCGATAAAACCCAAAACGCCGCCCGAAGTGCTTGAAAATTTGATAAAAAAAGTCGATCTTGTGCTCGTTATGACGGTTGAGCCCGGCTTTGGCGGACAGAAACTTATCCCCGAATGCGCGGAAAAGGTGAAAATAATCAAAAAAATGTGCGAAAACGCGGGATGCAGCCCCGAAATCGAGGTTGACGGCGGAATTACGGCGGAAAACGTAAATATGCTCAAAGAATACGGCGCAAACGTGATAGTCGCGGGCTCGTTCGTGTTCAAAGCGGACGACACGGCTGAGGCGATAAGACAGTTGAAGGAATAATTAACTTTTTAAAATAAACGTAAGGACGGGAAAGACTATGGAAAAGAAAATGTCAAAAAAACTTGACGGCACACCGGTTGACGACAAAAAGAAAGCCCTTGACACAACTCTTGCGCAAATAGAAAAAGCATACGGAAAAGGCGCGATAATGAAACTCGGAGAGAACGCCTCCATGAACGTAAGCGCGGTATCCACAGGCTCGCTTACGCTTGATATGGCGCTTGGTATAGGCGGCGTTCCGAGAGGAAGAATCATAGAAATTTTCGGTCCGGAATCGTCGGGTAAAACAACCGTCGCACTCCACGTAATTGCGGAGGTGCAGAAGCTCGGAGGGGAAGCGGCGTTTATCGACGCGGAGCACGCGCTTGACCCCGTTTACGCAAAGGCTCTCGGAGTAAATATAGATTCGCTTCTCGTATCCCAGCCCGATTACGGCGAACAGGCGCTTGAAATCACGGAAGCGCTCGTAAGGTCGGGAGCGGTTGACGTTGTGGTTGTCGACTCGGTAGCGGCGCTCGTTCCGAAAAACGAGATAGACGGCGAAATGGGAGACACTCACGTCGGACTTCAGGCAAGGCTCATGTCGCAGGCGCTCAGAAAGCTTTCCGGTGCGATAGCAAAGTCTAACTGTATAGTCATCTTTATAAATCAGCTTCGTGAAAAAGTCGGAGTAATGTACGGAAATCCCGAAACAACCCCCGGCGGAAGAGCTCTCAAATTCTATGCGTCGGTAAGAATCGACATAAGACGCGTCGAACAGATAAAGCAGGGCTCCGATATTCTCGGAAACCATACGAGATGCAAGGTTGTCAAGAATAAGGTTGCGCCTCCGTTCAGAACGGCGGAATTCGATATAATGTACGGCAAAGGAATTTCAAAGGAAAGCGAAATCATAGAGCTTGCCGTAAAACTCGATATAATCAACAAGAGCGGCTCGTGGTTCTCCTACGGCGACCAGAGAATAGGCCAGGGAAAAGATTACGTCAGAGATTTTCTCGCGAAAAACCCCGATATTTCCGACGAAATTGAGGGAAAAATCCGCGAAGCTCTCAAAAACAAGACGGTCGACAATCTCGACGAAAATCTTGACGAAGACGGCCTCGTAATAACCGAGGAATTCGGCGAATAATATTACTGTATGGTAATTACGAAGGCTTTTTTGTCGGAAGGCGGCAAAGAACTCGTCCTTTATGACGAAGAGAGACAGAAATACGTAATATCCGTTGCCGACGCAAAGAAAACGGGACTTTATAAGCTGTCGCAGGACGAAGACAGCCTGCCGTATGAAGCGGACGACGAAGAAAGTGAAAATATAGCCTTTCTTTCCAAAAAAATGTCCTGCGTGAAGTACGCGCTGTATCTTCTTGAGTTTTCCGATAAGAGCAAAAGAACGCTTTTGAATAAGCTCAGAACAAAGGGCTATGAAAAAGACGTATGTGCCTCGGCTCTGGAAGTGCTTGAAAGCAATAACGTTGTAAATGACGAAAGACTTTGCGAAAAAAAACTTGTGAGTATTGCCGAAACGAAGTTTTACGGCAGATACCGCATAAAATCCGAACTTATAAAGGCGGGTTTTTCGTCGGAAACGATAGAAAACGCGTTTGAAAACGAGCAAATCGACTTTGACGAACTTATTGAAAAGCTTGCAGAGAAAATAATGCGCGGAAAAGCGATAAATGACGCCGCAGAATACTCAAAAACCGTCGCAAAACTGCAAAGATACGGCTATTCGTACGAAAGCATAAAGAATACGCTTGAAAAATACAGGGATTTTGATGAATATGAATATTGATATTGCAAAAAACGAGGTGAACGCAATATGACAATGATATGGCTGTTTGTCGCGATAGCGGCAATAGTTCTGGAGGTCATTACGGTACAGATGGTGGCAATATGGTTTGCGCCGGCGGCAATAGTTTCGCTGCTGCTGTCGCTGCTTGGTGTAAACGAGATTGTCCAGATAGTCGTGTTCGTGGTGATTTCGGCGCTTCTTGTAATTTTCCTCTACGGCAAAATCAGAAAGAATATCGCCGAAAAAAGTGAAAAGACTAACATTGACGCCATAATAGGCGCGGACGCCATCGCGGAAGAAGATTTCGGAGGCGACGTAACCGGCCGCGTGAAAATAAAGGATATGAGCTGGAAGGCGTCGTGCGAGGAAAACGTTGAAAAAGGACAGAAGCTTACAGTTAAAAAAATAGAGGGCGTAACCGTAGTGTGCGCAGTAAAGAATACAGCGAAAGTTAATTAGAGTAAAGGAGAGTAATTATGCAGGCTATTATTATAGGAATTGTAATTGTCGTATTTTTGATGCTCGTTTCGAATATTAAGGTTGTTCCTCAGGCAAGAGCGTGTATCGTTGAAAGACTCGGAGCGTATAACGCAACGTGGAAAACAGGCGTTCACGTTAAAATTCCTTTCATAGACAGAGTCGCAAAAAATATGTCGCTTAAGGAGCAGGTGCTCGATTTCCCGCCGCAGCCCGTTATCACGAGCGATAACGTTCATATGCAGATAGACACGGTTATCTATTATCAGATAGCAGACCCGAAGCTTTATACCTACGGTGTTGAAAGCCCGATGATAGCAATTGAAAACCTTACGGCGACAACTCTGCGTAATATCATAGGCGACCTTGAGCTTGACCAGACGCTAACGTCCAGAGATATTATAAATACAAAAATGAGAGCAATACTCGACGAAGCGACTGACCCGTGGGGAATAAAGATAAACAGAGTCGAACTCAAAAACATCATGCCGCCCAAGGATATTCAAGAAGCCATGGAAAAGCAGATGAGAGCCGAGAGAGAAAGAAGAGAAAAGATTCTTCAGGCAGAGGGCGAAAAGAAGTCGGCGATTCTTATTGCCGAAGGTAATAAAGAATCCATAATTCTCGCGGCGGAAGCTGAAAAACAGTCGGCAATATTGAAAGCCGAAGCTATCAAGGAAGCGAAAATCAGAGAAGCCGAAGGTGAAGCGGAAGCTATAGTAAAGGTTCAGACGGCGGTTGCCGAGGGTATAAGACTTGTTAACGAATCGTCTCCGTCAAATCAGGTTATAGCATTAAAGAGCCTTGAAGCATTGAAGGAGCTTGCCGACGGCGAAGCAAACAAACTTATTATTCCGTCCGATATCCAGGGACTTGCCACCGTTGCCGCAACGCTCAAGGCGGCTGCCGACGGCATGGAAAAAAATAATTAAATTGTAAAAATACTATTGTATTTTTTGAAAATGTATGTTATAATGCATACGTTGCGTATAATGATACGTTTTTAAAAATCACATCGGAGGAATATTAAATGGAAACAGTAATCGGTATTTTATTGATAATTATGGGTGTATTTCTTGTAGTTTCGGTTCTTATGCAGAGCAGTAAAGACCACAGACTTTCGGGAAGTATAGCCGGAGGCGCCGAAACTTTTTTCGGAAAAACAAAGGGCAAAACGCTTGACGCACTCTTTAATAAACTTACAACGATTGTAACGATAGTTTTTGTAGTTCTCGTACTCGCACTTTACGTATTGCAGCCCAGCCTTGAAAAGCTTCTTGAAAACCAGCAGGCTGAACAAACCGAGACGGAACAGCTCGCAGAAGGCGAAGAAGAAACTGCAGCTGAAGAATCCGAAGAAACCGAAGAACCCGCAGGTGGTGAAGCAGAGGGCGAAACCGAAGCTGAACCCGAAGCAGGCGTAGAAGAAGTTAATACCGAAGCGGATGGCGAAACTTCCGACGAAACTCCTGAAGAAGCAGCTGAATAATTTAAATTTGCATAAAAAACAAAAGCACAAGGAAAACCTTGTGCTTGTTTTTTATGTATTTCAGCTCGGAAGCTCGATTCCGTATTTGTCGCAGAGCGCGTGAATTTTTGCCGTCGGGTCGAGCATGAGACCTACCGATTTGTTTATGTTTACCGCTTCAACGTAGTAGGCTATGTATTTAAGTACGTTGACTTCCTTGAACCATTCTCTCGAGAGGGATTCCGGCGAATTGTAAACGGAGTTTGTCGCGTAAATTCTGTCAAATTTTCCTTCTTTGTAGTACCTGTCGATTACGTCGAATCCGTTGCAGAACAAACCGAACGTAAAGAAGGCGAAAACTCTTTTTGCGCCCATGCCTTTCAGCTTGTCAAGTACGTGTAAGAAAGAGTCTCCTGAGGAAAGAATGTCGTCAACCACGATTATGTCCTTTCCCTTTACATCGTCGCCGAGATACTCGTGAGCGACAATCGGGTTTTTGCCGTCCTTTACGACCGTGTAATCGCGCCGCTTGTAGAACATGCTCAGTTGAATTCCGAGTACCGACGAATAGTACATGCCTCTTGCGAGCGCGCCCTCGTCGGGGGAGACGATAACCATATTTTTGATGTCGACGTCCTTTTCGTTTGCCATAAACGCTTTGAACATCTGATACGTGGGCATAAGATTGTCAAGTCCCTCAAGGGGAATTGCGTTTCTCACTCTGTCGTCGTGCGCGTCAAACGTCATAAAGTTTTCAACGCCGAGGCTTGCGAGCTCGTGAAGCATAAAAGCGCAGTCAAGCGACTCGCGCGCCGTTCTTCTGTGCTGGCGGCTTTCGTAAAGCATAGGCATTATAACCGTAATTCGCGACGCTTTTCCGCTGATTGCCGAAATAATTCTCTTTATGTCCTGATAGTGGTCGTCGGGACTCATCGGGACGGTCATACCGTGCATCTGATACGTCTGGCTGTAATTGAAACAGTCTGCAATGATAAAAACGTCTTTTCCTCTTACGGAATCGTTGATTATGCACTTTGCTTCGCCGGTGCCGAATCTCGGGAAGCTTGCTTCAATGATGTAATCAGGCTCTTCCTTGCGCCATTCGCCGATGTATTTCTGTATACGCCTGCACATTTCCTCGGTTCCGCGCGTGCCGATAATCGCAAGCGGACTGAAAGGTACTTCTTTTGACAAATCCTGCATTATAAAATTCCTCCGTATCAAAAAATAGGATCATTTTTTACATAATAATTTTATCATTTTTTAAGGTAACTGTCAATATATAGTATTAAAAGAAAAATTTTTTGTCTATATATACAAATAATAGAGTAAAAATAGCTAAAAATAATTTGAAAACAGACAAAAACGGAAAAAATGCATTATTTTTTAAAAACAGTTGACTTTTGGCGATTAAATCAGTATAATATATAAAATAATATTGTAAAAATATATTTTTGAAAGGGAAATATCGATGCAGAATTCAAAACAATTCACGGTTTCGGCAGAAGGACTGCAGAAATTAAAAGACGAACTCGAACATCTCAAGACAAAAAAGCGTAAAGAAGTTGCGGAAGCGATAAAAACCGCAAGAGCCTTTGGCGACCTGTCGGAAAACAGCGAATACGACGAAGCAAAGAACGAACAGGCGGCCGTTGAGCAGAGAATAGCCGATATAGAGGAAATGCTCAAGAATATAAAGGTTATAAACGAGCATGAAATCAAGACCGACACGGCAAGCGTCGGAAACAGGGTAAGAGTGTACGACGAAACCTTCAAGGAAGAGGTTGAATACGTAATTGTCGGCTCGAACGAAACAAACCCGATAGAATTCAAAATATCGGAAGAATCCCCGATAGGCAGAGCGCTTGTCGGCACCAAGGTCGGCGAAACCGTCAAAGCGGAAACACCCGGCGGCGAAATTACCATGAAGGTTCTGGAAATTTCAAAATAATCACGTAAATAAAGCATTAAGCAGTAAGGATGATAAATTTGTCGGAAAATAATCAGAATTTGCAGAATAACGAAACTCCGGAAGTGGATTATTCCGAGCAGAAGAGAATAAGAATCGAAAAGCTCGAAACGCTTTGCAAAGAGGGACATAACCCCTATGAACTCGTAAAATACCCCGTTGATAACGATTCTGTTAATATCAAGGAAAATTACGACGCACTCGAGGGTAAAACCGTCGTCGTTGCGGGCAGACTCATGTCCAAAAGAATCATGGGCAAGGCGAGCTTCTGCGATATCCAGGACGGCAGGGGAAGAATCCAGTCGTACGTAAGTAAAAGCGATATCGGAGAAGAAGAGTATAACGCGTTCAAGAAACTCGATATCGGCGATATCGTCGGTATAACCGGCGTTGTTTTCAAGACTAAGGTGGGCGAAATATCCATACACGCAAGCGAGCTTATACTTCTCTCAAAGAGCCTGAACGTGCTCCCCGAAAAATTCCACGGTCTTAAAGACCAGGAAATGAGATACAGACAGAGATACGTTGACCTCATCGTAAATCCCGAAGTAAAGGATACGTTCATCAAACGCTCGCAGATAATAAAGGAAATCAGGAATTTCCTCGATAATAAGGGCTATCTCGAAGTGGATACGCCTGTGCTCCATACGCTTGAAATCGGAGCCGCGGCGCGTCCGTTCGTAACGCACCATAATACGCTCGATATAGATATGTACCTCAGAATCGAGACGGAACTGTACTTAAAGAGACTTATCGTCGGCGGATTCGACAGAGTTTACGAGGTCGGCCGTATTTTCAGAAACGAGGGTATGGACGTAAAGCATAACCCCGAGTTTACAAGTATCGAAATGTATCAGGCGTATACCGATTACCACGGAATGATGGACCTTGTTGAAGAACTGTATACCATGCTTACTAAAAAAGTGTGCGGAAAAGACGTAATTTCCTATCAGGGCACCGAAATCAATATGGCAAGTCCGTGGAAACGGCTTACTATGGCGGAATCCGTTAAACTCTACGCCGGAGTGGATTACTATGACTGGAAGACCGACGAGGAAGCAAGAGCATGCGCAAAGGCGCACCACGTCGAAGTCGAGGATAACGCAGCGAAAGGTAAGGTCCTTGCCGAATTTTTCGATGCATACGTTGAAGAAAAACTCATTCAGCCCACGTTCATATACGATTATCCCGTGGAAATCTCGCCGCTCGCGAAGCGTAAGGCAAGCGAGCCGGAATTTACGGAAAGATTCGAATTCTTTATCTATGCTCGCGAGATGGGTAACGCCTTCAGCGAACTCAATGACCCGATAGACCAGAGAAAGAGATTTGAAAAGCAGGTTGCCGAAAAGAGAGCGCAGGGCGCCAACGCACAGGTCGATGAAGACTTCATAAACGCGCTCGAATACGGCATGCCTCCGACGGGCGGCCTCGGAATCGGCGTCGACAGACTCGTTATGCTCCTTACCGACAGCTATTCGATAAGAGACGTTTTGCTGTTCCCGACAATGAAACCGCTGGACTCGGCAAAGAACGGCTCTGATAACGCTTAACAGTAATTCTCTGAAATGAGACCTTAGCCAAAAAAGCGTTATGAACAAAAACGTAAAAGAGCATAAAACGGGACTAAAAGATATAATAAATCTCATGGCACCGCAGACCTGGACGGGCTCGATTACTCCGGCTGTCGTTTCGCTTGCGCTTTCATGGCAGAGGCAGGGACAGCTGGATATCGTTATGTGTATATGTCTGTTTGCCATAGTTTTGTTTATGCAGTCCGCCGTCAACGCGTTTGACGATTACGCGGATTTTGTCAAAGGTACGGACACGCTTGACAATTCGCCCGACGCACAGGACGCGGTTATAGTCTACGGAATGAAGCCGAAAACGGCGCTTGTCTGCGGATTGGTCTTTCTTCTGATAGCCGCCTTTCCCGCAGTATACGTCGTGATGACTTGCGGCATGGTTCCGCTTGTGATCGGCATTATAGGCGCCGTTGTGCTTATGTGTTACGCTTTCGGTCCTTATCCGATATCGTATCTTCCTTTCGGAGAACTTTTCTGCGGATTTGTGATGGGAGGTCTTATACCGCTTGCCGGCGTTTATATGCAGACAAAAACGCTTGATTATTTCGTGCTGGTACAAGCTGTTCCGCCAATTTTGGGAATGTCCGTAAATATGTTCTCAAATAACGGATGCGATATAGCGCGCGATCTGCCTGCGGGCAGAAAAACGCTCGCCTGCCTTTTGGGTCAGAAAAAAACGGATACGCTTTACAGAATTCTGCTTGTCCTGTGGTGCGTAAGCCCCGCAGTAATACTTGCGGCACAGCAGATGTGGATCTCGGTGCTCGTCTACTGCATATCGTCGCTTTCATTCGTTCATCTTGTGGTAAAACAGTTCAGACGGCAGCTGGGACCTGCGGAGCGCGACGGAGTAATGACCGGCGCGACAACGCTCGTTACCGCCGTGGGACTTGCGTATAGCGCGGCGATCATTATGTTTTAGTTGAGGTGCTTGAATGAAAGTGATCGAAGCGTTAAAAAACGCGTATTTGTGGAAAAAAGACGATCTGGACGGTATAAAAGCACGCATAAGAGACGCGATAGACAGAACGGAAGCGCATTTTGAAATGAAAAAGCTTCTCTATGAAAATACGGAAAATGCGGGAAAAATGATTCGCCCGTTTCTGTCGCTTCTTGCCGCGGAGGATTATAAAGCGGAACAGAGAGAAAAACTGCTTTGGAGCGCCGCCGCGGGCGAAATACTGCATATCGCTTCGCTTTTGCTTGACGATATAATAGACGAAGCCGGAACAAGGCGCGGAAGACAAAGCGTACAGGCGCAGTACGGCAAACCGGCAGCGCTGTGCGCCGGAAATTATCTTGTAGCCACGTCGTATTTCTGCCTTGTCGACAGGGGATATACCGACACGGCAAGAGACCTTATGACCGTAACTCAGCTCGTCTGCGACGGCGAAATGATTCAGGACGAAAATAAGTTCAATACAAATATAACAGAGCAGACGTATATCAGGTCTATTTCCGGAAAGACCGCTTCTGCATTTTCATTCTGCTGCGGCACTTCGTCAAGAATATCCGGACATGACGAAAAAACGCAGAAAACGATGGCGGATATCGGCTCAACCGTCGGGCTGATGTTTCAGATACGCGACGATATATTTGATTTTATAAAGGACGAAAAAACGCTCGGTAAACCCGCCTGCGGGGATTTCAAAAACGGCATATATACACTGCCGGCGATATTCGCGTTTAAGAACGGAAAATATGCAGACGAGCTTAAATCGCTTGCCGGAAAGCGCGAAAGCCTTACATCGCGTGAGCTTGAGCAAACGAAAAACGCAGTCATTTCGTCCGGCGGCGTGGAATACGCCGAAAATTATATTGAAAAACTTTCTTTAAAGGTATATTCGGCGCTCGACAGCCTTCCCGTTACGGAATATATGTCAGCGCTCAGAACGCTTGTCAAAGCGTTGAGAGAATTTTAAAAGGACTATGCGTAACCATAGTCCTTGTTTTGAAAACTATATCTTTTTAAAAAAGGTGGGAAAAACATGGAGGATATACTTACAAAAAATCAGGATAAAGAAAAGGTAAAATCATTATTTACTTTTATAAAGGAATTAAATCAGTTAAAACAAGATCAAATAATAAATGTGGTAAGATATCCATGGTTTTTTCCTCTCTCTGATCTTCATGACGACCCGGAAAATATTAAAATTAATTTTTGTGATCGTGTGGAAGAAGAGATTGATGCCGAAACAACTGAGCAACAACCAATACTTTCAGTTCATAAACCGGAATTTAATAAGTGCCCCGATCCTGACAAAATCTTTAAAGATTGGCTAAAACCTGGATATGATGATTACAATCGCCCTGCTGAAGTTGATGAATTTCATGAGATTTCAAATA
>JAEESG010000023.1 GCA_016286245.1 Clostridiales bacterium | reverse complement strand
TCCGCCGAAAAGGGAACGGCAATGCACATGTGCATGCAGTTCGCAAACTAAGAAGAATGCGAGGAAAACGGATGTCTTTTGCAGGCGGATAAACTGCTGTTGTCCGGCTTTATAACCGAAAGGCAAAGAGAACTTCTCGATATTGAAAAGCTCGAAAACTTCTTTAAGTCGGAACTGTACGGAAAAATCAAAAAGGCAAAGAGGGTTTACAGAGAAAGACGGTTTAATCTTCTGGCAAAGCCCGAAGAGGTAATAGAGGGAATACCCGAAAGGGACCCCGACGAATTCGTGCTTATTCAGGGCGTCATCGACTGCTTTATCGAAAAAGAGGACGGAAGCTTTGCGGTAATCGACTTCAAAACCGATAAGGTCTACGGATACGGAGCGGAAGGAATACTCGTGCAGAGATATGCAAACCAGTTGAAGTTCTATTGCAGGGCGGTAAAGGACATAACAAAAAAGGACGTGTCCGAAGCCGTGATATTCTCGTTTGAACTCATGAAAAGCATAAATCTGCCTGAAGATATATACAAAGCGTAAAAAACCGGAGGAGGAGCGGAAAATGAAAAAAACACTCATCATCGGCGTTGTAATTGCGCTTGCAGTTACAATAGAGGCATACGCCGCAGGCTTTGAGAAGACTTTTTCGTATACCGAGGGACAGTTCGTTGACGTTATGACGGACGAATGGTATGCGGATACGGTAAAGAACACCTATGAACTCGGACTCATGAACGGAATAAGCACGGAACTGTTCGAGCCCGATGGAAAAGTTACGGTTGCACAGGCGATAACCATGGCGTCAAGGGCCGCCGCAATAAACGCGGGCGAGGAAATCCCCGAAAAAGACGGCGAATGGTACGAAAAATACGTCGCTTACGCAAAAAACAAGGGCTTTGTAAAAGAAGGACAGTTTGACGATTACGAAAGATACGCAAAGAGATATGAGGTGGCGGAGCTTTTCGAAAAGGCGATGCCGGAGGGCTTTTACGCGCAGATAAACGACGTGGATAAAATTCCCGACGTGTCTTCCGCAAAGAAGTATTACGACAGCGTGCTTTCGCTTTATAGGGCGGGTGTTGCGATGGGAAGCGACTCGTTCGGCAATTTCATGCCCGAAAACGACATAACCCGCGCCGAGGCCGCAGCGATAATCACACGCGCCGCGCTTCCCGAAATGCGCCTTAAAAAGACGCTCGATAAAATAAGCGAGGACGACGCGTATGCGCTCGTGCTGTGCTCGGGACTTTCCGGCTCGCATGAGGGAATTGCGTCCGGCTGGCTTCTCGATAACAGGGGCGGAATTCCGAGAACTTCGCTCACAGAGCCTTTCGGCGCGATTTTCGATATAGACGAAAATGAGGAATGCGCGTATATCAGGGAAATGAATAAGGTAACGACGGGTATCGTTACCATGAAGACCAAAATTATCGTCGATACCGATATGGAGGGCATATACCTCGAATACCGGAACGAAGCCGGCAGCGGCGTTTACCGGATCGAAATAAGGGACGGCGCATGGCAGATACAAAAAAGGGACAAAAGCTTTGAAAAAATATACGAAATACATGACGGCGAAACGGAATTCGAATTCATAATCATCTCCGACCTCGACAATAACAGGGCTTCAACGTATATCAACAGATATGATTGCGGAACTTATCCGCTTCTTACGGACGGAAAGGATTCAAATTTTCTGAATTTCAGATACGCAACGACGAAAAAGAGCACCGCCGCGTTCAGCATAGGCTCCGTGCTCTCGTACGTAAACTATGCGGTATATGAGGATTTTGCAACTGCAAAAGAGGCGTCAAAGCCTTTTTCGTGGACGTTCGGCGGAAACGTGAAATACGGAATGTATCTGACTGTGCCGGAAGAAGGATTTGCTTCAACGTCGTTTGCGCCGGTAAGCGGCAGATTCGTATCCGAATTCCAGTTCGTACTCCCGCAAAGAGAGAGCATTAACTTCTCGGTTAAAAGCGGAGAAAAGGAAGTCGCGGTATTTACGTCCGATAAGAATAATTTCTATATAAACGGAAATACCGTGTATGAAAACTACTACGAAAATATGTGGTACCGGATACGTCTCGAATTTGATACCGATACCGAGATTATAACCGTAAAATTAAACGGAAGAATAATCGGCGAAGCACCGTTCAAAGAAAGCGCAACGTCGGCTGACAATATCATTTTCAAAAACGAGAGCTCTTCCGACGTGTGGCTCGACGACGTGTACGTTTTCAGAACCGCCGAGCACGACGATTACGTGCCGCGCCCGAAGGAACCGGCGGGCGACGGGGACTATATAATCGGAATGACGGTCTGCTCGCTGTGGAGAGATTCCATAAAATCGTTTTACGAATGGTCGAAAATCACGCCGTATAAGGACCACGATTTAGTCATGGGCTTTTACGACGAGGGTAATCCCGAAGCGGCGGACTGGGAAATAAAATATATGGTGGAACACGGAATTGACTTCCAGGAATTCTGTATATACATAAACCACGGAATTCCCGTAAGGTCGGACGCACACCACCTGTACGGCGGCTATATGAACGCAAAATACTCGGATATGCTCGATTTCGGAGTGATATACGAGGCCTCCAGCAGCAGCAACGCGTCGCTTGAAACCTGGAAACAGTACTACGTGCCGTATTTTATAGAAAACTTCTTCAAGGACCCGAGATATAACGTTATAGACAATAAGCCGGTGTTTACGGTATACGGAATAGGCTCGTTCGTGCAGGGCTTCGGAAGCATAGATAATACGAAGCTCGCGATGGAATATATGAACGAGGAAGTAAAGAAGCTCGGCTTTGACGGAGTAATGTACCTGTCGAACGGCTGGCAGGGCGACGACGTGAAGGAACTCGGCTTTGAGGGCTCGCATTATTACAGCGGCGGCCGCGACGTGTATACGTATGAGCGCAATATAGACAGAATGAAGTCGGAAGAGGTATATAATATACCCGTCGTAACGGTAGGCTTCAACTCGGTTGCGGTGGGCGACGAGAGAACGCCCGTAATCACGGTTGACGACTTCAAAAGGGCGTATAAATACGCAAGAGATGAGTATCTTCCCAAAAACGCAAAGGAAGATTGGCAGAAAAAACTTCTTTACACGGTAACGTGGAACGAATACGGAGAGGGACACTTTATTGCGCCCACAAAGGACGAAAAGGGCTTCGGATACCTTGACGCCATACGAGAACTGTTCACCAAAGCTGACGTAAACGACCTTCCCGAAATAGACGTCGCACCCACGCCCGAACAGCAAAGGCGAATTTCGCACCTCTATCCGCAGTACAGAAGACTGCTCAGAAAAGAGGGTTATGTAAAGGAAGCAAGGCCACAAGGCGACTTTACGCTTGTCGGAGAAATAGATATGACGAAGGTCGACGACATACAGGAATGGTCGGGCAAATATTCGTTCACAAGGGATAAAAACGGAATAAGCGTAACGGTGGAGGGCTCTGTTCAGCCTTTGGCAATCCTTCATTTTGCGGGAACCGAGTTCAACCTCGACGACATAGACCTTGTAAAAGTATACGGAGTGATACCGTACGATACGCCGGTCGGCATATATTACACGACGACGATGGACTCAACCATGGACGAAAGAAAGCACGTTTATACCTCAAGGTCCGAGGAAAAGGCCAAAAAGGAAACCGTCGTAGAAGTCGACGTGTCTGAGGTAAAGAACTGGAACAGTTTTCTTTCCATCTTAAGATTGGATTTCGGCAAGGACGGCATTTATTCAAGCATCAGAAAAGTGGAATTCTATAAGAATAACGCTCCCGAGCTTGTAAAGAATATCATAATCAACAATAACGTTACCGAAATGAACTTCTCGGTTCAGAAGGAGCAAAACGGCGAAACGGTAATCGCGTTCGACCCGAAAAAGGCGCTGGATTATCAGCTCAACGCTTTTTATACGTGGGAAAGGGATAAAGGCGAGCTGACGCTGAACTTCACCGACCATACGGTAGTTTATACGGTGGGTAAGGACACGTATATTCTTGACGGAATTGAAAAGCCGCTTGGCTTTACCATGCGCGAAATAGACGCGTTGCCGCTCATACCGATAAGGATGCTTTGCAAAGACGTCGGATACGAGTGTTTTGTGAACGAGCAAAACGAGGTCGTAATAAAGACAAAACAGTTCGAGCTTTACAGCGAGATGCTGGAAAGAAAGAAAGAGCAGAGCATTGAAGACTATATCTGGGAATTCAATAACAGAAACGATACGGAGGGCTGGACTTCGACGTTTATGAACCTCTCGACGCTCGGCGGATTTATGACCTGCCAGGCGGTGTCTACAAGCAACGACCCCGTAATATACTATAAAAACCCGACGGAAATAAACGCATCCGATTTTACGAAATTCGAAATCAGGGTGAGATATAAGTATTCGGCAAGCACGCCGCTTCACATGCAGATGTATTTTTCGACGGCGGACCACGGCGGAATGAGCGAATATAATTCGTTCCGCGCAAATTATAAGAGCACTGACAGCAACGGAGAATGGGAAACGTACGTAATCGACCTTACCGAATTCGAAAAGTGGTACGGCAAGATAACGGCGCTCAGATTCGACCCGTTCAACGCTGTCGGGGATATAGAAATAGATTATATGAGATTTTCGTAAATTTCAAAAAAATAAAAGGCACGGCGAAGCCGTGCCTTTTTAATTTCCGCCCTTTGTTGCCGATTTGAGTTTGTTTGTTTCATCGTCCGTAAGATTTCGCCATTCGCCGTATTCAAGAAATTCGTCAAGTTTAAGCGACGCAAATTCGATTCTTTTTAAAAAAACGACCTCTTTTTTGCCGCACGCATAGCATAAACGCTTTATTTCGTGAAATTTACCGTCGGTAAGCGTAATATACGCGCTTTTTTCGTCGTTTTCGCATATTTCGAGTGCTGCGGGCGACGTGCGCTTTCCCTCAATGACGATTCCTTCGCGAAGTACGTCTCCGTCGGATGCCGAAAAAGGCTTGTCGCACTTTACAAAATATTTTTTTGTAATTTTGCTTTTCGGAGACAAAAGACGGTGAGCAAGAGCCCCGTCGTTTGTCAAAAGAAGAAGCCCGAAAGTGTCCTTGTCAAGCCGTCCGACGCAGGAAAGCCCCTTGTCCGCGTACTCTTTCGGAAAAAGCGAGAAAACGGTCTTTGCTTTCGCGTCTTCCGACGCGCAGATAAGCCCCGACGGCTTGTTGAGCATAATATAAATAAACTCGGAATACGAAAGCATTTCCCCGTCAAGCGCAATTGAATCCGCGTCCGTCTCAACTTTTTTGTCAAATGCCTTGCAAACGGTCCCGTTTACCGAAATTCTGCCCGAGCGTATTATGCCCGACGCGTCTTTTCTGCTTACGATAAGCGAGGAAGAAACGTATTTGTCAAGTCTTATAACACTCACAGCAAAATTCCTCCGTAACAGCTTTATTAAACGTATATGATAATTATATCACCACGTGCAAAAATATGTCAAGCGGACTTGAAGAAAGGAAAAAAACGTGATATAATCAAAAAGACGGCTGAAAATATAAAAGAGGATTACATAATTTACCGTTTGTTCACAATAAAATGAAAATACCACTTGCAAAATAAAAACAAGTGTGGTATAATGCATACGTTGCGGTATGTAAACCGTTAAAAGATAACAGACATTCCTCTGCACGCTGCGCACGAATGTTTAAATAAGGAGGAAAAACCCAATGAATAATCTTGTTGAGGCTTTTACACAAGAGCAGCTGAAAAATGAACTTCCGAAGTTCAATATAGGCGATACCGTAAGGGTACACAACAGAATCAAGGAAGGCTCAAGAGAAAGAGTACAGATGTTCGAAGGAACAGTAATCGCAAAGAGAAACGGCGGAATCGGCGAGACGTTTACGGTAAGAAGAGTATCTTACGGAGTAGGCGTTGAAAAGACGTTCCCGATCCATTCGCCGAACGTAGTAAAGGTTGACGTACTCAGAACCGGACACGTAAGACGCGCAAAACTCTTCTATCTCAGAGACAGAGTAGGAAAGAGCGCGAAGGTAAAGGAACGCATCGAAAACAACTGATGCGCACACTTTTACGCAAAGCGGTATCTCGCCCCTTACAACGGGGTTTCAAAAAGGGGCTTTTAATGCCCCTTTTTATCTTTGTAAACGGATAATATGAAAGGAAAACGTGCAATGTCGGAAAAAGAACTCGAAAAAAAAGCGGGACAAAATAAAGATGACGGTCTTTCGGGAGCGCAAAGGGCAAAACGCGAAATATTTGACTGGATACAGACGTTTTGCGGCGCGCTGTTGTTCGGCGTTATAATATTTACGTTCTTTTTCAGAATCGTAACGGTTGACGGAGAGTCTATGCTTCAGACGCTCAAAAACGGAGACAGACTGATAATAAGCAATATTCTTTATCAGCCGCAGCGCGGCGATATAGTCGTCATTCACGATACCGAAACAAAGATAATGCTCGGACAGAACGCTTTTGGCGGTCCGATAATAAAGAGAATAATAGCCACCGAAGGCGAAACGGTTAAAATAAACTATAACGACTGGACGGTTACGGTAACCGATAAGGACGGAAAAGAAACGGTGCTTGACGAGCCGTACGTCAACTATATTTTCGAGGGAGGAACGGAAAAACTCAAACCCGTAAAAAGCCCTGATAAGATAATATATCCGCAGAGCATTGAAAATAACGTTGAACACACCGTAAAAGAGGGCTGCGTTTTCGTCTGCGGAGATAACAGAAGCAATTCGCTTGACAGCAGATATATAGGAGACGTGGATACGAGAAAAATCCTCGGAAAAGCGCTGTTCAGAGTGTTCCCGTTCAATTCCCTCGGAGTGCTTCCCCACGCACAGTACGCAGACTGATAAAAATCCCGGAACGGAGAGAAAATAATTGAAAAATTACGATATAGTAATCATAGGCGGCGGAATAGGCGGACTTATGACCGCACATTCCGCCTATGAAAAGAATAATGACGCAAAAATATGCATTATAGACAGGGGACACCCCATAGAGAAACGCTCCTGCCCCATAATGACGAAAAAGGTTTCCAAATGCATAAACTGCGAGTCCTGCAGTATTATGCAGGGACTTGGAGGCTGCGGTGCGTATTCGGACGGAAAATTCATAATCTCGACTGAGTACGGCGGCTGGCTGCCGCAGTATCTCGGTGAGGAAAAGACGATAGAATATATCGAGCGCCTCGACAGAATTCTCGTTTCGTACGGCGCACACGAAAACGTGTATATGCCGAGCGACGAAATAAAGCTCGAATGTATGAAATACGATTTGAGACTGCTTCAGGCGAAGGTAAAGCACTTAGGCACCGACGGAAACCTCAAAACCATGACGAAACTCATCGCCGATCTTTCGCAGAAGATTGATATTTTCACAAACGAAGACGTTGTGGAAATAAAAGAGGATAAGCATATAGTAAAATCGGATAAAGACGAGTATTCGTATAAAAAACTCGTCGTCGCCGTGGGCAGAGTCGGCTCAGGCTGGTTCGGCGAGCTTTGCAGAAGCAAGGGAATCCACGTTTCGAACAATCAGGTTGATATAGGCGTGAGAGTGGAACTTCCGAGACTTGTGTGGAAGCATATTTCAAAGATAATATACGAGCCGAAAATATTGTACCGCACCAAAAAGTACGGCGATATATGCAGAATGTTCTGCTTCAACGACGGCGGAGAGGTCGTTATGGAAAATTCCGACGGCATCATGACGGTAAACGGACACGCAAACAGCGACGAGTCGAAAAAGACGCAGAATACGAATTTTGCACTGCTTTCGACGGTAAACTTCACACAGCCGTTTGAGGAGCCCATAGCGTACGCAAAACACGTCGCAAGCTTAAGCAACATGGTAAGCGGCGGCGGAGTTCTCGTCCAGAGATTCGGAGACTTGCTTGACGGCAAGCGTACAAACGACCACAGAATTGCACAGTCGACCGTAAGACCTACGCTCAATGCCGTTCCCGGAGATTTGTCTCTCTGTATTCCCAAAAGACAGCTCGATAATATAATTGAGACCATGTACGCAATAAACAATATCGCGCCCGGTACGTCGAATTACGATACGCTTCTTTACGGAGTCGAGGCGAAGTATTATTCGGTAAGACCGGATTTTATAAACGAAAATTTCGAAATATGCGACGACGTATACGCCATAGGCGACGGAAGCGGAGTAACGAGAGGGCTTTCCCAGGCAGGCGCGATGGGACTTTACGTAGGCGAAAAAATAGTATAAAACGGCTTTTAATAAAAAAAGGCAGGGATAAAATCCCTGCCTTTTGCTCTTTGTCAAACTTTTTTTGAATTTTGAAAAAAACGGAACAAAATAAAAAAATCTCCGTCCCATATGAGACGGAGAAAATGAAAACTCATATTACGATTACTATGTACGCCGCGTAAACCGCAAGTAAAATAAAGCCTTGTATTTTTGACGCCTTCTGCCTGAAAATCATGGGAATAAGCGCGATAAGCGTAACTAAAAGGCAGACGGGAAGGTCAATGCGTATGCTCGACGCGGAAACGGGAAGCTCTTTCCCCGAAACGAGCGAACAAATCGGAAGAATAAGCGAAAGGTCGATTATGTTCGCACCGATAATGTTTCCGATTGAAAGCCCCGATTCCTTTTTGACGATAGCCGTGATTGTCGTAACGAGTTCGGGAAGAGAAGTGCCCACGGCGACGAGCGTTACCGCAATTATTCTTTCCGAAACGCCGAGGATTTTTGCAATTTCACTGCCGTTGTCAACCATAAGATTGCTTCCCCAAACGATGGCGGCCGCACCTACTATAAATAATACCACGTTTTTTATGATTTGCTTTTTGTCAACAGGCGCCGATTCTTCGGAGCTGCTTATTTCGGATTTTGCCGAAATGACGTTCTGCACCATAAAAAGAATAAAAATCAAAGCAAGTACCACGCTTCCCCAGATGCTCAGAGCACCTGTAAGGCATGCAAGCCAAAGCACCGACGACGCGGCGATGAGCAAAAGCATCTGCTTTAGGAATTTCTTTCGGCTGCAAATGATAGCCATTGCCGTCATGGCGATGGCAAGAATGAGGGAGGTGTTTGCGGTAACGGAGCCGACGGCGTTTCCGATAGCCATTTCCGTTTTACCCTCCGCCGCCGCAAAAACGGAAACTATCATTTCGGGAAGAGTCGTCGCAAGACTGACTATTGTCGCGCCTATAATAAACGTCGGAATTTTGAGCGCCTTAGCAATGGAACTTGCGGCGTCGACGAAAACGTCTCCGCCTTTGACGACAAGAGCGATACCGAGAGCAAAGAGCAGACAGCATATAAACGTGTGCATAAATTTTTTCTCCGTTCAAAAGGTTGTTCTTAAAATCATCCAAACAATGTAATTTTATCATAAGTGCAAATTGTTGTCAATAATTGTTTTTGCGCGACGTTTTGGCGAAAATGCGAAAAAAGGAATAATTTTCAAGCCGTATTTTGCCCGTGCGCGCAAAAAAACTGTTGAAAAAAAAATAACGGTATGATATAATATATTAACCGTAAAGTTTTAAATATGATTAATATGCGAAAGGAAAGTAAAAGATGCGCGGAATAAGAAAAATAATTGCATTAACACTTTGTTTTTTGCTGATTATTACAGCGACGCTAGTGCCGGAAGTTGCCGCTGAAAATATTACATACGCTGAAGACGGAACACCCATAATAGACGTAAGCGACCTGTTTACCGATTTGTTCGGAGGCTCCGGCGATAATAACAACGATAATAATGACGATAATAACGGCGAAACCGGCGGCGAAACCGGCGGCCAGAGCGGTGAGCAAGGCGGTCAGGGCGAACAGGGCGGCAGCGGCTCAGGCTCGGGCAGCGGCTCAGGCTCGGGAAGCGGCTCAGGCTCGGGAAGCGGTTCGGGCTCGGGCAGTGGTTCAGGCTCGGGCAGTGGTTCAGGCTCGGGAAGCGGTTCGGGCTCGGGCAGTGGTTCAGGCTCGGGAGGCGGTTCGGGCTCAGGCAGTGGATCAGGCTCGGGCAGCGGATCAGGCTCGGGCAGCGGATCAGGCTCAGGCAGTGGATCAGGCTCAGGCAGCGGATCGGGTTCGGGCGAAGAGACGGTGGTTTATCACCTGAAAGACGCGCTTGAAAGCATTACGCCGAGGGATTTTCCCGACGTGCCTCAGAATGAATGGTATTACACCGACGTAAGACTTCTTGCGGGACTCGGAATAATAAACGGATATCCGGACGGCACCTACAAGCCGGAGGACAACGTTTCGAGAGCGGAATTCTTAAAGCTCGTCATAACGCTTATGGGCGTTGAACAGTTCGTCGTATACGAAAATCTTTTCGACGACGTGGGTCCTGACGACTGGCACATGCCGTACGTTGCGTCCGCGGTTGTTTACGGACTTATCACGATGTCGAATTACGGCACGGCTTTTGAGCCGGACAAGCCGATAACCAGACGCGAGGTTGCGGATATAATAGTAAGAGCGCTCAGCGCCGAAACGGGCAAGTATGAGACTCCGTACGCCGACACAAACGACGTAAACGCCGTTGCGCTTTACGACCTGTGCATCATGCAGGGCGACTACAACGAAGCGGGCTGGAGAGTATTCAGGCCCGATTCCGAAATATCGAGAGCCGAAACGGCGGCGGTAATAATGAGACTGTTCCAGCTTGCGATAAACGAGGAGGAGTTCAAGGAGGAATACAGAAAGACGCATATATACGCTTCTCTTTCGCTTCTCTTCCATCCCAAAACCGAAACGGATTATTACAAAGAAATCGAAAATGCTTGGGAAAACGCCCAAGCATTTCTGATATATGAGTACGATTTTCCGTACACGTCAAACGAGGCGCATCTTATGCTTTCCACTCTGTCCGACGCTTACACCAAAGCGCGCGCCTTTCATCCCGAATACGGCGCGTATATGAAAATGGACGCCGAAATGAGCGGGGACGAAGAGAATACGCAGATAAAACTTACGTTTGACAGCGAGGACGAAGACTATACTTTTCCCGAACTTTGCGAAAAAATGAAAGAAAGCAGAGAACAGGCGGAGAAAATCACCGAAAAACTCAATTTTGACGAAACTGTGAACGATAAGCAGAAAGCCGACGCCATATTCGATTATCTTTCAGAGAACTTCACCTATGACGAAAGCATGGAAAAAGAATCGTATCTTGCGCACTGCGCACTTTTTGACAAAAAAGCGGTGTGCCAGGGGATAAGCGGCGCGTTCAATATGCTGTGCCGCGCCTGCGGTGTAAAATCGCTTGCAGTTTCCAATGAAAATCATATGTGGAACGTCGTTTTTGCAAACGGCGAGTATTACCACTACGACGTAACCAACTGCGCCTCGGCAAATTCAAGAGGAGCCATGGACTGCAAAATGTGCGATAAGGCGCACGAGGGCTACGTTCTCCCCGAAAAAGCGTATTTTTGACGTAATATCCCGAAAGGAATAAATAAATGGAAAAAAGAATTATATATCTTGATAACGCCGCAACCACCGTTACCGATAAGGAAGCGGCGGATATTGCATATAAAATGATGACAAAGGATTTCGGAAACCCGTCGTCCGCACATTCTTTCGGCGTTGAGGCTGAAAATTTGCTGAAAGAAGCGAGAAAAGACGTACTTTCCTCTCTGGGCTTCAGAAAAGACGACGGAACCGTAATATTTACGTCGGGCGGAACGGAAGCCGACAATACGGCGGTTTTCGGGGCTGTAAAAACGCTTTCCCGAAAGGGAAAGCATATCGTTATTACCGACTCGGAGCATGCCGCGGTGGAAAACGCCGTAAAAGAACTTGAAAAAAGCGGATATACCGTGTCGAGAATACCGACGAAAGACGGAAAACTCAATTTGGAGTACGCGCAAAAGGTAATTGACAAAAACACCGTGCTTGTGTCGGCAATGACGGTAAATAATGAGACAGGCGCGGTTTACGACGTAAAAACGCTCGGCAAAATCGCAAAGAACATTTCCCCCGACTGCATTTTTCATACCGACGCCGTGCAGGCGTTCGGAAAAATAAAAAATCTTGCAAATACGGGCGCCGATCTTATATCGGTGAGCGGACATAAAATACACGCGCCAAAGGGCGTGGGAGCGCTTTTTGTGAAAAAAGGCGTGAGAATTCCCGCGCTTATTTACGGCGGCGGCCAGGAAAACGGTCTTCGCTCGGGCACCGAAGCGATGCCGCTTATATGCGCGTTTGCGCATGCCGCAAAGACGGCGGTTTCAAATTTCGACGAAAATATGAGTATTTTTGAAGAATTGAACGCGTATTTAAGACAAAAACTCGAAAAAGAAAGCGGAATTTTAATCAATTCGGCAACACAAAACTTTTCTCCGCATATAATAAGTATTGCCATCCCCGGTATACGAAGCGAAATAATGCTGAGGTTTCTGTCCTCAAACGGTATTTACGTTTCCGCAGGCTCCGCCTGCTCGTCAAAATCGGCTGACAACAGGGTGTTGAAGGCGTTCGGACTTGCCGATAAAATCGCCGACGGCACGCTGCGGATAAGCTTTTCAAAGTACAACACGAAAGAGGACGTCGACGCCCTTTGCGAATACTTAAAAGAGGGCATGAAAACACTCATAAGGGTAAAATAAGACAATTTTTTAATGGATTTTGAACAAAAAATAAGTCTGTTAATAACGTGTCAACCGTAAAAACATATTTTTGAAAAAACGGGAAAAAACGGAAAAAATAAGTTAAAGAACGGGTGCAAAAAGCAAAAAACGGCGCGCGTTTTGTTGACAAAAAAACGGCGGCGGCGTATAATTAATATATAATAAAATATTAAATATATATGGGGAAGGAAATTGTCATGATCGATAAGAATAAGATGTCAGATTTTTCGCTTGAATCAAAATTTGTTCACGGGTATAACGGAATAGATCCGCTTACCGGCTCCGTCAGCTTCCCGATATATCAGACGACCACGTATAAAAACCCGAAACTCGGATCTGATCTGAAATATACGTATACGCGCAGCGGAAACCCCACGAGAAACGAGCTTGAATGCGCAATCGCACTTTACGAAGGCGGATGTGCCGGCTTTGCTTTTTCGACGGGACTTGCCGCTGTTCTTGCGGTATTTTCGCTTCTTAAAAGCGGAGACCACGTAATCATTTCCGACGATATTTACGGTGGAACGCACAGACTTATCGAGGAACTGTGGAGAGATTACGGAGTTGATTTCGATTACGTCGATATAGGCGACACCGAGGCGGTAAAGAAACTCGTAAAAAAGAATAC
This sequence comes from Clostridiales bacterium, assembly GCA_016286245.1. Classification (GTDB taxonomy): domain Bacteria; phylum Bacillota; class Clostridia; order Oscillospirales; family CAG-382; genus UMGS882. The sequence continues at coordinate 3,801 of JAEESG010000023.1, read as the reverse complement.
GAAGATGATTTACGCCGAAACGCCGACAAATCCCATGATGAAGGTCGCCGATATAAAGGCGCTGTCCGAAATATCAAAGCCGATAGGCGCGTATCTCGTAATTGACAATACGTTCCTTACCCCCTATTTCCAGAGACCGATAGAGCTTGGCGCGGATATAGTAATACACAGCGCGACGAAATTCCTTGCAGGCCATCACGATACCATGGCGGGACTCGTCGTTGTGAACGACGAAAAGACGGCGGACAGAATGACGCTCATCCAGAAGACCGAGGGCTCGGGACTTTCGCCGTTTGACTGCTTTCTTGTTCTTCGCGGAATGAAGACGCTCGAACTGCGCATGAAGAGACACGAGGAAAACGCGAGTAAAATCGCAGAGTGGCTCAAAAACAATAAAAACGTCGAAAAGGTTTATTTCATAGGACTGCCCGAACACCCGTCGTACGAAGTTACGAAAAGACAGTGTACGGGCTTCGGAGGAATGCTTTCGTTTACGCTGAAGGACGAAAAAATGGTTGAAAAGGCGCTTTGCGGATATAAGATGATAATGTTTGCCGAAAGCCTCGGCGGAGTAACGACCCTCATCACATATCCCATGACGCAGACGCACAATTCCGTGCCTGAGGAGATAAGAAACAAGCTCGGAATAACGAATAAGCTGATCCGACTTTCCGTGGGCATCGAGCCGGCGGAGGATATAATAAAGGATCTCGAATCGGTGCTCGGAGAAAATAAGTAATATGACGTTTGACCTTAAATTTACGAAAATGCAGGCTTATGGCAACGACTACGTCTATATCGAAACCATAACCCAGAACATAAAAAATTTGAACGAGCTTTCAAGATTTCTGTCCGACAGGCATTACGGCGTGGGCGGAGACGGAATGATACTTATATGCCCGTCGAATATCGCGGACTTCCGCATGAGGGTATTCAACCCCGACGGAACGGAAGCGGAAATGTGCGGAAACGGCATAAGAAGCGTCGGAAAATACGTTTACGATAAGGGCTTTACGACCAAAACGGAATTTACGGTTGAAACGCTCGGCGGAATAAAGAGAATTTTCCTTGACGTAAAGGACGGAAAGGCAGTAAATATAACCGCCGTAATCGGCGCGCCGATACTTGAGGCGAAAAAAGTGCCCGTGCTTTGCGAGAGCGAAAGATGCATAGATTATCCCGTAAGACTTTTGGACAGAGACTTCATAACCACCGCAATTTCGCTCGGAAACCCGCACTGCGTAACGTTTATAGACGACGTTGACGGCTTTGACCTTGCAAAATACGGCCCGCTCATGGAAAATCATAAGATTTTCCCGAGAAGAGTAAACGCGGAGTTTTGCGAAGTTATAGATAAAAGAACGCTAAAGCTCCGGACGTGGGAAAGAGGAACGGGCGAGACGCTTGCGTGCGCAACGGGTTGTTCGACGTGCGTAGTCGGCGGAGTTCTCACCGGAAGATGCGAAAGAAAATCGGAAGTTCATCAGATAGGTGGCATTACGCTTATCGAATGGGACGAGAAAACCGATAATATATTTATGACGGCACCGAGCAAGATGGTTTTTGACGGCACGGTGTCCCTTGACAGCGAGGTGTTTGGCGCTTGAATATAAGCGATTTGGAAAGAGTTTTGGATAAACTCACGGTTGAAAAGAAAATACGCGTAAACAGTGAAATAAAAGGTATCGCGTACGATTCGAGAAAGGTTAAGGAAGCATACGTCTTTACGGCGGCAAAGGGCGCCGTTTCGGACGGACACGATTATATAGACGGCGCCGTTTCCAACGGCGCTTTGACAATTATCTGCGACAGTAAGGAAGCGTTTGATGTTTACAGCGAAAAGTATAATGAAGTGAATTTCATTCTGACCGAAAACACGAGAAAAGCGCTCGCGCTGACCTCAGCCGAGTTTTTCGGAAGACCGTCCGATAAAATGACGCTCATAGGCATTACCGGAACAAAGGGCAAGACGAGCACTTCGTTCATGATAGCGCATATACTTGAAAAAGCGGGCATAAAATGCGGAATAATCGGCACGACGGGCATATATTACGGCGATAAATACGAGTACATAGATAATTCCACTCCCGAAAGCTACGAGCTTCACAGACTGTTTTCGGAAATGTTAAAATGCGGGATAAATCACTGCGTAATGGAGGTGTCGTCGCAGGCGCTCATGCTTGACAGAGTTTACGGCATGCACTTCGATACTGCGGTGTTTACGAATATATCTCCCGACCATATAGGCGAGGGCGAGCATAAGAGCTTTAACGAGTATATAAGCTGGAAGGGAAAACTTTTCACAATGTGCGATAAAGCGTCGATAAACGCCGACAGCGATAAAATAGATTTTATCGAGGATATCATAAAAAAGGAAAACGTTCCGTACGTAACTTTTTCGTGTAAGAACGAAAAGGCGGACTATTTCGGAAGCGACGAGAATTTCTATATCGATACCGATATGAAGACCGAGTTTACGCTGAAAACAAAGGGACAGAGCAAGAGAATGAATATAAACGTCCCCGGCGAGTTTTCGGTGTATAACGCACTGTGCGCGTCAAGCGTATGTATGGAAATGGGCGTTGATATCAATACCGTATCCGCCGCACTTTCGGAAGTGAAGGTAATAGGCAGAACAGAGCCCGTTCACCATGAAAAATGCGATATTCCCGTAATAATCGACTACGCGCATAACGCGCTCAGCCTCGAAAGCCTGTTTTGCGCCGTAAAGAGATATAATCCGTCAAAGATTATATGCGTTTTCGGCTGCGGAGGCAACCGCTCCAGGCTGAGAAGATACGATATGGGAGAAATATCGGGCAAATATGCCGATTTGTCGGTAATAACGTCTGATAACCCGAGAGAAGAGGAACTTGAGGATATTATGTCGGATATCCTCGTGGGAATTGCAAAAACCGACGGTAAATATACCGTCATAAAGGACAGGAGAAGCGCGATATTCTATGCGCTGGAACACGCGCAAAAAGGGGATATCGTAATACTCGCAGGCAAAGGACAGCAGATGTACGAGGAGATAAAAGGCGTAAAGTATCACTTTGACGAGAGGGAAGTCGTAAAGGAATATTACGATACGCTTTAAAACGTGCAGATGAAAAGTGTAATGACAGGCATGAGCGGCGGCGTGGACAGCTCCGTCGCGGCATGTATCTTAAAAGAACAAGGGTACACCGTTTTGGGCTGTACGCTTGAAACGACGGAAAATAAAGATATAAAAAACGCGCAAACCGACGCGTCGGACGTTGCACGAACGCTTGAAATAGAGCATTTCGTGCTCGATTTGAAAGACGAGTTTGAAAACACGGTAATAAAATACTTTACCGAAACGTATTTGAACGGAAAAACGCCGAATCCGTGCGTTTTCTGCAATAAAAACCTTAAATTTCCGTCTATTCTTCATTTTGCAAAAGAAAAGGGCTGCGATTTTATCGCAACCGGACATTACGCAAACGTCGAAGAGTCGAACGGCAGATTTCTTTTGAAAAAGGCGAAGGACGAGACAAAAGACCAGACGTATATGCTTTACCGCCTGACTCAGGATATACTTTCAAAAACGCTTTTTCCGCTCGGAGATATGACGAAAAAGGAGATACGGGAGTACGCAAGGGAAAAAGCGCTTCCCGTGGCGGAAAAAAAGGACAGTCAGGATATCTGCTTTGTAAAGGATACGGATTATTGTGAATTTATCGCAAAAAGAGCAGATCTCAGTACGCTTTCCGGCAATTTTACCGATATTTCGGGAAACGTTATTGCATTCCATAAAGTGCTCCCGTCTTATACAAT
>JAEESG010000125.1 GCA_016286245.1 Clostridiales bacterium | reverse complement strand
ATTGTTTTGAACCGCCGTTTGTACTATCTCGCGGACAATGGGCCAAAGATAGTCTGTCAGCGCGTCGTCGTCCTCCGGCGTAAGCGCGGTGTTTTTACTTCGGATAAGCCCCATTTTCAGATGGTCGATCGATAAGTACGGATATCCGTATTTTTCAAGCATTTTCTGCGCCAGAAGCGTTTTTCCCGTGTGAGACGCACCGGTAATAATTATAATCATAGTTTTGATTTGATTTCCTTTCTGACCTTTTCAAGATCGCCGCAGGTAAGTATCGAAATGAGGGCGTCAATTTCTTCCGTGCTCTTATCCCACCACCTGAATTTCAGCAGAAGACCGATAAGCTCGTCGTCAAAGCGCTTTCTTATCAGCTTTGCGGGATTTCCCGCAACAATCGAGTAAGGCACGACGTCGCTGCCGACAACGCTGTTTGCGCCTATTATCGCGCCGTCGCCGACGTGAACGCCCGGGAGAATGACCGCGTTCTGACCTATCCAAACGTCGTTTCCGATTACGGTGTCTCCTTTGAGCGGAAGATCTTTTTTTGCGGGCGGCTCCATATTCCAGCCCTCAAGCGTGTAAAACGGGAACGTTGATACGGCGTTCATCTGATGATTTGCGCCGTTCATGACAAATTCAACACCCGACGCGATCTGACAGAATTTGCCGATAATAAGCCTGTCGCCGTTCCAAGAATAAAGGTGCGTTACGTGGCTTTCAAAATCGGAGTCCGCAATGTATGTGAAATCGCCGACGGAGATATTCGGGTTTTTTAATGTCGGCTTAACGTATATTTCCTTGTCGTATCCGTGTATGGGGTGAATAACGTTCGGATCGGGGATTTTGCCGTTTTTCATCTTTATTTCCTCCGATAATTCTCATTTTTCATCCCAATTATACCGAAAAAGTGTGAACGTTTCAACAGAAAGATACTTTTGCGAAAAATGTAGACAAACGCCGAAATGTAGTATATAATATAGTCAAAATATTAATTATACGGGTGTTAATATGAAAAGCAATTCATTCTTGAAAACAGCTGGAACAGTCGTTTCTTCGGCCGTCGTTCTGACTCTTATCGCTCTGTGCGCCGTTTTCAGCGATTATTCTTTGTCGGAAAACCAGAAATCAACGATGAATATTCTGCTTGTCATCTGCTCATGCAGTATTATTTACTGTTTTACCGTAGGGGAGATTTCCCGTAATTTTTCGCAGATGGACAAGCTGTGGAGCCTCCTTCCGATAGCATACTCATGGATTACGGCATTAAGAGGCGGAATGAAGACAAGACTTGTCGTATATGCGCTTATCGTTACTGCGTGGGGAATCAGACTTACGGTAAATTTTGCAAGAAAAGGCGCGTATAATATTAAATTCTGGACAGGCGTCGAGGATTACCGCTGGGCGGTCGTACGTGCAAAACCGTTTTTCAGAAATAAGTTCGCCTGGGCTGCTTTCGACCTGCTTTTTATAAGCATGTATCAGAATCTTCTGGTGCTCGCAATATGTTTTCCCGCGCTTGCGTGTATGGAATCAACAAAACCTTTCGGCGCTTTTGATGTTATAGCGGCGGTTTTTTCGGTTTTGTTTCTCGTTCTTGAAACGGTGTCGGACGAATATCAGTGGAAATTTTATCAGAAAAAGATAAAACTGCTCTCGGAAAACGGCTCTCTTGAAAAGCTTCCGCAGCCTTTTAATCTCGGCTTCAATATTTCGGGCCCGTGGGCGTATATGCGCCACCCGAATTACTTGGGGGAGCAGGGAATATGGATCAGCCTTTACGTTTTCGTAATAGGCGCAAAAATCGCTCAAAACGCTGTCTTTCATTGGTCTTTTATAGGTCCGCTTGCGCTTGTGCTTTTGTTTATGGGCAGTTCGGCTCTCGGAGAAGCGATTTCATCAAAGAAATATCCAAGGTATATGGACTACATAAACAGCGTTTTCAAATACGTTCCCGCAAGGAAGTATAAAATTGATGAATAATAAAAAAACAGAAACGATTCTTCAAAAAATCAATCAGATAAAAGCGCCTGATCGCCGCGTAATTGCCGCCGTCGACGGACGGTGCGCCTCAGGGAAGACGACGCTTGCAAACGAATTGCAAATAAGAACGGAATGCACGGTTTTCCACATGGACGACTACTTTCTTCGACCCGAACAGCGCACCGAAAATCGTCTGAACACACCCGGCGGAAACGTTGACAGAGAGCGATTTCTTGAGGAAATCTTAATACCGCTTTCAAACGGGGAAAAAGAGATCACGTACAGAAAATTCGACTGTGAAACGATGACGCTCAAGCCGCCGGTTACCGTAATTCCGAAAGACGTGGTTATCGTCGAAGGCGCGTATTCCTGCCACCCCGAACTGAGCGGTTTTTATGATATCCGCATTTTTCTGTCGGTATCACGCGAAGAACAGATAAAGCGCCTGAAACGAAGAAACAAAGAGCAGGACGTAAAAACATTTCTCGAAAAGTGGATTCCCATGGAAGAAGCGTATTTTGAGGAATTTGATATTGAGAAGACGTGTGATTTGAAGTTTTAAAAAAATTTCATCCCGTCTGAAAATGAATAATATAAAAGATTAAAATAAGGAGAAAAAACATGAAAAAGGTTGTACTTCGTTTTATGGCGTGCAGCGACCTGCACTATAAGGACGCGGACTGCGTTGAAAAAGAGAGATTTGAGGAGGGTTTGCGTCAGCTGTACGCTTACGCGGATTCGCAGGAATATTCGGCGGTTGACGCCGTATATGTTGTTGGTGATTTTGCAAACCTCGGCACTCGCGAGCAGATGGAGTTGGTCAAAGAATCGCTTGATAAGGGCATACGACCCGGAACTGTCGTTAATCTTTGTATGTCGTCTCACGAATACTTCGGAGAGCAGGGCGAAGAGGGCGCTCGCAAGCAGTTTGACGAGATATTCAAGCAGCCGGCGGACACGCATCTTGTTATAAAGGGATACCATTTTATTTCGATTACGACGACGAACGGATGTCAGTTCTACAAGCCGCAGATAGAATTTGCAATGAACGCGCTGGCAGAAGCGCATGCGGACACGCCGAAAAAAGCGATATTCTTCTTCCAGCATCCGCATTTAAGGGACACCGTTTACGGAAGCATAGCATGGGGAGAAGCGGCTTTGATACCGATTTTGGAAAATTATCCTCAGGTTATAGATTTCTCGGGGCACTCGCACGCGCCGATAAACGACCCGCGCTCGATTCATCAGGACCACGTTACTTCCGTGGGAACCGGAAGCTTCAGCTATTTTGAAATGGACGAATACGACAAAATAACAAGAACGTTCCCGCAGGAGGGAAGAACGGACGCACAAATGCTTATAGTGGAAGCGTTTGACGACGGCAGCGTGCTTATAAAGCCTTACGACGTTATAGCGGGACGTTTCTTCCACGACGGATGGCTTGTTGAAAAGCCGTGGGACCCCGATTCATTTATTTATACACGCGAAAAGAGACTCCGCACCGCTGAAAAACCGC